>CAZIUM010000030.1:0-20429 GCA_964542285.1 uncultured Lentisphaerales bacterium
ATTGAAATTTTTCGAGCATGTAGTCGACCTGTTCCCGGCCGATGAGGGGGGGTAGTGGCTTGTCCAGATTTCCCGGGCCAGGGAGGCGACAATCTGAATTTGCTCGGAACGTACAATCGGATTTATCCGAATCATAAGCGTCTTTCTTCCTTGATGGAGGTGAATTCTTTCGTACTCGCCCGGTTCCGCGAAAAGAAAAGAGAAACAAATAGAAATAGAAAAACATCTTGAAGGTATCACGGCTTTTGTCAAGAATCTGTACCTGTACTTGTAGTGGTTCTCAGAGACAAGGCCTAAAAATGAAAAAACACGCGGAATTTCGCTGGTTGGGGGTCATTCCCGGGATCGTGTTGATGGCGGGCGGGTTGGCCCACGGTGCCCCGAACGCCTGGACGGGGCTGGGCGACGGCACCGACTGGTTCGATGGCGCCAACTGGTCCGCCGGGGTGCCCGCCGCGGCGCAGGAAGTGACGGTGGATGCGGGATCGATCTGGCTGACCAACGAAACCGCTGCGCTGGCCGCGTTCACGCTGACCGGCGGCACGCTGACCTTCAGCAACTGGACGACACGGCTGCGAGCTGACGAGGTGGATTTGCAGGGGGGCGAGGTGACCCTGCCGCCGGCGTTCCGTGAAACCCAGATGTCGAATCGCGTCTGGATCGTCTGTTCGAACTTCACCCTGGGCGCAAGCGCGACGATGGATGTGGTGGGGCTTGGGTACGCATTCCTGAACGGGCCGGGGGCGGCCACGGCATCGGGAACCGGAGCTTCCCATGGCGGGAAGGCCGGGAGGGGCCCCAGCGCGGTCGACGTTCCTCCCTGTTACGGATCCGCGACCGGTCCCGAAATCCCCGGCAGCGGCGGTTCCTACGATTCCAGCAATGAACCCCACCAGGGGGCCGGGGGGGCGCCGTCCGGATTGAAGCCACGGGACGGGTGGAGGTGAAGGGGCCGATCCTGGCGGACGGCGCCGACGGACGGCGCTATGGCGGGGGCGGTTCCGGCGGCGCGGTGTATGTTACCTGTCATGAATTTGCCGGGGACGCGACCGGGCTGATCAGCGCGGGAGGGGGGTCGGTACCCTTGTGGGGGGATGGGGTCCGTCACTCCGGCGGCGGCGGCGGAAGAATCGCCGTGTGGTACGATCAGTTGGAGGGGGGGGACCGCCGTGCGGTTCCGGGCAACTCCCGGCGTGGGCAATGCCGACCAGGCCGAGTATCGGTTTCGTCATCGCGCCGGGCAGGGGACCCTGTACCTGTCGGACCAGGGACTTTTGTCCGGAATGATTTCCGGCGAACAGTTTCGGGATGTGCTTGTATCCTTCTCCAGTGCCGTTCCAACGGCCTGGTCGGTATCGAGTCTTGTCATCAGCAACGCGTCGCTGACCTTTGCCGATCCCGATTTCGTGGTGACGGTCACCAACGACGTCCGGATCGGCTCGGGCGGAGGACTCGGAGTTCACGGCGAGCTGGTGACCCTGGGCGGCAACCTGTCCCTGACCAATGGCGGGACCCTGCACGTCTACAGCTCCCCGACGGAAGGAAACGTGGAAGCCCATGGAGCGCGGGTCAGCGTGACGGGCGATATCCAGGTGGCCGCGGGTTCCTGGATCTATCCCTATGCCCACGAAACGGATGGGGGCACGCCGCTTTTCGAGGCAGAGAACGTCTGGATCGGCGCCGGCGGCGGCATCAACGCCGACGGCGGGGGCTATGGCTCGGAGACGGGGCCCGGTGCCGGGGTCTCTTCCCGTGGCGGAGGATACGGGGGACGCGGCGGCGGCGGTCCAAGCGGAGGCCCCGTTTACGGCCAGGTCGATGTGGCCAACCAGCCCGGCAGTGGCGGAGGGTCCTCCCTGCAGGGGGGCTTTGGGGGCGGATGCGTGCGAATTGCGGCTTCCGGTCGCGTGACGTTGGACGGGACGATCACCGCCAATGGCTTGCGTACCTGGGGCACCGGCGGGGCCGGCGGGTCCGGGGGAGGGATCGATGTTCGCTGTGATGTGCTGGAGGGGGCCGCGACCGGTTTTCTGGAAGCGCGGGGCGGTGGCGGAACCTGGCATGGGTCTTCCGGCGCCTGGTACGGCTATTCCGGCGGCGGCGGGAGAATCGCCCTGCAGTACAACACGCTGGCTCCCGCTTTTGCCGCCGGCATCGGCGCGGGATATGACGACGGGGCGCACCTGAACGGGCTCGTGAGGGGGCGGCCGTTGCGTCCGCAACTGGGAACCCTGTGGACCCCCGATGCCGCACTCCTGTCGCCGGACCTGAGCGGCGGTCAATTCCGTGCGATCAACCTGTTCCCCGAGGGGATGCAGGCCTGGTCCGTGGACAGCCTGTCGATCGGAAACAGTTCCTTCCACTTCGGTCCGTCCGACTTCGTGCTGACGGTGACGAACGACCTGGATATCGGCGACGGGGGGCACCTGGGGGTTCGGGGCGATCTTGTCGTGCAGAATGGCACCGTGACGGTTCGGACCGGCGGGGCGCTTTCGGTGTACAGTTCCGCAACCAACGGGGCGCAACGCGCCTTCGGGGGGCTGGTCGACGTGGGCGGAGAACTGGCCGTCGAGAACGGGGCCTGGATTTATCCGCATTCCCATTCCACGGATGGCGGGTCCGTGCTGTTTCGGGTGGGCTCGCTCACGGTGGCGACCAATGGAGGATTCGACGCCGATGGGCTGGGATTCGAGTGGAATGCCGGACCGGGCGCGGGAAATAGCAAGCGCACGGGGGGCGGCTACGGCGGTCGTGGGGGAGACAATGGCAGCGGGATCGGCGGCGACACCTACGGCCTGGCCTTTGCTCCCACCCTGCCGGGAAGCGGGGGAGGAGGGGACCCGACCGCCGCGGGATTCGGCGGCGGCCTGGTGTGGATCGAGGCCGGCGATTTCGTTCTCGAGGGCATCCTCCGCGCCTGCGGAATGGAATCGCTGACGACCGGCGGCGGCGGAGGTTCCGGCGGCGGAATTCTCGTGTCGGCCACCAAGCTTTCGAGCGGTCCGGGGGCCGTTCTGACAGTTGACGGCGGGCAGGCGATCAAGCACAGCGCCAGTCCGCTTCCGCCCCCGGATAACTGGTACACGGCCGGGGGCGGCGGCGGCCGGATTGCGGTCTGGCTCGGGGTGAGCGATGCGGTGAAATCGGGACTGATCGACGGGGACGACATGCCCGGCGTGGAACTCGATGCCGATCCTTTCCCCCGTTTCGAGGCCTTGGTGTCGGCCGAGGGAGGACCGGGGTACGAACCCGGCGACCCCGGCACGATCCGGTTCGTCGATGGGCGGCCGAAGGGGTTCATCCTATTGCTGCGATGATCGTTTCACGCGCTTCAATCCGGTGGAAGGGGGTTCGGCGTTGACCCTCTGCGATCCGGATCGCGGTCGCGATCCTGGCATAGGGATTCTCAGTGAAGGGACAGAATTGTCATTGCCGGGCATTTTTGCTATGGTTTAAGCAAATGGCAAAATGGTTTAAGCTAGGGCTGAACGGTTTGACGGGATCGAATGTCCGTTCCCGGCGGCGTCGACACGCTCGTGAAGAGTTCGGCGAGGAGCCGTTGCGCGCGGAACTGCTCAGTATCGAGCAGCTCAAGCGCTTTGCAAGGGAACTGGCCGAGCGGCATGAAACCGATTTCGGTCCCGGAACCAACCGCTTGCTGCCGCGGCTGGCGGAAAACACGCGCGCCCTGCGCGAGGCGCATGACGTCCTGGTGGAAGCCCAGACGTCCGGCCGGCGCATGACCCCCCCGGCGGAATGGCTGCTCGACAACTTTTACATGATCGAGCAGCAGATTCATCTGGCGCGTCAGCATCTGCCCAGCACCTACAGCCGGTTGCTGCCGCGTCTCACCCAGGGCCCCATGAAAGGGTTGCCGCGCATTTACGCCCTGGCGTCGGATTTGATCGCGCATCTCGACGGGCAATTGGATGCCGAGACCTCCACGGCGTTCCTGCAGGCCTACCAGACGGCGCAGCCGTTGCTCCTGGGCGAACTGTGGGCTTTCCCGATCGCACTGCGCCTGGGCTTGATCGAGAATCTGCGGCGTGTGGCGGTGCGCATTGCCGATCGCCGCCGCGACAAGGAAAGCGGCATTCGCTGGGCCGAACGCATGCTTTCGGCCGCGGAGATGGGGTCCAAGCAGGTGATTCACCTGCTGGCGGAATTCGCGGATGCCCATCCAAGGTTGAGCGCGCCGTTCCTGGAAGAATTCACTTCACGGCTGCAAGGGCAGGGGCCCTCCCTGACCTTTGTCTCGAACTGGTTGGAACAGGCCTTGGCCGAAGAATCCACCAACACGACGCAACGTCTGCATGCCGATGGCCATGTGCAAGCGGCCGAACACCTTTCGATCTCCAACAGCATCGCCAGCCTGCGCTTTCTTGGCGCCATGGATTGGAAAAAGTTCGTCGAGGAGCTTAGTCATGTCGAACGCATTCTACGGCGCGATCCTTCCGGGGCCCATGCCGATCAGGATTTCGCCACGCGCGATCGCTATCGGCACGTGATCGAGGAACTGGCCAAACGGGCCGGCAAGACCGAAACGGAAGTGGCCCAGGCGACCCTTGAACTGGCCGTCCGCGCCGCGGCCCGGTCGCGGGCGGACCGACGAACGCACCACGTGGGCTACTATCTGGTGGGCAACGGTCGGCGCGACCTTCGGCGTGCCATTCGTTGTCGTTGGTGCTTCAAGCATGTCTGCGCCAACGTGGGACGGCGTACGCGGGTTGGAGTCTACCTGGGGGCGATCGGCCTGTTCGCCATGGCGACGGCCATGGCGCCTGCCTGGCTTTCAGGGGTGACGCCCGTTCAGGGGCCTTTCTGGCTCTGGACGTTGTTATGCCTGGTGCCGGCGTCTTCGCTGGCGTTGTCGCTGATGAATTTTTTGGTGACCGTGAAAATGCCGCCCCAGCCCTTGGCGCGACTGGATTTCTCCGACGGCATTCCGCCGGAATGCCTCACCATGGTGGCGGTGCCCACGCTGCTGCCCAACCGCCGGGCCCTGGCGCGCATGCTCGAGGCGCTGGAAATCCGTTATCTGGGCAACCGCGATCCCCAGTTGCGCTTTGCCCTGCTGACGGATTTTCCCGATGCCAAGCGAGAAACGCTGCCTGGAGATGCCGCGTTGTTGGATCTTGCCCAAGCCGGCATCGAACATCTCAACCGTCGCTACCCGCGGCAGGATGGGAGCACATCCTTTTACCTCTTCCACCGACCCCGGGTCTGGAATGCCGTGGATCAATGCTGGATGGGGTTCGAACGCAAGCGTGGCAAGCTGGAGCAGTTCAACGACCTGCTGCGAGGAAACTCGCGCAAGAATTTCGCCCGGATCGTCGGGGACCTGAAGGTCCTGCGCAAGGTCCGGTACGTCATCACCCTCGATACCGACACCGATCTGCCGCGAGGGGCGGGACATCGCATGGTGGGCGCCATGGCCCATCCGCTCAATCGGCCGCGGATCGATACGGTCTGTCGTCGCGTGGTGGAAGGCTACGCCATTCTGCAACCTCGCACCTCGGTGCGGCCAACGGTGGCCGAGCGGAGCCGGTTCATGCAGTTTCAGGGGTGCGAACCGGGATTGGACCCCTACGCCCGCGAGGTTTCCGATGTGTACCAGGACCTCTTCGGGGAGGGGTCGTTTGTCGGCAAGGGCATTTACGACGTGGATGCCTTCCGCGCGGTGCTGGCAGGCCGTTTGCCCCAAAACAGAATCCTCAGTCACGATCTGCTCGAATGCACCTATGCGCGTTCGGCTCTGCTCGGTTGCGTGGAGCTTTTCGAGGACGCCCCTTCGACTTATTTTGGCGAGATCAGCCGCCGGCATCGATGGATGCGTGGCGACTGGCAGATCGTTCAGTGGCTGTGGCGGCGGGTGCCGTCCCGCGCCGGAACCTCCGAAAAAAACCCGCTTTCGCTGCTCAGCCAGTGGAAGATTTTCGACAATGTGCGCCGTGCCCTGTTCGCCCCGACGCTGCTGGGGCTGTTGATCGGCGGATGGTTGTGGGGGCCGCGTCCGTCCTGCGTCTGGACGTTGTTCGCCCTGGCCGTGCTGGGATTGACCGGGCTGTTGCGTTCGTTGACCCTGGTGGCGAGCAAGCCCCGCGAACGGGGCCTTCGGCTTCATCTGCGCACGTGCAGCCTGGCCATGCTGAGACAGTTGGTTGTGCCGGTTTTCGAACTGGCGCTGTTGCCCTACGAAACCTTCATCGCGTTGGATGCCATGCGTTTGTCGGTGTTTCGGATGCCTTTCAGCCAACGCGGGTTGATGCTGTGGCATCTGGACCAGTATCGACGGCGCAATCTGCGGCGTCGGCTTTCCGAGCACCTGCGTGAAATGTGGTTCGCGCCGGTGCTCGGGATGGGCGTGGCAAAACTGGCGTTGACGATCCATCCCGGCGTCTGGACGGCCACATTGCCGGTGGCCTTGTTGTGGCTGCTGTCGCCCTTGGCGGCCTGGTGGATCAGCCGGCCCTTGAAGCGTGTGGCGCCCACGATCGCTCCGGAACGCTTGCGGTTGTTGCGCAAGATTGCGCGACGGACCTGGCATTATTTCGACACCTTCGTCGGCGCGGACGATCACTGGTTGCCTCCGGACAATTTCCAGGAGGAACCGGAACCGATGGTGGCGTCGCGCACTTCCCCCACCAACATGGGGTTCGGGCTGCTGGCCAATTTGTCGGCCTGGGACTTCGGCTACCTGTCCACCGCCAGCCTGTTGGAACGCACCACCAGAACGATGGATGCGCTCGACAAACTGGAACGATACCGCGGACATTTTTACAACTGGTATGACACGCGTACCTTGCGTCCCTTGCCGCCCTTGTATATCTCGAGTGTCGACAGCGGCAACCTGGCAACCGCCTTGCTTACGTTGCGCAACGGGTTGAGCGAACTGCGCGACAGCCCCGCCGTGCCGCCGCAGGTCTGGGAGGGCCTGCGCGACACGGTGAATGTGATTGCCGACGAGGCGGGTTCGGACGTTTCGCCGGAATTCATGGAAGCGTTGCGTGAGGTCGAATTGCGGTTGGTCGCGCCGCCGGAAAACACCTCGGCTTCCCGCGAACGACTGCGTCAATTGGTACGGGCCTCCGAGCGGCTGCGGCGGCGCGTTCCCGATGCGGAATCCTTCCAGACGCTGGCGCGGTGGGCCGAGACGTTCGAGAGCCAGTGTCGCGACCATGACCTTTCAAGTCACGCCTGGGCGGCGGACGACGATCCGTTGTCCAGCCCGACCATGGCGGAAACCGCTGGCCGGGAGCGTGGCGTGGCCGAGCCGGATTCCCGCCACCGGGCCACCGAATTGTTGCAGCGCATCGAGTTGTTGATCGAGCGAACCGTTGAAATGCAGGCGGCCATGGATTTCCGCTTTTTGATGAACCCCGGACGCAAACTGCTGAGCATCGGGTTCGATGTCATTGCGCGCCGGCTGGATCCCTCCTGCTACGACCTGCTGGCTTCGGAGGCGCGCACCACCAGCTTCCTGCTGGTGGCCGACGACCAGGCGCCGCCCGAACATTGGTTTGCGCTGGGGCGTTTGTTGACCGACGGGCCGGGGGGCGCGGTACTGCTTTCCTGGAGCGGTTCGATGTTCGAATACCTGATGCCGGCCCTGTTCATGGAGCATCACCCCAACACGTTGTTGGGACGAACTTGCCGTGGCGTGATCGACCGCCAGATCCGTTATGGCCGACGCCGACGCATTCCCTGGGGAATTTCGGAGTCGTGTTACCACGCCACGGATGCCCAACGGGTCTACCAGTATCGCGCGTTCGGTGTTCCGGGCCTGGGACTCAAGCGCGGGCTGGCCGAGGATCTCGTGGTGGCGCCCTACGCTACCCTGCTGGCGCTGCCTTTCGCGCCCAACGAGGCCTGTGCCAACCTGGAGCGGTTGATCGAACAGGAGGAGGCGCTGGGCGAGTACGGCATGGTCGAGGCCATCGATTACACCCCCGACAGGGTGCCGCGCGGCAAGCAACGCGCCGTGGTGCGTTCCTACATGTCGCACCATCAGGGCATGGGATTGCTGGCCATGTCGCATGTGCTTCACAAGGGAGCGATGCAGCGCCGTTTCATGTCCGATCCGGTCGTGCGCGCGACGGAGATGCTCTTGCGGGAGCGCATCCCGGATGTTTCGGCCGCGCTGCGACCCCACGAACGGGAATCGCAACAGGTGGCGCCGGTGCCCATCGATACCGAGGCTCCGATGCGCATCGTCACCGATCCGCACAATGCCGTTCCCGAAGTTCACCTGTTGTCCAATGGCAGGTATCATGTCATGGTGACCCAGTCGGGAGGAGGGTACAGCCGCTGGCGCGATCTGGCCGTCACTCGTTGGCGCGAGGATGCCACTCGTGACCACTGGGGCAGCTTCGTGTACCTGCGCGATGTCAACGACGGCGTCGTCTGGTCCAGCGCCTTCCATCCCACCGCACGCACTCCCGAGCATTACGAGGCTGTTTTCACCCAGGGACGCGCCGAATTCAAACGGCGTGACAGCCAGATCGAAACCCACACGGAAATCTGCGTCTCGCCGGAAGACGATGTCGAGATTCGCCGCATCAAGCTCAGCAACCAGATGCAGGGGCGCCGGCGCATCGAGCTGACCTCCTATGCCGAGATGGTGTTGGCGCCGCGGAACGCCGACCTGGCGCACCGGGTTTTCAACAACCTGTTTGTTCGGACTGAAATCCTGCCGGAAGCCCAGGCCATCCTCTGTTCCCGCCGGAAAAGGGAGGCGTCCGAAGAGGATATCTGGGTCTTTCACCTGATGATCGTTCCAGGGCGCCACGGCGACGTGTCGTACGAAACCGACCGGGAGCGTTTCCTGGGGCGGGGACGCACCACGCGCAATCCGCTGGCCATGGATACGCCCAAGGGAACCATCGCCAAGTTGTCCAACACCGCCGGGGCGGTGCTCGATCCCATTGCGGCCATCCGTTCGGTGATCGATGTCGATGTGGACGAGCCGGCCGTGGCGCATTACGTCACCGGCGCCGCCGCCACCCGCGAGCAGGCCCTGGCCCTGATCGACAAGTATCGTGACAGTCATTTCGTGGACCGCGCTTTCGACATGGCCTGGTCGCACAGCCAGATCGTGCTGCGGTTGCTGAATGTTAGCGAGTCGGAAACCCAGCTTTATGGTCGGTTGGCGGGGTCCGTGCTTTTCAGCACCCCCCGCAACCGGGCGTCGTCCAATATCCTGGTGCGCAACCGGCTGGGACAGGAAGGACTCTGGCGCTTCGGCATCTCCGGCGATTTGCCGATCGTGCTCTTGCGAATCGGCAACATCCGTCGCATGGACCTGGTGCAGGAGGCGCTGCGCGCTCACGGATACTGGCGCATCAAGGGCTTGCAGAGCGACCTGGTGATTCTCAACGAGGATTTCTCCGGGTATCGCGCCACGCTTAACGATCGAATCGTTGCGGCCATCCATGCTTGCCCCGAAACCGGATTGCAGGATCGGCCCGGAGGCGTCTTTGTGCGTCGCATTGAAAACCTGTCCGAGGAAGACCTGATCCTTTTCCAGTCCGTGGCCAGGGTGCTGCTCACCGATTCCGCGGAAACCCTCAGCGAACAGATCGAACGGCGCCTTGTGCCGCGACGTCTCCCACCGCTCTTGGAGGTCCCGGAAACGGAACCGTCCGAAGTCAAGCCCGCCGCACGTCCGGAACGCGAACGTTTGTTCGTCAACGGCCCCGGCGGCTTCACCCCCGACGGGCGCGAATATGTCATCATGCTGACGCCGGGCGAGCAGACCCCCGCACCCTGGGCCAATGTAATCGCCAGCCCGCATGCCGGCACGATCGTTACGGAAAGCGGCGGCGGCTACACCTGGGGCGAGAATGCCCACGAGTTCCGTCTGACCACCTGGCACAACGATCCCGTCAGCGATCCGGTCTCCGAGGCGTTGTACCTGCGCGACGAAGACAGCGGTCGGTACTGGTCCTTGACGCCTCGTCCGGCGCCCGGTCGCAACGGATATGTTTGCCGCCACGGATTCGGCTATACGGTTTTCGACTATGAAGAGGACGGGATTGCCGCGGAAACCTGGATTTACGTGTCGATCGACGCGCCGGTGAAATTTGCGTTCGTGAAGCTGCGCAACCATTCGACCCGTGCCCGGCGCATTTCTCTGACCTCGTACCACGAACTGGTCCTGGGCGAATGGCGCCACTCCAATCTGCCACACATCAACACGGAAGTCGACAGCCAGTCCGACGCCCTGTTGGCTCGAAACTATTTCAACCGGATGTTTCACGATCGGGTGGTGTTTGCAACCTGCAGCGAACCCGATGCGATCCTCAGCGGGAATCGCATGGAATTCATCGGCCGCAACGGATCGTTGGCCGCCCCGGATGCGCTGCAAAGGGTGCGCCTTTCCGGTCGAACCGGCGCCGGAATGGACCCGGCGGCGATTCTGCAGACCGTGTTGGAGCTTGGCGCGGGACAGGAACGGGAAGTGGTCTTCACCCTGGGCGCGGTTCGCGATGTCGACACCGTGCGGGAGTTGCGCCAACGCTACGGCGGCACGGCCGGCGCGCGTACGGCGCTGGAAGGCGTCTGGGACTATTGGAACCGTTCGCTCGGAGCGCTTCATGTGGAAAAACCCGGCGATCCGGCCTTCATGATGCTGGCCAACGGCTGGTTGCTGTACCAGACCCTCTCTTGCCGTATTTGGGGGCGCAGCGGCTTTTACCAGTCGGGCGGCGCCTACGGCTTCCGCGACCAGTTGCAGGACAGCCTGGCGTTGTTGCATGCGGCGCCACAGATCGTGCGCGAACACATCCTGTTGTGCGCCGGACGACAATTCGTGGAAGGCGACGTGCAACATTGGTGGCATCCGCCGGATGGCGCCGGGGTGCGAACCCGGTTTTCGGATGATTTGCTGTGGTTGCCGCTGGTGGTGACGCGCTACCTTGAATTCACCGGCGACGAAACGTTGCTCGACGAGTCGGCCCCCTTCCTGGAAGGGCGCGCGCTCGCCGATGGCGAGGAAAGCCAATACGATCAGCATGCCCATGCCGGCGCATCCGAGCCGGTATACGAACATTGTCGCCGCGCGATTCGGCGCAGCTTGCGGTTCGGACGCCATGGCCTGCCCCTGATCGGTTGCGGCGACTGGAATGACGGACTCAACCGCGTGGGAATCGGGGGACAGGGAGAAAGCGTCTGGTTGGCCTGGTTCCTGTGCCATACGCTCAAGCGCTTCGAGCCGGTCGCCCGAAACCGCGGCGACCTGGAATTTGCCGATCTGTGCCTGCACGAGCGCAAGGCGCTCCAGGCCCGCATCGAAGCCGAGGCCTGGGACGGCCAGTGGTATCGCCGCGCCTATTTCGATGACGGAACGCCCCTGGGGTCCGCGTCCAACGACGAATGCCGCATCGATGCAATCAGTCAAAGCTGGGCGGTGATCGGTGGCGCCGGGCGACGGGATCGTTCCGCGCGGGCGCTGCGCGCCGTGCGGAAGCAATTGGTGCGCGACGAGGATCGCCTCATCCTGTTGTTCACGCCTCCTTTCGACAAGACCGAGCATGATCCGGGGTACATCAAGGGGTATCCGCCGGGCGTGAGGGAAAACGGTGGGCAATACACGCACGCCGCCATCTGGACCGTCATGGCTTTTGCCTTGCAGGGCGACGTCCAGACGGCCTGGGAGTTGTTCGAAATGCTGAATCCCATCCGGCATGGCGATTCGCCCGAGGCCATCGCCCGCTATCGTGTCGAGCCCTATGTCATGACGGCGGACCTTTACGGGGCCGCACCCCATACGGGGCGCGGTGGCTGGAGCTGGTATACCGGCGCCGCCGGTTGGATGTACCAGTTGATGACCGAAACCCTGCTGGGGCTGGAACGAACCCGGGATTTTCTGCGCGTCCATCCGCGACTGCCGGATGAAGCCTGGCATAATCTCGTGCTGCATTATCGCTTCCGGGAGCAAGTGTATCATGTTACGGTGATCAAGGTGGCCAAGGGCAATCCGTCCAAAGTCGTCATGGACGGGGAAAAACTGCCGGACGATCGCATCCCGCTGCTGGATGACCAGCGCGATCACCAGGTCTCGGTGCATGTGCCGGGGCTGCATTGATCTCCGTACTTCTTGTCTGAATTCCCCCCGGCGAGCCTCCGCGCCGGAAAGACCGTGCCCGAATAACAGGAATTCAGGAATTCAGGATTGACGTCCGCGCGCAACGGGTATATAACTGCGCGGTTTTCTGCACCCTTGCGGGCGTAGTTCAATGGTAGAACTCCAGCCTTCCAAGCTGGCCACGTGGGTTCGATTCCCATCGCCCGCTCCATCCTTTCCGTCCGGCCGAATTTCCGTCCTCCCCTCTTTCCGTGAATAATTTACATCTGCGCCGCGTTAAAAGAACAAAGCGGTGAATCCCCACGGCGAGGGAGCCGGCGTGGATCAAGAGGACCGGGAATTTCCGGTCAAACACCCGGTCAAACGCACAGGCCAAAAAAATGCTCGTCGGCTTGCCCGTCCCGTGGGGACTTGCTATAATGACGGAAATCTCATGTATAAAACCCTTGCCAACTTGGATTTTTTGCGACCGGCCGGGGCGCGTTCGCGCGTGACGGTTTGGTTGTTGTTTGCCGGAATTGCGTTGGTTTTCGGGGGCTTGACTCGGTCCGCCGCCGAGGAAAACGCCGAGCCGGGGACGAAAGCCGAGAAGAACGCTCAGGCGAGCCCGAATGCCGAGGAAGCGATCGCGAAGCGGACCGAATTGGCGCGGGAATTGCGGGATGTTACGAGACAAATTGCCGAGGTGCGCCGGTCGGCGCCGGAGCAGGACCGTGAACTGGGACGCTTGAGTCGGGAACTTCGGCAAAAAGAACGGGAAGTTCGCACGTTGCGCGCGGCCTACGAGAAACGCTTGTCCGAATTTCCTCCGTTGGCGCGCCTGCTGGAAAAACAGACCCGCGCTTCGGTTCAATTAAACGACCTGGATGCCACCTTGCGCATCGAGAAACTCGATGCGCCTCCGGATCGGCAACGAAAACTACCGCCGCAAGACGACACGGGCGCCGGCCATGGTGTCCGAAGCAAGCGGCGCCTGCCTTATCCGGCGGCGGATGGCGGGAACAGGGGAGATCGCCCGAATGAGCGCTAGAATGAATTGGAAGTTGGCTTGGGTGGCCGCGCTATGGGCCTTTTGGGCGATGCTGTCGCAGGCCGCGCCCGCGCCGCGGGCCATGGCGCATGTCAGATGGGATCGCCTGTCCCTGGAAAATATCCGACCGGACGAGCTCGTCGTGGGCTACAAGCCCGGCCATACGCCGGACGGCGCGGACCGGCCTCAGGCTTATCGCGAAGTTGACGCGCACGTCACCCATCGCTACCGCAAGCTTTCCGCCGAACGCCTGGCCCTGCCCGCGGGACGCAGTCTCGACCAGTTGCGTCACGCCGCCGAACGGATCGCGCAAGCTCCCGGCGTGGCCTTCGTCGAACCCAATTTCCGGGTCAAGATCGATGCCGTTCCCAACGATCCCGCCTATCCCGGCCAGCTCTGGGGTCTGGCGGCCCATGCGATTGGAGCCGAGGAGGCCTGGGACATCACCACCGGCAGCGAAGAAATCGTCGTGGCCGTCGTCGATACCGGCATTAATCGCGAGCACGAGGACCTGGCTGCCAACATGTGGATCAACCCCGGAGAGGTGCCCGATGGCACCGATACCGACGGCAACGGGTTTATCGACGATCTGTACGGCTGGGACTTTGTCAACAACGACAACGACCCCTCCGACGGTCATGGCCACGGTACCCATTGCGCCGGGACCATCGGCGCGGTGGGCAACAACGGGTTGGGCATCGTGGGCGTCAACTGGAACGTGCGCCTGGTGGCCCTCAAGGGGCTGGCGGACGACGGCTACGGGGACACGGCCGGCCTGGCCGCGGCCGTCGAGTATATTGCCTGGTTCGACGGCAGGGATGGACGTCCGCGCATCCATCTCTCGAACAACAGTTGGGGCGGGGGGGGCGAATCGGTCCTGATGAGGAATGCGCTCGAAATGGCCCGCGAATCCGACCAGCTTTTTGTCGCGGCGGCCGGCAACGATTCCCTGGACAACGACCTCTATCCCCATTATCCCTCCAGTTACAGCAACGACAACATCGTTGCCGTCGCTTCGCTGACGGACGGCGATCCCCTGATCCGTTCGAGTTTCTCCCATTATGGCGCGGAATCGGTTGACCTGGGAGCGCCGGGACAGGATATCTACAGTTGCCGACACAACGATAACAGCGGCTATGTAAGCATGAGCGGCACCTCCATGGCCACCCCACACGTCTCGGGCGCCGCCGCCCTGCTCTGGAGTCTCAATCCGAACCAGTCCTATACCGTGATCCGCGACGCCTTGCTCGATGCGGCCCGGGAACCCGAAAATCAAATTCCGGACCTGCAGGGCATTACCGTCACGGGGGGGAAACTTCATCTGCCTTCCGCCATCCAAAAACTGCGCGCCCTGCTGGTGACCCCCAACGCCCCCGTCAAGATGGTCGGCGCCCCCGGCGGTCCCTTCAGCCCCGAGTCGATCGCATACACCGTTCGGAATGCCACCACCAACGACCTGGACTGGGACGTGACGGTGGAAAGCGACGGGGATATCTGGCTCGATGTCTCCACCCCCGGCGGCACCCTGGCCGCGGCGGCATCCGATCCCCTGACCGCCACCGTCAATTCCGTGGCCGACGGCTTGCCGCGGGGAACCTACACCAACGAACTGGTGTTCTCGAATCTTACGGATCCGGACGAGCCCCCCTTGCGTTGCCAGGTGCTGCTCAGGGTCAGCTACAACTACGAATTTCAGTCAAAGCCCTACGAATGGACCGAAGTGGGCGTCAATGCCGTCGAGTGGTCCTTTTCCGACCTGGGAACCCTGCCGGTCACCGTGCCGTTCGATTTTCGTTTCTATAACGAGACGTACTCCCAGGTCTTCATTTCCGAGCATGGCGCGCTTTCCCCCGTGGCCGGACAACCGGCCACGAGAAACAACGACGCCCTGCCGATGCCGGATGGCGACGCACCGCTGATTCTGCCGTACTGGGACCATCTTCAGTACGTTCCCGGCACCTCCGGCGTGTTTGTCGAACACCTGACCAACGGGGTGGAACGGCTGGTCGTGACCTTCGAACGGATGGCGCTGGGCGAGTCCATGGCGACGCCGAAACCGCGCATCGATTTCCAGGTGGTGCTCCATGCCAACCAGGACGAGAACAGTGACATCGCCTTCCACTATCGTACGGTTGCGCAGGACGATGCCTTCGGAGCGGGCCGCGCCGCCACCGTCGGACTGCAGGACCATGGCGCCTTCCTAGACCGCACGTATACCTTCAATGGAACCAACAATCTCCATGGCACCATGGAACTGGCCGATCGCCAGGGGCTGCTGTTTACCTGGCGCGAGCGCCTGCCGGACAGTCTGCCGCCTTCGGTCGGGTTCAAGCTGCTATCCATCGTGCCCGGAAGCGAAACGCTGGACCTGGAAGGCTATGCCCTGTGCGAATTGCGCTTCGACGAGATCGCGGTGGGCCTCGATCCCGGGGATATCGACTTCACCGGCACCACCGTCGCCGGCGCGCAGGTCACTCGGGTTTCCGGCGGAGGCGAACGCTTCCTGGTCGCCATCGAGGGGTTCCGAGATTACGGACGGATCGTGCTGCGGTTGAAGGATGCGGCCGTCAACGATCTGATGGGCAATCCAAACGCGGTATCGGAACCCTTCCTGTTTACCGTGCCGTTTGTCATCACCCAGGTTCTGGACGATTTCGAGCAGGGAATCGGCTCCTGGACCTTCTCGACCAATGTCTACCAGGAAATCACCACCCGGGGTTGGGAACTGGGCGCCCCCCCGAACACGCCGGATGTGAACGGGTTCCTGTTCTGGCCCACCAATGCCTTCAGCGGGGAGAATTGCTGGGGGACGGTGCTCAGCAACCAGTATCCCGCCATGATGGACGCCTGGCTGCAATCGCCCGAAGTCCACCTGGCCGATTCCCCCGTGCTGGATTTCCGCCTGGCCTACGACATTGGCTACGGCGATTGGGCCGTCGTGGAGGGCAATATCGGCAGCGGTTGGATCAACCTGCTGCCGGGCCTGTACCTGACCGGCTCCAGCGGGGGGGAATGGGAACGCTTTGTCCTCGACCTGCCGCCTGCCTTTGCCAACCAGCGCGCCACGTTCCGTATCCGCATGGTTTCGGACCGCTATGAAGGCGACCACCCAATTTTCGGTCCGATGCACGGCGCCGGGGTCTATGTGGACGATTTCCGCCTTATCAGCCTGGAAACGCCGGGTATCTGGCTGCTGCGCGCAACACCCGATCCCCTGCAACCGGACAGCGAAACGCTGCTCGATACCTTTGTCTACAATTCTTCGACCCAGACGATTTACGACGCGGCGGGGAAGTACGGCTCCCCCGACAATGCC
This sequence comes from uncultured Lentisphaerales bacterium, assembly GCA_964542285.1. Classification (GTDB taxonomy): domain Bacteria; phylum Verrucomicrobiota; class Kiritimatiellia; order RFP12; family JAAYLN01; genus CAZIUM01. The sequence goes on from CAZIUM010000030.1 coordinate 16,432, forward strand.
CTGGCGGTTGCCACCACCGGAACCGTTTATTATGGCCATGTCGGTCCCGGCGACATCCTCAGCAATCGCGTGGTGATGGCGCAAACCGCGCCGGCCCAGGATTTTGTCCAGAGCCCCGTGTACCTGACGCATCGCGCTTTTGTGGGCACCGTGCAGGTGGGGGCGAATGCCATTCCCCTGGAGGTGGATGGCCTGCCGCCCGACCCCCGCGACCGCATTTTCACCGCCGCAGCGCTGGTGGGGGTGGTCGATTGGCTGCAACGGCCTCTGGCCGGCAACGGCGACCGCTTCTCCACGCTCTACCAGATCATTCATGCCGGCGCCGATGGGCAGATCGATCCACCCAAGCCGGATGGCTCGCCCGGTGGCGACGACAGCGTGTTGTACTCGCGTTACAACGGCCTCCCGTATGCGCGCTTCGGCGCGGAAGACGTGGCCGCCGATCTCGGACGTTTCCGCGGCGCGTTTCGCCACAACCTGCCCGCCGGCGCCGTGGTCTATGCCCGCGCCTGGGATGCCTCCAATTTCGATGCCGCCGTGGCCTATGGCGACTCGCACCCGTATGTCCTGACCGATGCGGCCATGCAGTCGCACGATTTCCAGAGCTGGGTGGTGGACCGTCCCACGCAGTATCGGCGCGACAGCAACGGGGATACGATACCGGACGGCTGGGCCATTGAAAACGGTCTCGATCCCCGCGCGACCGCGGACGGACGGCTGCCCTCCTTCGAGACCATGGCCCTGATCACCGGCAACAATCTGGACGCGGCGCCGGAAAATGACCTGCATCGCCCGCGTCGTGCCGGACTGTATGGCGCCTCCATCCTGGCGACCAGCGAGCGTCAGGAATTCCCGTCGCGCGAAGGCGCCATCATGGTCTTCGATGCGGATTCCGGCGCTCCGACGTTCTCCCTGGACCGGGCGATCGGTGAGACCGGGCTGTATCGTTTCGATCCCAGTACCCTGTGCGTCGATGCCCCCCGCTCCCGGCTCATCGTGGGAGGGGCGACCGAACGTTTGGACGGCCAGGATGCGGCCGAACGCGTGCTGGTCTTCGATCTGCTGACCGACGCGAATGCCCGGGTCACCAACGCGGCCCTGGCCCATGCCGTTCCCCCCTTCGGCACCAGCGGATACCCCAATGAAGATGGACGTTTCAAAACCATCACCGATGTGGTCGCGGATGCCAACGGGTTCCTCTATGTGGTGGACTCGCAGTTGATTCAGCCCACCCCGACGGCGCGCTATTACCGCCTGCAGCGTCTGGACCCCGACGGCGCAAACCCTGTTGTCTTGGCCCCCCTCTTTTTCAGGTCGCCCCCCTCCGCCCTCGCAATCGACGATGAAAATGGGTGGATTTACGTGGCGGATGTCGAAGACGATGTCATCCAAAAACGCGCTGTCGGTACGGGAGCGCTTCAAACCACCTTTGGCGGGAATGGCACCGCACTGGGCCAGTTCGATGCGCCCCAGGGAATGTCCGTCGGCGAGAGCGGTCGCCTCTATGTCATGGAAGAAATCAACCAACGCCTGCAAATTCTCGATTCCAGCGGCAATGGATTGGGAGTGTACCCCCATGAGTCCTTGAACCAACGCCTTGACGGCAGCGACGCGATCGGTCGGTTTAATTTGCCGCAGGGGGTGCGGGTGGTGCCAGGAGTCGGGCACCGTGCGCTGGCGGCGGACACCGGCAACGATCGTGTCTACTGGATGGAACTGATGCTGGATGTAGACGGCGATGGCATGGACGATGTCTGGGAGGACGTGATGGGACTCGATTCCAGTATCAACGACGCGGCAGACGATCCGGATGGCGATGGCCTCTCCAACCTGGGCGAATATCGCGCCGGAACCGATCCGCTCGATCCGGACAGCAATGACAACGGTGCCGGCGATCTCTGGGATATGAACCAGGGCGACGATCCGCTGAACCCGCTGGCCCCATCCGTGTCGCCCCCCGGCGTGATATCCCTGGCCGCGCTGCCCGATGGACTGGTGGCCCCGGAGACCCTGGTGACGATCAGCGCCGTGTTCGACGAGGACATCGCCCCGGATTCCGTCGTGACCCTGACCCTCAGCGGCGGCGCCGTGACGCCGCCCCTGCCGATGACGCGCCAGTCGCCCACGTTGTACACCATCGAATACGTGGTGCAGGGCGACGACACCGGCGATGTCTATGGCACCTTGAGCGGGGCCTACAACCTGGCCGGCTTTGAGCAGGATCCCGTGGCCTACCCATCTGGCGTGTTGTTTACCACCCAATCGCCGGCTCCATACACGATGTCGCTGACGGCCGACGATCCTGGGCCGCTGCAGGCCGGGGCGACGGTTCTGCTGACCGCCGTTTTCTCGGAGGATATCAGCTCGCTCTGCAACGTGACGATCGAACTCTTTGGCGGCGCCGTAACCCTGGAGCATCTGATGACGAGGGTTTCGCCGACGACCTATACCTATGCCTATGAGGTGCAGCCCGGCGACCTGGGCGACGTGTATGCGCGCATCCGCGGTGCCGTGGACATGCAGGAATTGCCACAGGACCCCGATCCCTTTGTTTCCGGGGCCTTGTTCAACGTCGAAGCGCCCGCGGGGCCGTTCGCCATCACCACGATTCGCTGGAACCCCCTCATCGTCGAGTGGGAGGTGGTTTCCGGCGGCGAGTACGTCCTGCGGTCGGCTCCAACGCCCACCGGCATCTGGATCGATGTCACCGGCACCCTGACCGCTCCCGCGGATGGCGTGCTGGGCTATACCAACCCCGCGCCGGCGGACGCCGAGCGTTTCTTCCGCGCGATTCGATTAACCCCCTGATACAGTGAAAAATAACCCTTCGAAAAGATCATGCAATTGAACCTAGAAAATAAGCGCTTGCCGATGCGATGGAACGGTGTCGCCCTCGCCGGCCTGTGCCTGGCACTCGCGGGACCTGGCTGTGGTCCGCGAACTCCGCAAGCGTCGGGCGATGCGGAGGATCGGGAAGCCGACGCCAAGACTCCCTCCTCCGTTGCGACAACCTTGGCCGAGGAGGACATCTGGACCGAACCCAGTCCGCCCATGCCGGGCGAAGAGGAGGCCGCCACCAACCGCGTGGCCTGGATCCGGCTGGAAATGCGCGAGAACGCCCGCAAAATGTCCCAGTTGGGCGAAAGAATATCGGACCAGGAAAAAGAGTTGCGCGAAAACGATGCAGAGCTGCGTAAGCTTTTCGAGCAATCGTTGGATTTGCGGCGACAATACGATGAGCGCCTGCGCAACGAACCGCTTTTAGGAGGCCTGAAAAAAGAGATGCAGCAGTTGAACCGACGGCAGGCACGGCTGGCAACCCTGCGCGCCCGACTTGAAAACCTTGAAAAGGGGAGCGACCAATGAAAAACATCGATATCCTGTTCCTGCGCGCGCGTCGCGCTTTGGCCTTGTTGGTCGGTTGCGCCGTGGTGATGGGCGCCGGCCGTGCCGCGGCCCTGGTTACCCTGCGCCTGGGCATGGACACGCCCGGAACCTATGCCTCCGCCTTCGGCAGCGACGGCGAGTTCCTGGAGGTGATCTCTCCCAACGGTACGGCCGTCGCCAGCGATGTCACCGACAACGCCGGAGACACGGCCATTTACCAGTTGAACGTATCCGTGTTGGAAGGCTCCGGCTATGTTTTCGACAAGTGGGTGGTCATTCCTTCCGGCGACATGCTTCTGGATGACCCCTACAGTCCCAACGCTCGACTGACCCTCGCCGCCGGAAGCGAATATATCCGCGCCACCTTCCGCAAAATCCAGGTCGATCTGACCGTCAGCAGCGATGGCAACCACCAGCAGTTGAATCCGCCCATCGGGGTGCACAGTTACAACCAGGGCGAGTCCGTGTCCCTGACGGCTTCGCCTACCAATGACTATGCCTTCCTGCACTGGGCCCATCCGGCGGACCCCGCGACACCGCATTCGCAGGTCTCGAATGGAACCATCACAATGGATGGCGACCGCGAGATCATGGCGGTGTTCGGACTGAAA
>CAZIUM010000031.1:0-20336 GCA_964542285.1 uncultured Lentisphaerales bacterium
TCCACCCCCCCCATGATCCTCAGCTCGTGCCCGTATTGCTTGAAAAGTTCTCCCGGATGCACGCAACTGTTGACTTCGTAGGGGAAAAGGCAGTTGACTCCCGCCGAAAGAAACCCCGGCAGCAGCGGACGCACGTCGCCGTCGCAGTCGATCCACCAGAGGTCGATGTCGTGGCGATGCAATTTGTCGCCGATGCGCTTGTAGCGCGGCACCACGACGCGGGTGAAGAAATCCAGCGAGACGATGGGTCCGCTCTTGAAGCAAATGTCCTCCCATCCGCAGGCATAGTCGAAATCGATCTTGCCCAGCAACTGGTCGAGCGCGTTCTCGACCAGTTGACAGCAGGTTTCCACCATGTCTTCCACCATGTCGGGATAGTCGTATACCGCATAGGCCAGGCCTTCGAAGGTGAGCATGTCGCGAATCTTGCCGATCATCGAGCCACAATTCACGCCCAGCGGATAATCGCGCTCGGCGGGATGTTGCCGCCGCAGGCGATCGACATCGATGCGCCGGCAGGGCGCGTGGACGTTCAGTCGCTCGGCCTTGCAGCGCTTCCAGTCGTCCGGCGTCACCACGGAAGACCCGATGTAATGGGGGATGGTGCTGTGCCCGTCCAGCGCCACTTCGGCCAGCAGGCCGTCGCCGTTGCGCACAATCCGGGTGTTTTCGCGTTCTTCGACCACTTCGTTGGGGAAGGGCGGGTTGAGCCACACCGAGCCGCCGCAGGAGGCCGTACGGTCGAAATTGAAGAACAGGTCGGCTTCGGCATTGGTTTTGATGCCGTGGTCGCGGAATAGGGGCCAGACCGTGAAATTCTCCTCCCAGTAGCCGAATTCCATGTTGAAGCAGCGATCGATGGCGCGATAGTGCATTTGGCGCACGAAGCGCTCACGGTCCGTCAGTGTGCCTTTCCACCTGGGACGGCAAGGTTCGATGTGCATTTGCGTCTTTTTCACGGTACATCTCCTAGTCAAGCATGATCCCGGGCGCCGGGCGCCCCGTGGCGGTTTCGATGCGACCGGACAGGAACCAGAGCCCCTGTCCGTGTGTGGATTTCAGCAGGATGGTGTTCTTGCCTTCCCTCAGCGCGATCGGAATCCGCAGGTTGTCCGGCGCCCATTCGCGTTTTATCCGGTCCTCGTGCACGGGTTGTCCATTGACCCACGCGGATATGCTATCACTGGCGCCGAGGCTGAGAAATACTTTTTGTGGGCGGTCCGCGACGAGGGAAGTCCAGGCATAGGCCGAGCAGTCGTTGGCCTGGCGCCGGAACACTCGCGTGAAGTGGACCAGGTGATCGGCATCCGCCGCCAGACCGGGGGGGCGGGAAACCATTTTCCAGGTAAACAAGGTGCCATCTTCCGCCGTGAAGATCGCTTGCAGGTCGGGACGGTCGGGGAAATCGCCGGGGAAGGGTGCGGGGCCTTCCGCCTCGGTCTGGACCGGGAAGGGGCCGAGAACCCACCAGGTGCGGATGCCGGGATTGCCCAGGACTTCGGCTTGCAGCGCCACGGGCACATCGAGCCACTGAACTTCGGTTCGTGCCAGGGCGCGGAACGCCGCGCTTGCCCCTGGCGGGGGGACGGCCAGGCGCCGGACGGCCTGGGAGCCGGGCGCCAGCCGCACGCCAGATGACCGGCGCGTCTCGGTGTCATTGCCGGATACCGACAGGTTGAGTCGTCCGCGCACCGGACCGGGAGCGGCGGTTGTCAGCGCCGCCAGGAAGATCACCCGTCCCGGTTCGTCGGGGCCCGACAGGGTGGTCCGCAATTCCAGCCCGGCCAGTTCGCGCAGGGCCGAATTTCGGACGGATGGCGTCGCCCCGCCTGCGTGGATATCGCGCGCCAGTCCGCGCCAGAAGTCCGTCCGCTGGAGGTCGTCGTCAAGCAGCAGCGTCGGACGCGCGCCCCCGGCCCGTTGGAGAAGCAGGTCGCGGGCAATCGACAAGGATGGAGGCGAACAATCGTCCAGAATGCGCTCGGCGCGGTAGATTCTGGTCAGGGCCCTGGAGGCGTCGAAGCGCGTGGAGGGCGCCGGGTCCCTCACGGTGGGAAGCGGAAGGTTTGTCGGGATGCCCGGGGGGGGCGCGCGGAGGCTCAGGGGCGCGCCGAACGGGGTAAGGCGCCAACCGGCCTGCGAGGCCGCGACCGCGACGTGTCCGGTGAGGAGCGCTTGACGCGAGGCGGCCTCCAGCGGGAACGCCAGCCGCAACGGGGGGACGGGCACGGTGGTGTCGTCGCCTTGCCAGGCGGCCAGCCGCAGGGCATCGTCGCCGAGCTGCACGGCCAGCGTGCAGGGCGCATCGGGGTCGAGTCCCGGGACGGCCGGCAGGCGCCGACGCAGGTTGGTGGACGGCCCCTCGACCGTCACCCACCGGGTCGTGTCGAGGGTCAGGCGCCAGGCCGGGGCCTTGGCCCGCATGCCCAGCCACAACCCCGCCGTGCCGTCGGGGGCGCCGGCAAAGGAGCAGCCCACGATGGGGCCGGTTTGCGGCGCGAACAGGGCTTCAGCCCGCACCCGCAGGGCGTGGCGCCCGCGGGCGGGGGCGTCGAGGCTGAAGGCGTCGTCAATGGCCGGAGCTTCCGGCGCCGGCAGCCGCATCACGGCTTCCGGTCCGTTGCGGGGGGCATGGCTCACCAGGGTGTCGCCTTCCTGGTCGAAACCCCACGCAACCTGTTCGAAACTGGGTCGGCGCCTTTGCATCCAGGCGTCGAAGGCCGCATCCAGCGCACCCCAGGAACCGTACAACCCGGTCAGAAGACAATCGGACAACGTCCGGGGGTCTGCGTCGGCACGCCCCCGTCGCAGAATGCGTTCGCAGTACCAGCGCCAGTGCTGTTCCCAGGCCGGGGTCGATTGCAGGAAAGCGGTCATCAGAACATCCAGGCCACGTCCATTGTTTGCCGCCCGGTAAAGACGGCGGAAGGAGGGACGGTCCCGCGCGTTCCATTCCTCCAGCCCCTGGACGAGGTGGTTGTGGGATGGCGCGCGGTCCAGCACGTTGATCGTCAGGCTCTGGGTGGCAGGGTCGAAAACATGGCTCGAAAAGAAGTCGGCAATGCCCTCGATGAAAAACCCGTAAAACTGGCGCGTGTTGCCGCTGAGGCAGTACTGGTAAAGATGGGTCGCTTCGTGCAGCAGAATGTAGCGGTTGTGATAGGGGCTGCCGGCATACTGGTAAGCGCACCAGATGCCTTCCTGGGTGATGCCACCCAGCCGCAACAGGTACAGGTGGTCGGAAATCATGGCGCGTTGCAGCGATGCGCGCGAGGCGGCAAACACCATCGCCATGCGACGGTCCTCGAACGTGGCCATGCGGCGTCCGAACATGGCTTCGAGATGCGGCAATCCCAGCTCCAGGATTTGCAGGGCTTCCTGGGCCTGCTCCGGGGACAGATCGGTCTTGAGCGCGTAATGCCGGCTGACGTACCACTCGAATCCCTCGGTGTTCGAAAGCAGGTCGCGGGAGAAGGTTCGCGGAATCCGGCGCCCGATTCGAGCGACTTCGATGGCCCGCGGACAGGATGTGCGTCCCGTGATCTTGAGGTCGCACGCCATGGCGGCGGGCGACGGAATCGTGCCGCCCCGCAGGTCATGCAATCTGCCGCGCGGTCCCGCCGGGGCCGACAGCGCCAGGCTGGCCAACAGCAGCGGCGCAAGCAAAATTGTGGGGAGCGTGAATCTCATCTCGCCTTGGAACCGGGTGAAATCGCTGGTTTCCCGGGGGAAAGGCTGATACAATACGCGACAATTTCCATTTGGGCAAATTGAATTCCCTCGGGCTTGAGGCGCGGTAGCGCCGGAAGAGGCAACCAGATATGAACGATAAATATTTCGATATCCAGGTGAATGGGTATGGCGGCGTGGATTTTAACGTGGACGACATCACCGTGGCGGATGTCGAGCTGGCCTGCAGAACCCTGCGGCGCGATGGCGTCGATGGCATTCTGGCCACGATCGTCACCGCACAAATTCCGCTGATGGAACGGCGTCTGCGCAACCTGGTCAAGGCCCGCGAAGCCAGTCCACTGGCTCGCGAGGTCATCGCCGGACTTCATGTCGAAGGGCCCTTCATCAGTCCCGTGGCTGGATACCGGGGGGCGCATGACGAACTCGCAATCCGGCCCGCCGATCTCGATGGCGCCAAGCGGTTGGCCGAGGCCTGTGGCGGTCTTTTGCGCCTCTTCACCCTGGCGCCCGAGCAGGATGAGGGCGGCAAGGTCACGAAGTGGATGGCGGAACAGGGGGTAACCGTGGCGGCCGGACACACCGACGCGTCCCTGGATTGCCTGAAGGCGTCCGTCGATCGGGGCTTGCGGGCCTTCACGCACCTCGGCAACGGCTGCCCGATGCAGATGCACCGGCACGACAACATCATCCAGCGCGCCCTGTCGCTCTACGACCGCCTCTGGCTCTGCTGCATTGCCGACGGCGTGCATGTGCCCTTCCACATGCTGGCGACGTTTTTGCGGGCCAGCGGGCTGGACCGTTTCGTGATCGTGACCGATGCCATGGCCGCCGCCGGCAAGGGACCGGGGTTGTACGGGCTGGGGCATCGGCAGGTGCTGGTGGGGGAGGACCTGGCCGCCTGGGCGCCGGATCGTTCGCACCTGGTCGGATCGGCCGGCACCATGCCCAAAACCGAGGAGAACCTGCGCGACAAGGTCGGTCTGTCTGCGCAGGCGATCCGGAAACTGACCTACGAAAACCCCCGGCGCGCCGTCGGCCTGGCGGAGACGGCGCAACCCTGACCCCGGAGCGAGGCCACGATGCGTTATTGGTGGGCCAATCAGACCCGCACCTACGATGCGGAGATCGCGGGAGGGTTCCTGTGGAGCCGCCGCCGTCGATCGGACGGACGCCGCAACCCGTTTTACGACAACATGCGATTGGTCCGGCGCGACGATCTGGTGTTCGCCTATGCCAAAGGCGCCATCCGGGCGGTCGGCCTGGTCCTGAACGAGGCGCGCGACGCGCCCTGTCCGGAGCCCCTGGCGGAAACGCTGCCCGAAAAACTCTCCGGTTGGCTGGTCGACATGGCCTGGCTGGAGCTGCGGCGTTCCATGATCCCCGCCGACTACATGGCGATTCTCGAGCCCTTGCTGCCGACCTTGCATGCCCCCCTGACCGGCAGGGGGCGCGGCATTCAGGGTGGCCGTCTGCTGGAACTGTCATCGCCCCTGGCACTGGTTTTGCTTCAACTGGCGGGTGGCCGTCATCCGTCACAATTGATCAACCCGCCCTGGAAGTCGCATCAGTTGCGCTTCGCCTTCGAGGAGACCCCATGAATTCGAAACCCGACCTCGCCGAAAGACATTTCACTCAACACCGGGAACGTATCCTGGCGGATTGGTTCGATCTGTTGCGCTTTCCTTCCATCGGCACCGAGCCGGATCGTCTCGGCGATTGTTCGCGCTGCGCCGCCTGGTTGAAGCGTTACCTCAAGAATCTCGGGTTCGAGGTGGACATTTTTTTGAGCGACGGCCAGCCGATCCTGCTGGCGGAACGCCGGGGGGAAAATGGCGGCGCCCCGGTGGTGTTGTTTTACGGCCACTACGACGTGCAGCCGGTCGATCCCCTGGAGGCCTGGGATACGCCTCCCTTCGAGCCCACGTTGCGGGACGGACGCGTTTACGCCCGCGGGGCCCAGGACAACAAGGGACAGTCATTTGCCTTCTTCGAGGGGCTGTCGGCCTTGGTTGCGTCCGGACGCCCCCTGCCCACGCTGAAGGTGGTGCTCGACGGACAGGAGGAAAGCGGCAGTGCCGTCCTGCGAGCCCATCTGCCCGAGCTCAAACGCCGCCTGGCGGCCCATGTCATGCTGGTGTGCGACACCAACATGCATGCCTCCGGCAAGCTGGCCATCACGGCCGGGTTGCGTGGCATGTTGCACCTGACGCTGCGTCTGGACGGTCCCTTGCGCGACCTGCACTCGGGATCGCACGGGGGGCTGGCCCCCAATCCCGCCATGGCCCTGGCGCGCCTGCTGGCCACGTTGCACCACGCCGACGGCTCCATTGCGGTCGAGGGATTCCTGGATCGGCTTGAAGCCCCCTCCGGGGAAGAACGGCGCCTGGCCCTGGCCGAACCCTTCGACGCCGAAGCCTACCAGGAGGCCACCGGGGTGCCGCCGGTCGGCGGCGAACAGGGGCTTGAAGCGCCATTGCGCGTCGGATTTCGTCCGACCATCGAGGTCAACGGACTGTCGTCGGGCTATGCCGGGCCGGGGTCCAAGACCATCATTCCCGCCACCGCCCTTGCTAAGCTGACCGCGCGCCTCTGCCCGGGACAGCATCCGGCGCAGGCCCTGGAACACATTCGCGCGCATCTGCAACGCCACGCTCCCGAAGGGTTGCGCATGACGATCGAGGACACCGACGACAGCGGCGCCGGGTTCCGTCTGCCATTGGATTCGCCCGTGGTGCGCCTGGCGCAGGATGTGCTGACCGCCATGGACCCGCGCGGCCCCGTGTTCCTCTGGGAAGGCGCCTCCGTGCCGATTGTGGCCGACCTCTGGAAACATACCGGCGCGGCCCCCCTGATGGTGGGCTTCGGACGCGATGAGGATCGCATCCACGCCCCCAACGAATCCTTTGGGCTGGAGCAGTTTCAGTGGGCCATGCGTTTCGGCGCGGCCATCCTCGAAGCCCTGGGGACCAGGTAATCCGCCGGCATGTCCAGAACTTCTCCAGACAAGCTGGCGCCCGGAACCGATGACGCTTCGGGCAGGGTCAGCGGCAGCGTGGAAAGCATCGTCTTCCGCAACGAAGAAACCGGCTTCACCGTTTGCGGCGTCAAACCCGCCGAGGGGGGAGAGAATTCCGTAACGGTCGTCGGCACCTGTGCGGCCATCTGGGTTGGCGAGGAGATTTCCGCCAGCGGCAAATGGGCGCAACATCCGCGGTTCGGGCGGCAACTGCAGGCCGACCGCATCCTTTGCGTCGCGCCGACCTCCCCCGAGGGCCTGCGCCGGTATCTCGCCAGCGGGTTGATCCGGGGCATCGGCAAGGTGCATGCCGGACGCATTGTGGCCCGCTTCGGCGCCGACACGTTGCGCGTGATCGAAAAGGAATCGCAACGGTTGGAAGAGGTCGAGGGCATCGGCAAGGTGCGGCGCCAGCGTATCAAGGCTTCCTGGATCGAACAACGCGGCATTCGCGATGTGATGATCTTCCTGCAGTCGCACGGGGTGGGCACGGGGCAGGCCGCGCGCATTTACCGGCAATACGGAGCGGATGCCATCGCCGTGGTCAAGCAGAACCCCTACCGCCTGTGCCGGGATGTCTGGGGCGTCGGATTCAAAAGCGCCGACGTCATCGCTCTGCGCATCGGAATTGCGCATGACGCGCCGGCGCGCGCCCGCGCCGGGCTGGCGTATCTGGTCCAAACCGCCTCCGAGGAAGGCCATTGCTTTTGTCGGGAGCCCGAATTGCTGCTTCAGGCCCAGGACCTGCTTGACATTTCCGTCGAAATTCTCGCCGAGGCCCTCAAGGACGAAATCGCGGCGGCAACCCTGGTGCGCGAGGAAGACCGGATTTACCTGCATGCGCTGTACGAGGCCGAGTGTCGCGTGGCGGACAAGTTGCGCCGTCTCGGCGCGACGCCGGTGGCCTTTCCGCCGATCCGGGCCGCCAAGGCCGTGGACTGGGCCGAAAAAAAGATGGGCATCGCCCTGGCCGTGGCCCAGCGCGATGCCCTGTTGACCGCGCTGGGCTCCAAGGTGTCGATCATAACCGGGGGGCCGGGGGTCGGCAAAACCACCATCATTCGCGCCTTGAGCGAAGTGTTCGGCGCGCGGCGGCTGAAGTTGCGGCTGGCCGCCCCCACCGGACGCGCCGCCAAACGCATGTCGGAAGCCACCGGACGCGAGGCCACCACCCTGCACAGGCTGTTGCGCTACCTGCCCGCCAACCGTCGCTTCGAGCATGATGCCGCCAACCCGCTGGATGTCGATTGCCTGATCGTCGACGAAACCTCCATGATGGACATCCGCCTGACGGACCAGTTTCTGCAGGCCGTCCCCGATCGGGCCTGCCTGGTCCTGGTGGGCGACATCGACCAGCTTCCCAGCGTCGGGCCCGGCAACGTGCTGCGGGACATGATCGCGTCCGGCGCGGTGCCCTGCCGGCGCCTGACGGCGATCTTCCGCCAGGACGCCTCGGGCATGATCGTGCGCAACGCCCACCACATCAACCGCGGCGAACCCCTCGAGACCGGTCGTGCCGAGGGCGACTTCTTTTTCATCGAAACCGCCGAGCCCGAGAAGGCGCTCGAGCGCGTGCGGGAACTCGTCACCCGCCGGATCCCGCGTCATTTCCGCTTCGATCCGCGGGCGGATGTGCAGGTGTTGACGCCCATGCGCCGCAACCAGCTCGGAACCGACAACCTCAACGCCATGCTGCAGGCCTGTCTTAACCCGACGGGGCCCGGACTGGCGCGCGGCGGCAGCCTCTTCCGGCGCGGGGACCGCGTCATGCAGTTGCGCAACAATTACGACAAGGACGTCTACAATGGCGACATCGGTTTCGTCCAGGCCGTGGACGAGGAGGAACGCCGTCTGGTGGTCCGGTTCGACGATCGGCCCGTGGTGTACGACGCCGTCGAACTCGACGAACTGGTGCTGGCCTATGCCTGCACCATCCACAAGTCCCAGGGCAGCGAATACCCGGCCGTGGTGATCCTGCTGGCCACGCAGCACTTCAAATTGCTGCAACGCAACCTGCTTTATACCGCCGTAACTCGCGGACGCAAGCTCGTATGCCTGGTCGGGTCCTCTAAGGCGGTGCACATCGCCATCCACAACAACGAAGTCCGCGAGCGTCGTACCACCCTCTCAAACCGCTTGACCGATTTTGCCATTATCGGATAAAGTTTATCTCATGAGCCGTGCATTGGTTTTTTTGCGACGAATCGGATGGTTGGCGACAGGGTTGCTGTTGCTGAGTTGCGGCATTGCCGGGGCCCAGCAATCGCCGTCCGTCAACCGTGAGCTGGAAGAGGGGCTGCGGTATGCCCAGGGACTGCAGGATTGGCGCTTGCCGCAATTTGCGGAGCAGGTGATTGCCGAGCTCGAGGCCAAGTATCCCGAGGCCAAGGCCCGCTTTGCCACCCTCAAGCTGTCGGGGCTGCTCGCGCAGGGCAAGTTCGATGAAGTCAAGCAGATCATCGCGGCCGAACCCGATCAGGATTCGGCCGAAGCGTGGGCCATGAAACTTTCCCTGGGCGACTACTATTATGCCTACGGAAAATACGCCGAATCCAAGGGGGTCTACGAGGCGTTTTTCAACCGGTTTGCCGATCCTCCCCCCGAATTGAAGAGCTTTTACAGCGAATCCGCGTACAAATATGCGCAGATGTTGTTGTACCTCAAGGAGTTGCGGGGGTCGTTGAAAGCCTACAAGCGGGTGTTGCAGGTGGATATCGAGGACCATATCGAACGGCAGTGCATGGCGGAAATGGCCAACATCGCCATCCGGATCGCCACGGAAACCTCGGACACGAAAGAACGCGACGCCATGCTCAGGGAGGCCGAAGCGCTGGCGGACAAGCTTCTCTGGGTGCTGGATATCTGGTTCGGCAAGGCCATCGTGCTCAAGGCGCATGTGGCCATGATCCGGGGACAGGCCGAGGCGGCCAAGAAACTGGTGGACGACTACATGCCGACGCTGCGCACGATTCACGATTCGCTCGTGCAGCAGCAGGAGGAGACCGGAGAGCCCCTGAAACGCATCAGCCCCATGGCGGAGTGTCGCTACCTGCTGGCGGTGTTGCTGCAGGAGGAGGCCGAACGCCTGATGAAGGAACCCGGGTATGACCGCGAGGAGGTGCTGGCGTTGCTCGTCGGCGCCAAGCAGGACAACGGCAAGCGGGCCGGCAACGGCGCGTTTCAGCACTTCATTAATGTCTTTTTGCAGTATCCCGAAAGTGCCTGGGCCGCCCAGGCCGGCGAGCGTTCCGAACAGGTCCGGCGCATCATCGTTGACGATTTCGGGGGCCAGATCAAGACGGTCGTGACGGAAGAGCAGATTGCCAAGGTGCGCACGATTCAGTATCGCGACGCCCGGCTGCTGTACGCCCAGGGCCAGATTGAAAAAGCCATCGAGCGCCTGCGGATGGTGCTGAATCAGTTCCCGGAAGCCAGTGAGGCCGTTCCGGCATTGGGCGATCTGGCCCGCGGCTACATTCAGACGGTGCTGGACGACCCCGTGCATGAACTTTATGCCGATATGGTGCTGGGGCATCTGGCTGAACGCTACAGCGCCGATCCCCTGACCCGTTCGACCGCCGGCGACGAAGTGGTGCGCCTGGCCGAGTATTGGTTGGAAGCCGGGCGGCCCGACAAGCGCGCCGCCGCCTTTGACCGGTTTTTCGAGTTCTTCCCCGAACACCCCATGGCGGTCAGCTATCTGGCATCCTTTGGCGAGCGGAATTACCAGGAGAAGAATTACGCGGCCGCATTGAGTTATTTCAAGCAGGTGGCCGAGGTCTACACCAACTCGCCGCGGTCGTACGATGCCCTGAACCGCATTGCGACGATTTACGAGGAAACCGGCGCTCATACCAACCACATCGCCGCCATCGAAGCGTACGTGGAGCGCCTGGGCAACCGGCGGCGTCCGGGGCAGGAACTGATGAGCGCCCAGTACCGCCAGGCCCAGGCCTACAAGAATTATGCCCTGTACCTGTTGCACTCCTCGACCAACGAGAATGCCCAGACCGAGGGCAACGCCTGGATCGGGCGGGCCGCCGTGGCCTACAACAACCTGGCGGATATTCTGCAGCAACCGGACCATCCCTACCAGGCGGGGGAGGCCGATCGCAAGAAGAACGACACCCTGTTGGAGGCGGCGCTGTACAATACGGCCTATTGTCTTTCCCAGGTGACCCAGCCGCAAGACCGCGTGCCGCAGATCCGGCGGCGCGCGATCGAATCCTACGAGGCCCTGGTGAAACGCTTTCCCCGCTCGGAATTCGCGCCGCCGGCCCTCATTCAGATCGGGTCGATCTGGACGATTCTGCGTGAAGCCGAGCGGGCGGAGGAAGCCCTGTCGCGCTTGCTGAAGGAATATCCCGACACGCCGGAGGCCCGCAGCGCGCTGCCGATGATTGCCGGGAACCTGATGAAACTGGGCATGCGCGAGGAGGCGATCCCGCGCTATCGGCAAATGTTTGCCGAAACCGGCGCCAAATACAGCGATTCGGACCTGCTGCAGGCCGCCCAGGTGCTGATGGACGCGCGGGAATACGAGCTGGCGCAACAGGGGGTGGAACGCGTGTTGGCGCGCGCCAACTCGGTCGGCATCCTCGCCCCCGCGCGCTTGCTTCAAGCCGAATTGATGCTGGAACGTGGCCAGTACGACGAAGCCGTCAAGAATCTGAAGGACTTTATCGAAGAATATCCCCAGATCACGCTGATGGTCGATGCCAACCTGTTGTTGAGCCGGGCAGCCAGCGAAGTCGGCATGCGCAAGCGCGACGATGTCGAACGCAAGCTGGCCTTCAATACGGCGGTGGACGCCATGAAGGCGGTGCGACAGCGACGCACCAACAACCTTGAAATCGCCCAGAGCGACATCGAGATTGGTCGCATCATGGCGCGCAAAGCCCGTGCGGAGGAGGAATTCGGCCTGGAGGAGAAGGCGGCGGAAAGTCGTGGCATGGCGCTGATTGCCTATCAGTCCTTCATCGACAATACCGATCCCGGCGACTTGGCCTTGGGGCCGCTGCTGGAAACGGCCTATGCCGAAAGCATTCCGCTCTTGCTCGATCATGAGCAGTGGCGCATGGCCATCGAAAATTGCGAGAGCTACCTGGCCGCCTATCCCAGGGGGCGTTACCTGGGAGAGGTGCGCGCATGGCTGAACCAGGCTCGCATCGAGCTGGGCCAGGCACCGGGCGGGGAAGGGGCCGGAACCGCCACTCCATGAATCCGCGAAACTTATGCAAGCCCTGACTTGGGAGCCCACTATGAAGACGAGAAAACAAGTTTTATGCATGACCCTGTTGCTGGCGTTGCCCGCCGCCTGGCTGCACGGACAGGTTAACGGAATCGTTACCACGACCGAAGGGCGCAAATTGCAGGGGGCCATCCGTTGGCGTGGGGTTGCCAAAATTTACACCATCACGACCGTTGGCGCCGGCAACGCCGCAATCGAATTGGAACTGCCCCCCGACCAGGTGGCCAGCATCCAGGTGCCGCAACCGACCGCATTGCGCCCGGCGCTGGAGGCGGTGCAGGCCGGCAAGGGCGCCAGCGTCATCCCGACGCTGGAAAAGATCGCCAGGGATTACGCCATGTTGCAATGGGACGAGCCGGCCGCCCGCGGTCTGGCCGTGGCGCACATGCAGGCGGGCAATCCCGCCTCCGCCATCCGGGCCTGCGAAATGGTGATTGCCAGCAAACCGGAGGCCGCCTATGCCGGGGAATTGGCCACGGTCTATTGGGAAGCCTTGCAAAAAGAAGGCCGAACCGCTAAATTGAACTCCTTGTTGAACCAAGCGATCCAAAAGGGCGGGCGCGAGGCTTCGGCGCATGCGCTGATTCGACGTGGCGACATGCTGATGGAACAGAACAAACCGCGGGAGGCTCTGAAGGACGGGTACCTGAGGGTGATCGTGCTGTACGAAAACGTGGTTTCGGCCCAGCCCGAGGCGCTCTTCAAGGCGGCCAAGGCGTTTGAAGCGCTGCAACAGAATCCGAACGCCGAACGGATGCGCACGACGTTGCGCACCAAGTTCGCCGCCAGCGAATATGCCAGGATGCTCTGAAAATTAGACGATTGCAGCCGACAACGTAGCAGCCGGCGCAGGGAAACGTTAGACAAAACAAGAACCAGATAGAGGTAGTGACAAGATGAAACATATGACCGTGGCCGCCATTGCTTGTGCCAGTCTGCTGGCCTTTTCTCAGGGATTTGCACGCGCTCAGGATGCGGCCGATGCCCAGGAGCCGGCCGCGGCCGAAGCCCAGGGACAGTCGACCGCCACCGGGTTGGCGCAGGCCGAGGATGCGCCCAGCGCCGAATCGAAAACCGGATTCTGGATGGTGATCACCGGGTCCGGCTGGCTCGGGTTCGCCCTGTGGCTGGCGCTTTTCGGTGCCGCGGCCGCCTCGATTTATTTCATCGTGGATTGCAGCATTCTGATCAAGCCGCAGAAGATCATGCCGCAGACGTTGATCGACAAGGTAACGGGCGCCATGTCCGAGGGCGACGTGCTCAAGGCCCTCAAGGCCTGCGAAGATGAACCCGGTCCGCTGGCCAATATCCTTTCGGCGGGATTCGGGCACGTGGAAGAAGGCTACGACATCATTCAGGAGGCCATCGGTACGGCGGCGGACATCGAAACCGAACGCATGATGCAGCGTCTCACCTGGATTTCGGTCTGCGCGAACGTGGCGCCGATGCTGGGACTTCTCGGGACCGTGCAGGGCATGATCATGGCCTTCGAAGGCCTGGCAACGGGCGCGCCCGATGTCGGCGCCCTGGCCCTGGCCATTTCGCAGGCGCTCTGGACGACGGCGGCCGGTCTGACCATTGCCATTCCCACGCTGGCGTTTTATTATGCCATTCGCAACAATGCCAACCGCATCATCCTGCGCATGCAGGCCATGACCTTCGAACTGATCAAGGACCTGCGCAACGTGGAAGTGGTGGAGGGCTGAGGCCCCGCCGGTCTCCGCTGAGAGGTCGATATCATGCCCAAGCCCAAGCGAAAATCGAGTCCCGGCAGCGAGATGAACATGACGCCGATGATCGACGTCGTGTTCCAGCTCATCATTTTCTTCATTGTTACGTTGAAGATGACCCAGGACATGAACCCGGACATCATCCTGGAGGACGGCAAGCATGGCGAGACCATCACCTCCGAAAATCAACCGGTCCAGACCATTGAAATCGAGGTCAGCCGTCGCGGCCGCATCTCGATTCACAACGCGCAACTAACGCGGGCGCGTCTGGCCGACATCATCCGGGCGCGCTATAATCGGCACGGTTCCTTCCCCGTGCTGATCCGCGCAGACCGGCGCGCGCGGCATGAGGACGTTAAGGCGGTGATGGACATCTGTACCGCGAATGGTGTCTGGAAAGTCGGATTTGTGGCCATCCAGGAGCATAAAGGGGACGGCCGCCGCTGATTGACCCGCCACTGAAAAGAAAGTTTACGCCATGGCTCGCAGACGTGTAAAAATCGACGATAGTGATCCGCAACTCGAGATGACCCCGATGATCGACGTGGTCTTCCAGTTGCTGATCTTCTTTATCGTTACGCTCAAGCAGGAAGATATCCTGTCGCGCTTGATGGCTTCGCGTCCCGCGCCGGATCCGGATGCCATCCCCGAGTCGAAGCCCGATCTGATCAATATCGTCGTCCACCGGGGCGGGTTCATCTTCCGGGGCAGGCCCTTGAGCCTCCAAGGACTGGACCGGCAGATCGAACGCTATTCCGCGCTCAGCAAGTCCGCCAACGTGCTAATCCGCTGCACGTCCGATTCGCCTCATGCCCTGCTGGTCCAGGCCCTGGACATCTGCAACAAGCATGGCATGACAAACCTGTCCATCTTCAGCATGTAGCCTCGGTGCCTGCGCGGGAGTTTATTGCGTCGGAAAGGTAGGGCGCTGAGGCCATGGGAAGGGTTGAGGGTTGAGGGTTGAGGGTTGAGGGTTGAGGGTTGAGGTTTGAGGGGTAGGGCGGCGAGGCCCTTCGCCGCCGCGCGCGGGTCTCCCGCGCGATCCCGATAAGCCGCAAAAGAATCGATTTCGATCTCGATCTCGATTGAAAGATGCAACCATTGCTCATAACCGGCGGTGAAGGGCCTCACCGCCCTACCTTTTTTTGCGCGGGTCTCCCGCGCGATCCCGGCATCCCCACACTCCCACACTCCCACACTCCCACCGCTACCGCCGCGAAGAACATCCTGCGATAAAGCGCACCTTCGCAAACCAGCATCAGCGCCACCGCGCCAATTCTCCAAGACCGGAGGCCCCGGCGCCATCGGCTGGCATCGATGGATTTCAGTTGCTGGCGAGTCTGCAACGATACTCTCCCGGTGTGCAACGAATGCGGCGTTTGAAGGCCCGGCTGAAATGGGCGACATTGCCGAACCCCAGGTGGGCGGCCACCTCTTTAACGCTCAACTCGGTGGTTCGAAGCAGCGTGCAGGCGGCTTCGATTTTGTTGGCCAGAACATACTGGTAGGGGCCCATCCCGGCCTGCTTCTTGAAAACCCGTGTAAGGTGCTCCCGTGAAATATTGAAACTTGCGGCCATATCCCCGACACTGAATTCGCAATCCATGTTGGCCTGGATGAAGGCATGCACATGGCCGACCATTTGCCGGGCCGGCTGATGCACGGCGGACGCTTCGCGACTGCCGGCCAGGGCCATCAACAAATCGTTGACCATGCGCGCGCCTTCCGCTTGCGAAAGGATGCAGGCGAATCCTTTGTGCAGGCGGAATCCCAGCAGACGTTCCAGGACCGGATGACAGCGCGGCAAATGGTAAACCGCCCCGTAGGTCCGAATCAAATCCCGCGTTTGAACCAGCGCGGCTTGCCCGGTGAAATCGAGAAAAACGAATCTCCAGGGGGCCGTCGCCCCCTTGGGATAACCATAGGCGATGTCGGAATCGTGGGATTCGCAGAGAAAGGCCATGCCGGGACCGATCTCATGAGATCCGGAGCCGTCACGAAAACGGCCGAACCCCGCCAGCGTGTACTGGAAAATGGCATGCGGCTCGTCCTTGCGATCGAGTCCACGCTGGCCATAGGAAGACCGTCTCTGCGTTTCGGTCCCTACGCAAAGCGGCCGTGAAGCCTGCCGCATGCGTCCCATACAGCGGGTGTACAGAAAGAAATCCTTGCTTGCATCCATGAAGCCAACACCTTGAGAAAGCCGTTCAGCTCTGAAATAGAATACCATAATCGCGATCTTCGTCAAACAGATCACAAATTGTAATCAATTTGCGCCCAAACATCACAAAACAACAATTGCCGGAACGTATATCCGGGGGTACAATCAGAGTATGTAAGAAATGGGTCGTAAGTTGGGGGTGTATCATGAGAAATGGGTCGTAAGTTGGGGGTGTGTCATGATTCGTAGGTTTTTGTCGCGAACGATTCTGTTGGGAGCTTGTTCGTTGCTGACGACGGGCAATGCGGTTGGAAAAACCTGGGAAAGCGCGGCCAATGGTCTCTGGACCGATGCTGCCAGTTGGGACCCACCCGGCGTCCCGCAAGCTTCGGACGATGTGATCATTCCCCAGGCCGAGGTCACCATCGCCACGACGGCTACCGTGAACCGGCTTACCGTCCAGGGCACGGGGTTCCTGAAGGTGGCGGCGCAGGGCGGAACCGATCCGGCGGCGCAAACGCCCCTGGATGCCAATGCCACCAATCCCGTGCGTTTGACGGTTCTCGGGGATTTGACCCTCGCCGACAGCGGAAAACTGGCCGTTGGGGGCTTGAATCAAAACGCAAATGCCACGCTTTCCGTGGGCGGGGATCTGACCCTGACCAACAGCGCCAAACTGGCCGTCTATGCCGGTCCCACCAACGAGACCGTGTCCATTGAATCGGGCGGAAGCTGGGTCACCGTCGCCGGTCAAACCACCGTGGGTTCCGGCTGCTGGATTTACCCGGTCTGCAATTCGTACAACGGCGCCGCGGTGGTGTTTACCCTCCAGGATTTGCAGGTCGTTTCCGGGGGCGGATTCGACGCGGATTCTCGCGGCTTCGGCTACGTCGATGGCGCGACCCTAGCCCCCGGCGCGGGGCTTACCTACATGAAGGGTGGCAGTTACGGCGGACGCGGAGGGCGCAACAACAATACGACGTCCATGCCGACCTATGGCGAACCGGACACGCCTTATCTTCCCGGTTCTCCCAGCGGAATTTACAACGGGTATGTCGCAGGGGGAGGCGCGATTCGCATCGAAGCGCGGGATGTCGTTCTGGATGGAACGCTGACGGCCAATACCGTGGACCGCTCCTTTAGCGCGGCCAGCGGCGGGAGCATCTGGCTGACCTGTCGTTCGCTCCAGGGTGACGGCGGCAGCATCCTCGCCGAGGGCGGAACCTGCACGGCGGGGTACAACACCGACGGCGGAGGGGGTCGTATCGCGCTGGATGTCGCCAACGATCTCGCCGGTCCGGAGGATTGCGCGATTACCGTTTCCGCCCGCCAGGGTATCGACGGCACGGGCCGGCGGGCGGAGGTGGGCTCGCTCTGGATTCGCCGGTTTTCGCTGCTCGAAGCCCTGTTCCCGACGATTCTGGGCGCCCAGATCTATTGCCCCGAGCTGACCAATACCACCTTCACGCTGGACCAGCTTTCGCTGCCGGCCAAGACCCATCTCATGGTCAACACTCCCGGCGTCGTATCCGTGACGGGTTCCGTGACGATCGCCGAGAATGCCCTGCTGGGATTCAATACCCTTGGCGTCGTGTCCGAAGGGTTCCGCGCCATCACCACGAATTGCGCCGAACACACGGTGTTTGTTGGCGGAGACCTGGAGATTGCCGGTGCGCTGGCGCTCGGGGGCGAGGAAGCCACCGTGCGAACCCTGCTGACCGTTTCCAACAACCTGGCGCTGACCTCTCCGGGCACGCTGTTTGCGTATGCCGCGCCCACCAATGCCACCACCACCCTGAGGGACGGCGGCAGCCGCGTGGACGTGATCGGCAACCTGACCGTTGGCGCCAACAGTTGGGTCTATCCCACCTGCCACGTGTTGTATGGCACCCCGGTGGTGTTTTCGGCTTCGAACCTGACCGTCGAAGCGGAGGGAGGCTTCAATGCCAACGAACGCGGGTTCGGCTACCTGGATGGCATCACCCTCGCCCCCGGCAAGGGCTATAACTTCAACCGGGGAGGTGGTCACGGCGGCTATGGCGGGAATCATACGGCGGATTATGGGAACATCTACGGCACGAATTTCGCGCCCATACTGCCCGGTTCGCCGAACGGCACCTATTCGACGCCCTTCCGGGGCGGCGGGGCCATTCAGGTTCGGGTCCAGGACCAGGCTGTCCTGCAGGGCGCTCTCCTGGCCAACGGCAACGATACCGAACTGAGCAATTACGGGGGGCCTTCCGGAGGCAGTATCTGGATTACCGCCGCGCTTTTGACGTTTGGCGAGCAGCTTAAGCTGGAAGCGAAGGGCGGTTGGGCCAGTTCTACCTACAACTCCGGCGGCGGGGGCGGTCGTATTGCCCTGGGGTCCGGAGTCGACGACTACATGGACGCGTTTTACAACGAAACGCTTCCCGGCGAGGTGACGATCGAAACCCTCGGTCTGGACGGGGTGGATGTCCGGGGCGTGCAAGGCGGAACGGACGGCACGGCGGTTCTCGTTTCCGGTCCCACGGGCGCCAAGTCCCTGACCGTTCGCGGCAGCCCGGCCGGCGTGGGTGCGCCAACCCCGGGCTATGGCGGCCATTCGTACGCCCATGGTTCGGAGGTCACCTGCTCCGCGCCCAGTCCGGGGGTGGACCCCCTGTTCGACGGCCGCAGTCGCCTCTACTGCGGCGGGTTCGTGGTTTCGAATGCCCTGGGGGAGGTGACCAACGGAACCGCCAATTCCGTCACCCTGACACTCGACCAGAACCTGACGCTCACCTGGCTTTGGAACAACCGGGAGCATCGTTTCGATGCCGTGACCGGGGAACACGGTATGTTGGAGGTCAACAGCACTTCGGTTTCGAATTTCACGACCTGGGTCGATGTGGGTCAACCGGCGCCCACCGTCACCGCGGTGGCGGACAGCGGCATGAACTTTGTTGCCTGGGCCGGGGATGTGCCTTACGGCATGGTGAGATCCGCTTCCATTACGCCGACAATGGATGTGCCGCGATCGGTGAACGTCCATTTTGCGCCTCCCTCCAGCACCACGCGTACTTGGCAGGGTGGCACCGGCGCCTGGTTCGATCCCGCCCACTGGGATCCGGCCGGCATTCCCACCGCCGGTGACCATATCGCGATGGCCTCGGGGGTCTGCACGCTGAGCAATTATGCCGCGGTGGCGTCGATGTCGCTCTCCGGCAACGCCATCCTGCGCGTAGGTGGAGTGCCCGGATCGTCCGCGGCTGTGCCGGACCAACTGGCGATTACGTCCCTCGCCATGGGAGAAACCGGCCTTGATGTGGCCGGGAACCTGGAGCTTTCCTCGCAAGCGCAACTCGGCCTGGGCGGGGTTGACAGCGATTACAACAGTTTTCTGCGAATTGGTGGAGACCTCACGCTTGCGGACACCGCCAGGCTGGCAATCTTTGCCGGTCCCACCAACCAGTGGTCCTCGTTCGAGACGGGCGGCGCCCAGGTGACCGTCGCCGGGGAGGCACACGTCGCTACCAATTGCTGGATTTATCCGGTTTGCCACCAATTTTACGGGGCTCCGGTGCGCTTCGACCTGGCCTCGTTGATTGTCGCGGCAGGAGGCGGCTTTGACGCGGTGCAGCGTGGGTACGGCATGCGCGTCACGGGAATCCACCCCGACGAAACGGTGCTGACCCTCGCCCCGGGCAAGGGCTACAGTTACAGCCGGGGCGGCGGCTATGGCGGCTATGGCGGCAGTTATAACGACACGTATGGACAACCCTACGGATCGCCTTATGCCCCCTTCCGCCCCGGCTCCCCGAGCGGGTATTACTATCGAACGGGAACTTTCCCCCACTGTTACGGGCTGGGGGGCGGGGCCTTGAACCTGCATTGCGAGCGCGCGGTCATTCACGGCATATTGCGGGCCGACGGAGGGACACATCCCTTTTATCCCTACGGCGGATCATCGGGCGGCGGCATCTGGCTGACCACCCTGTCGACCCGTCTGACCCTGGGCCCCACCGCGGTGCTGAGCGCCGATGGCGGCCCCTCGAATTACAATTCCAAGGGCGGCGGCGGACGCATCGCCATCGGCATCGGGTTGTCGCCCGAACAGGTCAGCCAGGCCTACCAGGACGAAACGCTGCCAAAAAGCTCCGATGCATGGAGTCCGCAAGAAATCACGGACGTCTTTCCCGGCGTGACCTTCAGCGTCGACACGCCCATCGTCGAAGGCAACAATTCGACGCCCGGCACCGTCGCGGTCTACAAGTCGCGCGCCAAGGGCATACTCCTGATTCTGCGCTGATCGCCGCGCCGCCGGTTCGCCTCATGCCCTGTTGATGCAGGCCCTGGACATCTGCAACCAGCATGGCATGACGGACCTGTCCATCTTCAGCATGTAGCCACGGTGCCTGCGCGGAGGTTTATTATTTCGACGCATTGCGTCGGAAAGGTAGGGCGCTGAGGCCATGGGAAGGGTTGAGGGTTGAGGGTTGAGGGTTGAGGGTTGAGGGTTGA
>CAZIUM010000032.1:0-20319 GCA_964542285.1 uncultured Lentisphaerales bacterium
TGGGCGAATGCCGCGGCGGCGAGGCGCTGGACATGCTGCAGGCCATGAACACCGGGCACGACGGTTCGTTGACCACGGTACACGCCAATTCTCCCCGCGATGTCATCGCCCGTCTTGAAACCATGGTGCTGATGTCCGGCATGGAACTGCCCTCCCGCGCCATCCGTGAACAAATCGCCTCCGCCATCCAACTCATCGTACACGAGGCCCGGTTCAGCGACGGCTCCAGGCGCATCACGCAGGTGACCGAGGTCGTGGGGCTCGAAGGCTCGCAGACCGTGATGCAGGATATCTTCACCTTCCGCCAGACCGGAATCGACGAAAAAGGACGCATCCTGGGGCGCTTCGTGCCGACGGGCGCCGTGCCGACCTTCTTCGATGAACTCAAGGCCCGCGGGTTGAAACTGGACCCCGCCATGTTCCAGCCCCGGCGCGAAGGAGACGGCCCACCATGACAACCCGACTGATCTTGTGGGGAGCGATGCTGTCCACCGGCCTTTGCTTCACGGCCCTGGCACTGGTGCTGTTGCGCGCCTTTACCGAAGGCGCCCGAAGCTACACCGGGAGCTACAGCGACAGCACCGCACGCCAATTCGAGGATATTTTCCTCTTCATTCCTCCTCGCCGCATCGCCGAGGCCGGATGGGCCTGCGCCACGGCCGCCTTTCTCCTCATCACGCTGTCGATGCTGAACCCGCATTCCCCGGCCCAGACGCTGGCCGGACTGGCGTTGGGTCTGGTGGCCGGCGCCGGCGCCTTCCAGTTGCCGCGCCAGTGGCTGGTGTTTCTGCGTACCCGCCGCCGACGCCGCTTCAACGCCCAATTGGTGGAAGCCCTGGCACAGATCGGGAATGCCCTGCGGGCCGGGTATAGCATTCCGCAATCCTTCGAGGCCGTGGTGGCCAACGGGGAAAATCCGATCGCGCAGGAATTCGAAGTGTTTCTGCAACAAACCCGGGTGGGCATCCCTTTCAGCGACGCTCTGCGCAATCTCAGCCAGCGCGTCGGAAGCGAAGACCTCAACCTGGTCTGCGAAGCCATCGACATCGCCCGTCGCACCGGAGGCAACCTGACGGAGATTTTTGACAAGATCGCCCTAACCATCCGCGAGCGCATGCGCATCGAAAGCCGCGTCATGACGCTTACGGCGCAAGGACGCCTGCAGGGATGGATCGTCGGCGCCATGCCGGTCGTCGTCGGGCTGGCCATGACGGTGTTGCGACCGGAAATCATGCTTCCCTACCTGCGCACCCCAGCCGGCCTGTCCGCCGCCGCGGCGGTGCTGGTGCTGCTGACGCTGGGTGGACTGACCATCCGCAAGATCATCCGCATCGACGTGTAACCCTTGTCATGAACCTGCTTCTGAAAATTCTGATCGTCGTTTTCACCGCCCTGTCGGTGGGAGGCATCGCCGCCTATTGCATGAGCATTGCCCGCCAGTTGACCTATGTGACCCTGGCGGACGGCCGTCGCCAGGAACGGGCTCTCCCCCTGCCCTTTCGCCTGTTGCTGCCTTTCTGCGCCAACCTGGCCCACCTGGCCGACCGTCCCTCCATGCGCCGCCGTCGGGAACTGGCCGCCCGGCAGATTGTTTCGGCGGGCTTCGATGGGTTGCTCAGCGCGCGCGAGTTCCTCGCGTTGCGCGTTCTGATCCCGCTGGTTTTTGGCCTCCTGTGGCTGCTCCTGCTGGTTTTTCTATCACATTTCAGTCCTGTTCTGCGTGCCAACACGATCGAACTGGCGCTGCTGGGCGTGGTCCTTTTGTGCCTGTATCCCCTGTTGTGGCTGCGCAGCGCCGTGACGCGCCGTCACCGCGCCATTCAGCGTTCCATGCCCTTTGTAATCGACCTGCTGACACTGGCGGTCGAAGCCGGAATGGACTTTATGAACGCCTTGCAGCGCGCGGTGGAACGGCGCGCCATGGACCCGCTAACGGAGGAACTGGTGCACACGATTCACGAAATCCAACTGGGGGCGCCCCGCCGCGAAGCCTTGCGCAACCTGGCCCGGAGGGTCAACATGCCGGATATGCGTTCATTCAGTCATGCCCTGATCCAGGCCGATGAACTGGGCGTCAGCATCGGAGCCATTCTGCGCATCCAGTCCGACCAGATGCGGCAACGCCGTTTTGACCGTGCCGAACGCCTGGCCAACGAAGCCCCGGTCAAGATGCTGGGACCGCTGATGCTCTTCATCTTTCCCGCCGTTTTCATTGTGCTGCTGGGGCCGTTGCTGGCGCGTGTCGTCGGCCACGCGATCTGAGGATGTCACGCAAATGAATCGGAAAACAAACCAAAAGCCCGTGGCCGGCGCCTGGCGATTGCAAGTGCTGGAAGGCGTCGATGCGGGATTGACCGCCGCCATCCCGACCCAGGGTCTGCGCCTGGGGCGCGCCAGCGCCAACGACCTGACGTTGAAAGACCCGCTGCTTTCAAGACACCATTGCCGCCTCGGTTTCCGCGGCGACACCCTGTGGGTCACGGATCTGGCCAGCGCCAACGAGACCCTGGTCAACGGCAAGACCATCTCGGAAACGGCCCTGAAGAACGGCGACAAGATTCTGATCGGCGACACCCAGTTGCTGGTTTGCGGGCCGGAGAATGCGCCCTCCGCCGCATCCGAAAAAAGGGCGGCGGACGTGCCCACAGGGACCGACGGCGCCCCCTCCCCGAACGGTTCGACGTCGGCGAAAGCGCTGCCATCCAAAGGAGCGGAAACGCCGCTGGTCGACCTGGGCTTCGAGACTCCCGCCGCCCCCGCGCCGCGCAGCCACGGGTTGCGCCCTCTGCTCTGGGCCGTCGGAGCGGCGGTGCTGCTGCTCCTGGGAGCGACCTTGATCCTGCGTTTGCCTGACGCGGAGGATTCGACGCACACCCTGTCGCCTCCCGACCCCTCGTACCTGCCGCTGGTGCTGCGGTACGAAAAAATCGAGGCGACGCCCGATTCGATCTTTCGCTACGAAATGTCTCTGACGCCCGAAATGCTGCTGAGCATTCGTATTGACGATCTTTCCGAAAACCGGCATGTGCGGCGCGAAGGACTGGTCGCCACCAACCTGGTGCGCGAGCTGGCCCGAGAGATCGAAAACAGCGGGTTTTTTGCCTTGTCCGACCGGTACGAAGGCATCCAGCGGGAATCCTCGCTGAACCGTTGGGATTTGACGGTGGTCATGGATTCCCGCGTCAAGCGATGTCGCGTGTCGAACCGAATCGAACCGGAGCCCTTTCGCGAAATCCGCGAGCGCATCGAGACCTTCGGCATGAACGAACTCGGCATCTGGGCAATTCAATTCTCGCGCGAAAAGCTGCTGGAAATGGCGCTCGATGCCCTGACGCGCGCGCGCAACAAGTTCGACGAACGCGGCATCGCCTACGGCAACACGGCGGAAGCCATCCAACGCTACAAGGAAGCCGCATTCTACCTTGAAACCGTCGACCCCAAGCCCGACTTCCACACCGAAATCGTCAGTGGACGGGCCGAAGCCGAAGAGGAATTGGAACGCCGCTACACAGAACAGCGCTTCCTGGCCAACCGGGCGCTCAACATGCGTGAATGGCAGATCGCCCAGCGCGAACTGCGCATTCTGATGGAATTGATTCCCGACCGCAACGATCCACGTCATGTCGAAGCGATGGGAAAATTGCTCGACGTTGAAAATCGACTGAAATCGCGGAGGACCCCATGAAACATCCGCTCTACATCCCGATCGTCTATGCCCTGTGCGCGGTTTCCCCGGGGTTGGCGGCGCCCAAAACGGAACCGACGCGGCTGGACATCGCGTCCGAGCCATCCGGCGCGGAGGTACTGATCGACCATCGGCCGCGCGGCATCACCCCGCTGCGGATCGAGATCGCTCCGGGAAAACACCTGGTCACGCTGCGTCTCCAGGGACATGACCCCGAACACCGGCCGGTGCATGTCGCCCCCGGCGAAAGACCTCGCATCCATTTCAACCTGCAAGCGCAAAAAGGACTTTTGCTGGTGCACAGCACGCCGACCAACGCCGAGATCACGGTGGAAGGCCTGTTGTTGGGACACACCCCGGCCTTGATCACGTCCCTGCCGCTCGGGGAGCATCGACTCGAAATCGCCACGCCGGGATACCAGCCCAAAACCGTATCCGTCACCCTTTCAGACCGCACGCCCCGTCGGGTGGCGGTAGACCTCGCCTCGGACTCCGGCACCCTGCGCATCGAAAGCATTCCTCCCGGCGCAGAAATTCGCGTCAACGGCATCGCAAGGGGATCGACCCCCTGCACGGTGGAACGGATTCCCGAAGGGGAAACCCTTGTCGAGGCCCAGGCCGAAGGGTATCGACCCTCGATCCAGCGCTTGCGACTCGCGGCGGGCGAAATTCAGGAATTGCGCATCGCCTTGCAGCCCCAACCCGCCAGCCTTGATGTGGTTTCACTGCCCGCTCGAGCGCGGGTTTACTGCAATAACGCCTTCCGTGGCGAAACCCCATTGATACTCCCCGACTTGACGCCGGGGGAATACCGTCTGCGGGTGGAACGCGACGGATACGATTCCCTGGCGCGCACCGTCACGCTGTCCATGGGCGAGAATCGCACCGAGGAATTTCGCCTGCGCAGCAATACCGGGCGTCTGCTCCTGACGACCGAACCGCCCGGGGTTACCGTCTTCATCGACGGCCAGGAACAGGGGATCACCCCGGAAGCCACCGGCGCCAGCCCCTTGATCTCCGCCCCGTTGTCGATCGAAATGCTCGCGGTCGGCGAACGAGTGCTGAAAGGAATGCGCACGGGCTACTACGAAGCCATGAAACCGGTAACGATCAAGCGCGAGGAAACCACCACCTTGCACCTGAAATTGGAGAGACGCTTCATCCCGGATTACGAGATCGAAACCGCCCGCGGCGTCTATCGCGGCATGTTTGTGTCCGAGACCGACGAGGTCATCCGAATGGAAACCGCTCCGGGAGTCGTCATGCCCTTCTTCATCAAGGACATCCGACGACACCAGCGCCTGGAGGACAAGGAATAGTCCTTGAGATTTTTTCCTGTTCGTTGCATGATGGGCGCATATCAAGTTACCCCCCCGCGGAGAAGAAAATCGATGAAAACCTTAGCGCTGAGACTGTATGGACAAAACGACCTGCGACTGGAGACCTTCGATCTGCCGGAACCGAAGGACGACGAAATTCTGGCGGAAATCGTTTCCAACAGCATCTGCATGTCGGATCACAAAGCCGCGGCGCAGGGCGCGAGCCACAAGCGCGTGCCGGATGACGTGGCGCAAAATCCGATCATCCTTGGCCATGAATTCTGCGGACGCCTGGTACAGGTGGGCGCGCGCTGGGCGGATCGGTTCCAGGCCGGGCAGAAGTTTTCGCTGCAACCGGCACTGAACCTTCCGGGAGCGGAACATCGCGCGCCGGGATACTCCTTCGCCCACATTGGGGGCCACGCCACCCATGTCGTGATTCCACGCGAGGTGATGGAACAGGAGTGCCTGTTAATCTGTGGCGGCGACAGTTACTTCAAGTCGTCCCTGGCGGAACCGGTTTCCTGTATCATCGGCGCCTACAAGAGCAATTACCATTACAAGGCCGGAGAATACGCGCACCAGATGAACCTCAAGGAAGGCGGCGCCATGGCGGTTTTGGCGGGTGCCGGCCCCATGGGCATCAGCTCGGTCGACCTGGCCCTGCATGGCGCCAAGCGCCCCGGTCTCCTGGTGGTTACGGACATCGACCAGGAGCGTCTCGACCGTGCCGCGACGCTGTTCACGCCCCGGCACGCCGCCGAACTGGGCGTCACGCTGCGCTATGTCAACACCGCCAGTCAGAACGATGCCGTGGGCATGTTGCGGGAACTGACCCCGCACGGCGCCGGGTTCGACGATGTGTTCGTCTTTGCGCCGGTGGCGCCGCTGATCGAACAGGCCTCGGGACTGCTGGGATTCAACGGGTGCCTCAATTTCTTCGCCGGCCCCACGCGTCCCGACTTCAAGGCATCCATCAACTTTTACGATGTTCACTACATGGGGCATCACGTGGTGGGATCGTCCGGCGGCAATACGGAAGACCTGCAGGATGCCCTGGAACTGATCGCCGAAAACCGCATCAACCCGGCCGTGATGGTTACGCATGTCGGAGGCATCGATTCCGCGGCCGAAACCACCCTCGATCTGCCCAAGATTCCCGGCGGGAAAAAACTGGTGTACACCCACATTTCCATGCCCATGACGGCCATTTCCAACCTGCGGAAACTGGCGCGAGACAAGGCCCTTTACGGCGAACTGGCGGAGATTTGCGACCGCCACAACGGACTCTGGTGCGCGGAAGCCGAGCAGCACCTGCTGGCGAACGGCGAACAGCCAGGGACATTTCACCCGCAAGACGCATCGGCGTAAACTACTCCGATTCTGACGATATCCGGCAGAGCCACAAGATTTCGGGAGAAAATCTGATTTCACGGCTGACGGAGAACCAACATGATGTGACGGTTCTCACAGACAAGGATTTCTATCGCCAATTCAGAACGAGGGGAGCTCCCAAATGACAGATGCGCAACACAACGACCGGCCCAACGTAATTTTCCTGCTGGTCGACGACATGGGATGGATGGACCTGGCCTGCCAGGGCAGCCGATTCTACCAGACCCCCAACATCGACCGTCTGGCGCGGCAGAGCCTGCGCTTCGACAACGCCTACGCCGCCGCGCCGGTCTGTTCGCCCACGCGCGCCAGCATCCTGACGGGACGCTATCCCGCCGCGGTGGGCATCACGGACTACATCCCCGGCCAGTACCATCCCTTCGCCCCCTTGTTGACCCCGCCCAACCGCTGGAACCTGCCGGAAGACGAACCCAGCCTGGCCACCCTGCTTAAACAGGCCGGCTATGCCACGGGGCATGTCGGCAAATGGCACCTGGGGCTCGGGCGCGGACACTCGCGCCGCTTCGGGTTCGACGACATCGTGGAGGAAGCCCCAAGCCACAACGACAAAATGACCTCGGGCTTGACCGATGCCGCCATCCGCTTCATCGAAAAAAACCGTTCCCGCCCCTTTTTCCTGTACTTCGCGCATTACGCGGTGCATTTGCGCATCGAGGCCCAACCCCACCTGATCGCCAAATACCAGACCCTCGCCGATCCCGGAAACCCGCAGCACAACCCCGCCTACGCCGCCATGATCGAACATCTCGACACCAGCGTCGGGAGGCTGCTGGACCGGCTGGACGAGTTGCAGTTGACCGATAACACCCTGCTGGTCTTCTTCTCGGACAACGGGGGTCTGCTGGAGCACGACGGCGAATGCGTCACCTCCAACCGCCCCCTGCGCGGCGGCAAGGGCATGCTCTACGAAGGGGGCATCCGGGAGCCCCTCTTTATCCGCTATCCGAGCATGACCGCTCCAGGAGTCTCGCACGAGACCATCACCAGCGTGGACTTCCTGCCGACGATCCTGGAAGCGACCGGCACCTCCTGCCGCGGGACAAAACCGCTGCACGGAACCAGCCTGATGCCCCTGTTGCGTGGGAATGGGCACCTGCCGGAACGCTCCCTCTACTGGCATTATCCGCACTACCATCTCGAAAAACCGTCCGGAGCGATCCGCCGCGGACGCTACAAGCTGATCGAATGGTTTGAAGACGCTCGTCAAGAACTGTTCGACCTCGAGGAGGATCTCGAAGAGCAACACGATCTGTCCGCCGAACAGCCACAATGGGCGCAATCGTTGCATGAGGATTTGGAAGCCTGGCGCCGCGCGATCGGCGCTTCGATGCCGCGGCCCAATCCATTCCACATCCCCGGCCGCGCCGGCGAACAACACGCGGTCCCCGGATGGCTGCCCACCAAAAACAAGGCCCTGGCCGCCGGCGCCACGGAACAGGGAACCTGAGAACATGGGTTTTCTTCCCTTCCGAACGCAGGCCAGCCTGTGGTTGTCCTGGCTGGTCCTGGCGGGCTTCACCCTGGTCTTCACGCTGCGCGGAAACCGCGAATTTTTACTGTATGCCGCCACCCTCTCCGTGCTGATCCTGCTGGTGCAGCGCAGCGACCGTTCGTTGCGTCATTCGCCCATCGTGAAATGGTGTTTCCTGGCCTGGCTGGTCATGCACATGTGCGGTGGATTCCTGCAGGTAAACGGCACGCGCCTTTACGACACGGTCCTGCTTCCTCTGGTCGACGCACCCTATCACATTCTGCGATATGACCAGTTTGTCCACGCGTTCTGTTACTTCACGATCGGCGGCCTGCTGCTGGGCTTCGTGCGCAAGGTTGCCGCGCCCGCGACATCCCTCTGGCATCTGCGCCTGTTGACGCTGCTGGCGGCGCTGGGCGTGGGCGCGATTAACGAGATCGTCGAGTTTGCCGCCGTGGCCTGGTTCCAGACGGACGGAGTTGGCGACTACTTCAACAACGCCCTCGACAACGTATTCAACGCCCTGGGCGCGCTGGCCGCGCTGGTCTTGATCCGACACGCCCCCGCCACCCCGGTTGCGCACAAGACCGGCGCTTCATATTTTTCGTGAATCCTGTTTCCAGGGCAGCACATCGCCCGTTTGCATGAAGAAATCCAGCAAACGGCCCCGGAACTCCGTTTCGAGCGCGGCCGCGTCCGGGCGGCCCGCCAGGTTGTTCAACTCGCCGGGGTCCTGTTCCAGGTCATACAGCTCGTGGTAGTCGGTATAGGCGCGCCGCACGTACTTGTACCGCTCCGTACGGCACATCACGGCATAGGTACCCTCGTCGTGATACGGCAGAACGGCGCTCGACTGCCGGCCATAAAACGAGTCGGGCGCCATGGCCTTGACGTCCAGGTTTTTGAACACGCGCTCGTCGCGGCGCGAACCGACCTCGGCAAATACGGCTTCGCGTGATCCGCTTTCGTCCCCCATCAAAGGTTTTCGCAACGATTGCCCCTGCACCGTGTATCCCGGATCGATGTCCAGCAGATCGTGGAGGGTGGCGGGAATGTCGAGCAGCTCCACCAGTCGATCGCGAATTCCTGCCTTGACCGCAATATTTTTGGGCGGCTTGATGACCAGAGGAACATGCACGAGCGCATCCTGCAGGGAGACATGCGTTTTTTCCGGCAGGCTGTAATCGCCGGTGAAATCGCCATGATCCGACCAGAACAGGATCAGGGTGTCGTCGTAGAGACCCTGTTCTTTCAAGGCCCGGACCACCTGCCCGAACTGTTCGTCGACCCGGCAGCACATGGCATAATAAACCCGACGAATTTCGGCCCAATCCTCCTCGGTCACCCCCCGCACGCCGTAAGCCTTGCGCATGGCGTCGAAAACCGGAGGCATGCCCCCCCCGGACGGGATCGGCAAACGGGGGGGGAGTTTGGCCGGATCGATGCGGTCATAAAACGGTTTTTCGACCGCATAGGCCGGGTGCGGCGCGGTGAGCGGCAGGTAAAGACAAAAAGGTTTCTCTTCCGGCCGGTTGCGAATGACCTCCAGGGCGCCGTCCACATACACGCGGTCGCCGTGGTTGAAGGGAACGCCGTCGCCGTCCTTGACGGCGACCCCGCGATAAAACGCGCCGTGACGGCGATCGTCCGCGGCCAGCGGAGGCAGACGATACCCCGAGTCCTCCACCTTTTGCGGGCGGTACTTGACGTCGCAATGCTTGAGATAGTCCTCAGGCTTCTCCACGGCGGCCAGGTCGTTCTTGCCGCCCCACCAGACGTGATAGCCGGCCCGGCGCAGGGTCTTCAGCAGGTGCGGTTCATGGTCCTTGAGCATGTTTTTCATCGAGCGATGCCCGTGCACATGCGGGTACCAGCCGGGCATGAAGGAGCAGCGACTCGGCGTGCACACCGGGCTTTGCGAAAAAGCCTGGCGGAAGGAGACGGCCTCTCCCGCGGCCACCAGGGCATCCAGGTTCGGCGTCACCGCCCCGGCGTTGCCAAGATGTCCGAGGACATCCCCGCGATAGGAATCCGGCACGAACAGCACAATATTCGGTTTCGTTTCAGACATGATTCTCTTTCCTCGATGGTGTACTTGAATCTAAAAGTGTCCGGTCAGGTCGCGTCAAGGGTTCTCTGCGACGCGATGCCCCGTACAACGATGGCTTTCCCCGCCCGGCGAGCGGGACAGTAATGCTGACAAAAGCCGCAACCTCGACAACGCTCTGCATTCACGATCGGGCGGGCAATTCCCTCCTTGGAAAAACTGGTGTCGATGGCACCATAGGGGCAATATTCGTCGCACACCATGCAGTATTCGCCGTCGTGCCAGGCCAGGCAGGCGTCGCGGAGCACTTCGGCCACCCCGATCTGGCGATGACGCTTGGTTTGCTCGGAAAGTTTCATAATGGCGCCGGTGGGACAGACTTGCGAGCAGAGGGAGCAGAATTCCTCGCAGGCACCGAATTCGGGGTTCATTTCGGGCTGAAACCACCCGGAAAGCGGGCGCTCGGGGTGGAACCCTGCCCGCAGGATGCCGGTGGGACAGGCGTTGACGCAGGCATAGCAGCGGTGACAGAGCGTCCCGAAGGCTTTGGCGTCATGCGCTCCCGGCGGAAGCAGGGGCGGGACGGACTTGGCGGCGACGCCGGGCAGCCGCGCCGCCAGCAGCGCCACCGGCAAGCCGATCCCAAGGCCCGTGAGCAGTTCGCGCCGCTCGCGATCGAGCGCTTGTTGCGGGGAGCGGCGGATTCGTCGCATGACGTCGAAAAAATGTCCCGCCGGACAGAAATGCGTGCACCAGATCATGGGTTGCAAGACTCCCAGGATCAAAAAAAAGGGAAACAGCAATCCTGGGACCACCGCCGCCGCCGTGGGGAGCTTTCCGATCCAGGCAAGGGATCGTTGCGTCATCGGTTGTGGTTCCAGCCAGAACATCAGCGGCAACCCCACCAGGGCGCCCCCCACCATACCCCAAAGGAGATACCCTCCCCAGGGAGCGCGCTTCAGCAGAACTCGCCCCCGGCGCGGCGACAACAGGCGGAAGGCCGTTCCGGCGGGACAAATCCAGCGGCAGAACCAGCGCCCCCGGAACAGAGCCATGGCCAGCACCAGCAGTGGCGGTCCCAACCAGAAAATTCCGGCGTACCAGCCGCGCCGGGCCACGGCCGACAGGGTCATCGACAACGGCGAGAGGGCGGGAAAAATTCGACGCCCCCACTCGGGCAGCGGCCCCCCCAGGGCAAACAGTACCGCCAGTCCCAGCAGAAGCGACCGCACCGACCATCGGACCCAGGCGACGCCGTCAGGGATTCGTCCCGGACACATAACCGATCAGGCCTCCAGTTCGTGCAGGCGCATGTTCTTCAAATCGGTCTCGCCGAGCTGCATGTCCCGCGCGAGGGCCAGGTAACGCACCTCGTCGATCGAGTCCACGAACAAGGTGCTGGTGAAGACATCCGCCGCCACCGCATCGCGTGAAACGACCAGCAAATGGGGATATTTCATGTCCTTGGAGGGCCCCTGCGGTCCCCGCGAAAGCATGATGCGGGTGGCGTCGATAATGTTCCAGCGCGGCTTGATAAAGGTGCTGAAATCCGCGATGCACTGGTGAAGATCGTTACGATGCCACCAGCCGCGATCCTCGACCGCGCCCATCCAGTTCTTCATGGCCATTGTCAGGCGCGCGCCGCCGTGGTGCTTGGCCACCGGCATGTTGACCAGCACGTCGCACTCCAGAAACTGCCGGCCTACCTTGGCCTTCTTGAGATTCCTTCCGCCTGGAATCTCCCGGGGAACCCAATCCTTGCCTTCGCGCAGGTTGATCATGGGAGTGTCGAGTTTTTTGGCGACGTCCTCGATGCCACTGCGCGGAAAGGAGAATTTCGCGTTATTGCAGGGATTTTCGGCGATCATGGTGTGCTTGATCCCCGCATCGCGGCATCCTTGCAGGAACCCGGCCACCAATTCGGGATGGGTGCAGGCTCCCTCCTCGGGGGTGCGCGCCCAGGCGGCGTTGACCTTGAGGGTCAGACTGTCCGGATGCGTGCCGAAGCCCCCGCCCTGTTCGAAAATCGTTTCCAGGGCCTTGGCGATCAAGGCGCGTTTGTCTTCGCCGTGCAGGACCCAGACATCGGGGCCGTCGCCTTTCCCCGCGCCCGCTTCCGTTTCCGCCAGGGCGCGCCAGGCCGGGGCCAACGACCAGGCCATTCCGGCCGCCACTCCATGCCGCAAGAATTCTCGCCGGGTTGTCGTACGCATGCCTGCCTCCGTATTGCCCGTGGATGGTCTCGTTAAGCGATACCGCCGCTTTTGTCAGGGGGAGTCTACACCATGCCCCCGCGTTCTGTAAACACCGGACGACACGGAAACCCGCGCGAGAAATTCAGGAGACAGAAGTCTGGAGTCCGAATGGGAGCGGACTCCATCGCCGGATATTTTCCCCTGCCGTGGCGCAATGGCGCGGAGGTGGGGACCCCGGACGCAGGACACGGGACACGGGCCGCACGACGCCCCGAGTGCAACAATTTCCAAGTTCCAAACTCAACACCCAATCTCCAAGGATCGCGCGGGAAACCCGCGCGCGGCGGCGAAGGGCCTCGCCGCCCTACCATTTCGGAGCTTTGCGCGGGAATAATAGAATCCTGCACTCCCCTCTCAACCCTCAACCCTCAACCCTCAACCCTCAACCCTCAACCCTCAACCCTCCAGCCTCATTCGGTTTTCGTCCCGTACACCCCGGCGGCTTCCTCGTGACTCCAGGGGGCGGAATAGAAGGGATAGCGGGAACCGTCGGCATCCCGGGGCCAGCGTTTCCAGCGTTTGTACATCACCAGCCACTGGGTCGGATGGCGACGGATGGCCGCGCAGAGCAGGTCGACGATTTGCTGCGTCAACGCTTCGGGAGCCGCATCCCGTCGCCCGTCTTCATGGCAGGTTCCCAGCAAGCGGCAAAGGTAGCGGCCATCCGGCAGGGCCTGCGCAAAGACGACCCCGACCGGCTTGCCGGTTTTGAGCGCCAGTTTGGCGGCCAGGCTGGAAACACTGGCGCGCAACCCCAGAAAATCGGTCCAGACCCCGCCCTGCATGGGGTCGGTGGCCTGGTCCAGCAGCAGGGCCACCCAGCGGTTGCGGCGCAGCGCCGCCAACAATCCGCGCGCGGCACCGTCGGCCATCACGATCGACTGGCCCAACCGACTGCGCAACCGGTTAACCTTGCGAGTGGTGACGGCGCTGCCGATGCGTTTGGCGACGCTCGTCAATTCGATTCCATTGGCCACGGCGGTTTGGCCTGCCACCTCCCAGTTGCCCAAATGTCCCGTGATCACGATGCCCCCGGGATGGGACTTCAGCCATTCCGCGAGACGCGGTTCCATGGCGCACCATTGGCACAATCGCTCCCGGTCTTCGCAGGCAAACCAGAAGAAATCCAGCAACACCCGCGCCGTGTGACGATAGCAGGCCATCAACAAGCGCCGGCATCGTCGCGGCGAGAGCCGGTCGCCATACATTACGCGGAGGTTCGCCTCGGCCACGCGACGCCCCCGCCGGTCCAAATGGTACCCCAGCCGACCGAGGCAGGCGGCCCGGCGCAGAACGCTTGCGCGGCTCAGGCGTGGAATCGTCCAACAACCAAGCGCCACGGGCAGCCATTCGCAGGAGGAGCGCAGGCGGCGCAAGGCCATTTTAAAACGACCTCTCACGGAGCCTTTTTCCTTTCGCACGGAAGGGTCTGCTCGCCAACGATCTTCCTGTCGTCGTTGGCCGCGCGCTCGCGCGCTTCGAGCGTCTTGAGCCGGGCCTCCAGGATGGCGTAACGCATGGCAATCGCCGCCACCTTGTCGTTGAGTGCCGAAAGGGCGATCGAGAAGTGAAAAGCCACCAACACCAGGAACACGAAAATCACGGCCACCAGCGAGGTGACGTACTGCATGCCGAACCACAAGCGCGCCTTTTCGATCAGTTCGGGAAACAGCGCCACCCCCGTGATCATGCCCGCGGTGGCAAGCCACAGCACGGCATATTTCTCGCGAAGCTTGTAGCCGCGTATTGTCAGCAGCGTGATCATAAACACCCCGATGCTGACGGCAGCCATCAGCACCCGGATGCGCGTCATCTGGCTGACGCCCGCCAGCCAGGGCATTCCGATGGCGACGGCGAGCGCCAGCAGCGTCAATACAATCCAGCGCCTCTTCATGTGCGTCCTCCCCTGGACTTTTTCACACGGTTCCTCTTGATATAGGCGGCGGACCCACGATCGTCCACCGCCCGCAAGCGATCCACGAACAAGGCCAGGAACACCTTGGCCGCAAAATTAATCGTCCCCCAGGCCCGCAGCGTGGAGGTTCCCGCCTGGCGCGGCCGGAACGCCACGGGGGTTTCCGTCAGGCTGAACCCCTGGCGCCGCAGCAGCGCCAGCGCCTCGGCCTCGGGATAATCGGCGGGATAATGCAGGGCAAAGCACTGCATCAACGGACGATTCAGCAACCAGAAGCCCGACGTCGGGTCCGTGATCCGCTGGCGGCAGATCAGCGAGACGAAGCGCGCGAGGGCTCCCAGCACCAGGCGGCGCGGCAGATTCCCATGATAAGTGCTGCCGGCGCCATAGCGGGTGCCCACCACCAGGTCCGCGGGCTTTGCAAGCATGGTTGCGATCAACTTGCGGGCCTCGGCGGGAGGATGCTGACCGTCGGCATCCAGACGGAGCAGGTAGTCGTAGCCGTTTTCAAGCGCGTCGACAAATCCCGTCTGCACGGCCGATCCCACCCCCAGGTTGCAGGGCAGCCGCAACACTCGCGCCCCCATGGCGGCGGCCACGTCGGTGGTGCAATCGCGCGAGCCGTCATCCACCACCGTTACCGCAACGCCCGGCAGTTCGTCCCATACTTCGCGCAGGAGTCCCGGCAAGGCCTCCTCCTCGTTGTAGGCCGGGATGAGCAGCGTGCAGCGCCGCAGAAAAGACGTTTCGTGTTGCGTCAGGGGATTCATGCTTTCGTCGTCCGGCATTCGGGTCATGGTTCAGTAACGCAAGCCATAGGTTGACTTCACGAGTTCGTTGGGCAGTTCCGCCACGAACCGTGACGGTTTGCAGGCAAAGATGCCGCCATCCCGCATCAGGCGCCATTCCGGCACGCAGATGTTCAATTCGTCCCGGGCTCGCGTCGCCGCCACGTAAAACAGGCGGCGTTCCTCGGCGTCATCCTCGTCCTCGCCCAGGGAGCGGCTCGAGGGAAACATGCCCTCGGCCGCCCAGAGAATGAAGACCACGGGCCATTCGAGTCCCTTGGCCTGGTGCACGGTGCTGAGACGGATCGCGTTGGCCCGTTGCCGCGGATCCTTCTCGAAGGCGTGGTCGGTATTGGTCAACAGGGCGACTTCCTGCAAAAAGGCCGTCAAGCCCCCGCTGCGATCGATCTGTATGCCGATTTCCCGGACATCCTCGAGGCGTTCCTCCGCATTCTCGTAGGTTTTTTCGAGATAGGCCTCGTAATAGCCGCTCACGAAACGATCGATCAGTTCCAGCGGCTTGTCGGCGGCGGGCCCCTCATGGAAGGCCGCCAGGGCCCGGAGCATGACGCGGCAGTATTCTTTTGCGGCGGGCCGGGCCAGGTCGAGAAGTTTCTCGCGTTGTTCCGCGAGGCGGCTGTCGAATCGAGACCCCAGCTTTTGCCACCAGGCGGCAACCGTACGCGGCCCCACCCCCGGCAGAAGACACAGCAGCCGCTCGAAGGCCAGGCGGTCGTTGGCGTCCCGCGCCACCCGCAGCAGCGACAACACGTCCTTGACATGCGCCTGTTCGAACACCCCGACACCGGACGTCACCATGTGTTCGATCCCCGCGCGCGTCAGCTCGAGCTGCAGTTCGATGGAATGAAAGTGTGCCCGGTAGAGCACGGCCATATCGCGCAACTCGCGTCCGTTCCGTTGCGCACGCCGGATGAGGTCCACCACGGCGGAGGCCTGTTCGCGTCCGTCCCGCAGGTACAAGACGCGCGGTTTTCGACCGGTCTTGCGCGTGGCGCGCAAGGTCTTCTGAAATTGTTCGGGATTGCCGGCGATGCAGGCGTTGGCCACCTCCAGGATTTCCGGCACACTGCGATAGTTGCGCTCCAGCTTGATCGTCGTGGCGGCGGGGTAGCGGCGGGGAAACTCCATGATGTTGCGAAAATCCGCGCCCCGCCAGGTATAGATGCACTGGAAATCGTCGCCCACCGCCATCAGGTTGCCCTGTCCTTCCGCGAGTCGATCCACCAGCGCGGCCTGCAGCAGGTTCGTGTCCTGGTATTCGTCCACCAGGATATGCCGGAATTGCTGCTGGTAGTAGCGGCGCAGCTCTTCCTGTTCCTCGATCAGGCGCAACCCGTTCACCAGCAGGTCGTCAAAATCCATGATTCCGAATTCGTGCTTGCGTTTTTCGTAGAGGTCATGGACGCGCACAATGTCCATGGGATCGACCTGCAACTGGTCCAGCTTGTGTTCGACAATCTCCTCGACGGAACGCGCGCGGTTGGCCGCCTGGCTGAAGAGACTGTTGAGCACGTCGCGGCGGGGAAATTGCTTGCCGTTGAGCTTGAGTTCCTTAACGCAGTCGTC
Organism: uncultured Lentisphaerales bacterium; assembly: GCA_964542285.1. Lineage (GTDB taxonomy): Bacteria > Verrucomicrobiota > Kiritimatiellia > RFP12 > JAAYLN01 > CAZIUM01. The sequence continues at coordinate 16,484 of CAZIUM010000032.1, forward strand.
GATCAGCTTGCGGGCATCGTCGCGGTCGGCGATCGTGAAATCATGGCGATACCCCAGTTTGGGGGCATGCCTGCGCAACATGCGGTTGCAGACGTGATGGAAGGTGCCGCTCCAGACCGCGCCCACCACGTCTCCGGTCACGTTGCGGGCGCGCTCGAGCATCTCGCGCGCCGCCCGGTTGGTGAAGGTCAGCAGCAGGATGCCTTCGGGGGGCACGCCGCTTTCCACCAGGTACGCCACCCGGTAGACCAGGGTCTGGGTCTTGCCGGTTCCGGCGGCGGCCAGCACCAGTAGCGGTCCATCTCCCGCCGTGGCGGCAGACAATTGCTCGGGATTGAGGAAACGACTGAAATCGGTCATGCAAGCATCTTTCCGTCCGTGGCGCCCGCCAATACCAGTAGCGGACGGTCCAGCATCGAGCCCCAGGCATCTTCCGCCCGGCGCAGAATATCGCGCGTGCCCTGGTCGAGGTTGCCAAGGCCCATTTTTTCGGGCGAAACGCCGTGTCCGACAATGGCGTCCACCACTTCCCGCGCGGTCAGGTGGGCGGGGTCGTGCGCCAGCACATAATTCCCCGGATTACGCGCCGTCTCGACGATGAGTCCGGCATTCTCGAGCGTTTCCAGCACCTGGTTCATGAGCCGGACGGCAATATGACGCTCCCCGGCAAAGGTCATGGCCACCAGCGGTTTGCCCCGGACCATGCAACGCGCCAGTTCCACCGCAAGTCCCAGGGCCAGTTGCCAGCGGGCGCGAATGCTGGCATGGCGGGCATCCTGCTCGCGGCCATAGGTGTCGGCATTTTGAACCGCGAAGGACAACTCGGACCCGAACAGGATAATCTGCCAGCTCACGTAGGTCCAGGCCAGCACGATCGGCAGGGTCGCGAACCCGCCGTAGATTTTGCTGTACTTGACCACGCCGATCTGCAGCGAGGCGCAGATTCGCATCCATACGACAAAGAGAATTGCCGTCGCCACCCCTCCGACAATACCCGGTTTGATCTTTACGCGGGTGTTGGGAACGAACATCAGCACGAAGACGAACACGGCGGTGGTCAGCACCGCCACCACCGAGCGTTTCAGCAGCATGGCCATCCCTTCGGCCCCGGGGATGGCGCCGAAAAACCCGCCCACGTGCTGCGAAAAAAATCCTGCCACGGGAATGGTGGAGGCCGCCAGCGCCAGAAAAGGCACCACCAGCACCACACTCAGGTAGTCGGCGAACTTGCGCCACAACTTGCGCGGCGGCGCGTTCCAAACCCGGTTGAAACTGCGCTCGACCTGCGACAGCATGCTGATCGCCATCCAGATCAGGGCCGCCAACCCGATGCCCCCCAGCGTGCCGAACCCGATGCTCGCGATCTGGTCGAACATGCGATCGGCATAATGCGTCATGCGTCCGACGAAGTCGCTGACCATGGCACTCTCGGACGCCCCGCTGGCGGCCGTGCCGTCCGCCATTTGTTCGCCCCAGGCGGAAATTTCGGAGATGACCTTCTCGCGCGCCAGGTTCTCGCCGCCGAACACCCGGGCCAGCGAAAGCCCCAGAGCCAGCACCGGCACCAGCGACATCAGCGTGAAGTAGGTCAGCGCCGAGGCGTGCAACTGGCACTCGTCGGTGCGAAAGCCGCGCCAGACCATGTTGACGACGCGCACGCCACGGATCAGCGTCCGCCGCGCCCCACGCAATTGTGCCGTTTCCAGGGTCCAGAGGTCCTCGAGAAAATCCAGCCAGTACCGGGACAACCGCTCGCGCCATGTTTTCAACGCACCGGTTTTCATTGTTTCATCGTATCTTTCCATCCGATTTTTCAGAAAATCCGTCCCCGTTGCAGGACGAACCAACGCGGCATCAATACCTTGTGTTTTTATCGCAACTCGACGCCGGCGCGATGCGCAGGCGCCACAGGAGCCAGCAAGCCAGGGTTTTGGCATCTTCGATGCGGCCTGCGCGAATCCATTCCTCGACGGTTTGCGGCGCCAACGCCAGGGACTCGAGGTTCTCGTCAGGGTCCGGACAGGGAATGCCGGCCTCGGGCTCGAGATCGGCGTAAAACAAGAACAGGCGTTCCTCCGAATAGCCCGGGCAGGGATGGACCGCTCCCAGCGGCAGCATGCGCCGCGCCGCGTAGCCGCTTTCCTCCCGCAGCTCGCGGTGGGCACAGACGTCGGGCGCCTCGCCGGGTTCGAGCGTGCCGGCGACCGCCTCGACCATCGCGCGCTCGACCGCCTTGCGATACTGCCGCACGAAAAGGAAGCGCCCGTCCGGCAGGCGCGCCAGGATCGCCACGGCGCCGGGATGACGCACCACCTCGCGCGTCGAGCGGCGACCGTCGGGCTGCTCGATCTCGAGCAGGTCCAGCGTCAGCGCGCGACCTTCGAACAGGCGTCGGCAGCCGATCGTGCGCTCCGGTCCCGTCCGGGTCGGAGAGGACGCCGCCACGTCCGCCTCGTGTGTTTTGCGTGCTTGCATTCTGCCGTATTCCTCTTTATTGTAGTGGCCCTCCCACCTTCGGGAGCCGCCATCACTGTAGCGAAAAAACCCAGGAGAGAAAAGCATGTCTACCATTGTCGATGTCTGTGCCCGCGAAATTTTGGATTCGCGCGGCAACCCCACCATAGAAGCCGACGTCGAGCTTGAAAGCGGCATCACCGGTAGAGCGGCCGTTCCGTCCGGCGCTTCGACGGGCGAAAACGAAGCCGTCGAACTGCGCGACGGCGACAGCTCGCGCTATCTCGGCAAGGGTGTCCTGCAGGCCGTCCGCAACGTCAACGACACGATCGCGCCGGAACTCGTCGGCATGGACGTCCGCGACCAGGTCGGCATCGACACCCTGATGATCGAACTCGACGGCACCCCCACCAAGGGCAAGCTGGGCGCCAATGCCCTGCTGGCCGTTTCGCTGGCCTGCGCCAAGGCCGCCGCGGAATACAGCGGCCTCCCGATCTACCGCTACATCGGCGGCATCAACGCCAAGAAACTGCCGGTGCCGATGATGAACATCGTCAACGGCGGCTCGCACTCCGACGCGCCCATTGCCTTCCAGGAATTCATGATCCGCCCGGTCGGCGCCGAATCGTTCCACGAGGGTCTGCGCATGGGCGCCGAGGTGTTTCACAACCTCAAGAAACTGCTCAAGGAGCGGGGACTCAACACCTCCGTCGGCGACGAAGGCGGTTTCGCACCGGTGTTCAACGGCACCGAAGACGCGCTGGACACCATCCTGCAGGCCATCCGCAAGGCCGGGTACAAGCCCGGACGCAAGGACGAAGGCGGACAGATCTGTCTGGCCCTGGATTGTGCCGCCTCCGAATTTTACCAGGACGGCGTCTATGACTACGCCAAGTTCGAAAACGAAGCGCGCGGCGCCCGGACCCCCGGGGTCCAGCGCAATTCCGCCGAACAGGCCGAATACCTGGCGGAGCTGATCGACAAGTACCCCATCGACAGCATCGAGGACGGCATGGGCGAAAACGACTGGGAAGGCTGGAAGCGGCTGACCGATCGTATCGGCGCGCGCTGCCAGCTCGTGGGCGACGACCTGTTCGTCACCAACGTCAAGTTCCTCCAGCGCGGCATCGAGGAAGGCTGCGGCAACTCCATCCTGATCAAGGTCAACCAGATCGGCACGCTGACCGAAACACTCGACGCCATCGAGATGGCCCACAAGGCCGGGTACACGGCCGTCGTCAGTCACCGCTCCGGCGAAACCGAGGACGCCACCATCGCGGACATCGCCGTGGCCACCAACGCCGGCCAGATCAAGACCGGCTCGCTGTCGCGCACCGACCGCATGGCCAAGTACAACCAACTGCTTCGCATCGAGGAACAAC
>CAZIUM010000033.1:0-19844 GCA_964542285.1 uncultured Lentisphaerales bacterium
ATGGGCGAAAACCTGATTCTCAACATGGAAAGCAAGGGCTTCACGGTCGCCTGCTACAACCGCACCGTCGAAAAGGTCGACAATTTCGTCAACGGCCGTGGCCAGGGCAAGAACCTGATTGGCTGCCATAGCGTGCAGGAACTGGTGGATGCCCTCAAGCCGCCGCGCCGCATCATGCTGATGGTCAAGGCCGGCAAGCCCGTGGACGATTTCATCGAACAGATCGCTCCGCTGCTGTCCGAAGGCGACATCCTGATCGACGGGGGCAACAGCCACTATCCCGATACCGTGCGGCGCTGCAAGAGCCTGGCCGCGCAGGGGCTGCATTTCATCGGAACCGGCGTTTCGGGCGGTGAGGAAGGCGCGCTGAAGGGACCGGCCATCATGCCGGGCGGCAGCCCCGAAGCCTGGCCGCACGTCAAGGACATCTTCCAGTCGATCGCCGCCAAGGTGGCCGACGGTTCGGCCTGCTGCGACTGGATCGGTCCCGACGGCGCCGGACACTTCGTCAAGATGGTGCACAACGGCATCGAATACGGCGACATGCAGTTGATCTGCGAAGCCTATCATATCATGTCGGAGGGCCTGGACATGACCGCCGACGAGATGCACAAGGTCTTCGGAGAGTGGAACGAGGGCGTTCTCGACAGCTACCTGATCGAGATTACCCGCGACATCCTGGCCAAGAAGGACGAGGAGAGCGGGCAGCCGGTCGTCGACCTGATTCTCGACACCGCCGGCCAGAAGGGCACCGGCAAGTGGACCTCGCAGGCGGGGCTCGATCTCGGCGTCGCCATTCCGCAGATTGCCGAGGCGGTCTTTTCGCGCTGCCTCTCGGCCATCAAGGAAGAACGCGTGGCCGCCGCCAAGGCTCTGCGCGGTCCGAAGAAGAAATTCAGCGGCGATCGCGACAAGTTCATCGAGAAACTGCGCGATGCCCTGTACGCCAGCAAAATCTGCTCCTACGCACAGGGCTATCAATTGATGCGCGCCGCCGCCGCCGAGTATGGCTGGAAATTGGACTACGGCCGCATCGCGCTGATGTGGCGTGGCGGCTGCATCATCCGCGCGCGTTTCCTGGATCACATCCGCGACGCCTACAAGCGCCGTCCGCGCCTGGCGAACCTGCTGCTGGACCCGTACTTCAAACGGACGGTACGCAAGGCCCAGCCCGCGCTGCGACAGGTTCTGATCCAGGCCATCCGCATGGGCATCCCCTGTCCCGGCATGAGCGCGGCCTTGAACTACTACGACGGCTACCGCTGCGAACGCCTGCCCGCCAACCTGCTGCAGGCGCAGCGCGACTACTTCGGCGCGCACACCTACGAGCGTGTCGACCGGGAACGCGGCGAATTCTTCCACACCAACTGGACCGGCCAGGGAGGGTCCACCTCGGCCTCGACCTATACGGTCTGAAAAACCTACAATCCTCAACCAACGCCAAGGGATGCCCCCGCAAGGTGGCATCCCTTTTCTCTGTTCAGGCGCGCAAACTCCAGAGCTTGTCGATGACGACGTCCGCAAAGTTCCGCCCCAGTTGCAGATATCCGTCGCCGTTGGGATGCAGCAGGTCCGGCAGATACGGTTGCACGAGATCGGCGCCGAACAGGTCCAGTCCATTGACGTAGTGCACATGCCGATCGCCGCAAGCCCGGAGGGCATCCACGGCGTCTTCCAGCTCGGCGCGCATCCTTTGCAACGTCATGCCCGTGGCCCCGGGCGTTTCCTCGCGCGGCGGTGAGATGATCGGCGACACCACGGCGATCGGGGTTTCGGGATGTTTTTCGCGGATGATACGCACCATTCCCACCAGCAGGGCCCGGTAGGTGCGCTGCGACACCGATCCACCCACCATGTTGATCCCGACCTTCAATGAAATGAAGTCGGCCGGCAGGTCGCGGATCATCAATGCCACCAGCGGGTCCATGTGGCATTGCCCCCCGTACCCCAGGCTCGTCAGGTTAAGCCCGCACGCCCTTGCGGCCACGGCCGGCCAGATTTGGGAGGGACTGTGGGCGGTGGCGCAGTGGGTAATCGAGCTGCCATAGGTCACCCAGCGGGGCCGCCGGTCGGATGCCGGTCGCAGGGTGGCCGCGTCATCGATACGCAGCGCCCGCAAACGCACTTCATGCTGCATTGGCAACCACAGCTCGATGACCCTGCCGTCCCCCGGCAGATTGTCGAACTTGACCGAATCCATGCCCGGCGGCAGCCGGACCGTAGCCCACAAGGTTTCGTCGGTGGTAAGATCGAACAACCGCTCCCCCTCCGCCGCATCCGGCTCGACCTCCAGCACCAGCGAAGCGGCATCGGTGATAAAACGTAACCGGCAACCGCTGGTCTTGGAAGCGCGCAGCACGAAATTTGGATCATAGAGCGGAATCTCCGCATTGCGCAAACGAAGCGGCTGAATCCAGCCATCCCCATGATTAAAGCTTACCACCCCTTCAAAAAACTTCTCATTCAACTGAATTGTTTTCATACCATCTCACACGATAAACCATTGCAAACCGAAACGACATCCGATCGCCTTGACCGGTGCGAAGGGGGACAGTGTGATACATGGACCGATTTTTTACAAACCTTCCTTCCCTGTTACCGAGCCATTTCAAAGATAGCGGTAGGCACCGTGCCTACGGACAACATCCCCTGACTTTGCCACCGCGCACCGCCACCGCCAGTTTGACGCCAGTTTTTCGCCACCCCACTTCTTGGTTGCAGAGTCGTGCGCATTCCGGCATGATGTTCAGCCGACGATTATAGGGAGCTGTGGGCAAATGGATGCATTGGACGCTGATGGAATGGCACAACTTGAAGATCGCTTTCTGGCCGATTTGCAAAAACGACCGGTACCGATCGATTCGCTTCTGGGCACCTTGCGTTTCGTGAGAGCTTCCGGTCAGCAGGAAACGGCGGAGAATTGGGCGCAAACTCTCAAGGAAACGCTGATTGAATCGGGTGAAGGACAGGCACTTTTGCGTCTTTGCCTGTTGTGGAGTCGATGGCGGGGGGACAGTCGCGCCTTTGGGGCGTTTTGCCATGAGGTGCTTGCCAAGGTAGACAGTGATCGCTTGTGGGCAGCCTGCGTGAACAGTGTGGGGTTCGGCGAGCTGGCGCCGTCGGAATCGCTGCGACGCCTGACTCTGCTCCTGGCCTGTCGTCCGGGAACCTTCTGCATGGACAAGACCTGGGGTTTTGGGGTTGTCAAGCGCATGGACGACTTCTACAAGCGCATGGTGGTGGATTTCACGCTCAAGCCCAACCATGTTCTGTCGTTGGCCTACGCCGCGGAAACCCTGGTGCCGGTCGACGAAAACCATCTGTTGGCGCGCCGACACCGCCATCCGGATAAAATCGAACAACTGGCGCGCGAGCATCCGGCGGAGATTGTGCGAATGGCCTTGCGCGACTTCGGACCGCTTTCCGCCAATCGGCTGGAAAGTCTTCTAACCGATCAACGTATTGTTAACGCGTCCCAATGGAAACGATTCTGGGAGGCAGCCCGCAAGGAGCTAAAGTCCGATCCTCTCGTCGAGCTGCCATCCCGGCGAACCGAACCCCTGGTTTTGCGCGACTCCGCCAAGGCGTACGATTCCGCTTGGTTCGAGACGTTAAAGAACGAACGCGACACGGACAGGATCGTGCGTTCGATCCGGGAGTTGGAGGAAGCGACCGATCCTTCCGAGCTGGATGATGCCGCACGCGAGGTGCTGGCCAACCGACTGGCGTTTGCCGCCAAGGGGGCCTACAACACCCAGCCGGCATTGTATGCAAGGCTGGCGCTATTGGTGGATCGATGGGGACTGGAGCGTCCAGATTTGTCGGAAATGCGCAAGCATTTGCGCGAAAACAACCGTTTTCTACGGGCCTCCGAAACCCTAACCGCGCGCGAATGCGGCGGTCTCGCCCGAATGCTGCTTGCGGACGCCGACGCCGCACCGCAACTGCTGGAGGCCCTGCCGCGGATGAACTACAACATGCTGGCAGAGAGCCTGGAAGCCATGCGCAAGCATGACGAGATCGGACGGGTCCAGAAGCGTTGTCGCGAACTGCTGGCCGCAACCTCGGTGCCTCCCGCCCTGCTGGTTTGGACGCTCCGACACCACGAATCCCTGGTGGACTGGCCTCTGCCTGCGCTGTATGAGCTCATGGCCCATGCGATTGCCATCGTCGAGGACAATACGCTTTCCGGTGAAGACCTCCGTATGCAGAAACAGCTGACCGCCTTGTTCGAGCAAGCAAAGTGGTTCGCAAAGGCTTTCCTGGCATTGAGCGATATCCAGCGCGCGGCACTGTTCGACCGCATCTTCGCAAATCAATTGCTGTGGGATCCGACCACGCAACGCACGATCATCGGCCGCATGATCAAGCACGCCCCCGGACTGGCCGACCGCAAACATTCCGGAAACGCCAACACACCTTCTGCGCCCGCCATGCGGTGGACCTCCTGGCGCTCCCTGCGCGAACGCCAGGCCCAGTTTCGCAAACTGGTGGAGGAAGAAATTCCCGCCAACAGCCACGACATCGCCGTGGCGCGCAGTTATGGCGACCTGCGCGAAAATTTTGAATTTCAGTCCGCCAAGCAACAGCAGGCGATCTTGTTGCAGCGGCGCGACGAATGGGATCGCGATCTTAAACAGGTGCGTGGCACCAATTTCTCCGATGTCGGCACAGACAAGATCGGCATGGGGGTGCAGGTTCGCCTGCAACATGCCGATGGTCACGAACAGGTGGTAGCCATTCTCGGAGAATGGGATCGTGACGAACAACTCGGCATCCTTCCCAATCTTGGGCGCCTGGCCCAGACTCTCGACGGACACAAGGCAGGAGATCAGGTGTCCATCCCCGGCCCCTCCGGCGATGAAATCGTTACCGTCCGGGCGGTCGAGCCTCTGCGCGAGGAAATTCGCGCCTGGCTGGAACAGGATGTTTCCGCCGCAACCACAGGGTGAACAAGCGCGCCGACAGCGTCTCCATCCGGGAGATATCCTTCCCGCCGGACCTGCCGATCACGGATCACGTGGTGCCCATCCGGGAGGCCGTCCGGCAACATCGCGTGGTCGTGGTGCGTGGCGATACCGGCTCGGGCAAGACCACCCAGTTGCCCCGCATCGCCCTCGCGTTGGGACGGGGAGTCCATGGACGACTGATCGGATGCACCCAGCCAAGGCGCCTGGCGACCGTTTCGGTGGCCAGGTACGTGGCGGAGAGTTTCGGCGAACGACCGGGCGAACTCATCGGCAGCCAGCATCGCTTCGAACGACTGGTCTCGCGAACAACCCGCGTCAAGTTCATGACCGACGGCATCCTTCTGGCGGAAACGCGGCGAGACCCCCTGCTGCGACGCTATGACACCCTGATCATCGACGAGGCCCATGAGCGCTCCCTGAACATTGACTTTCTGCTGGGGTGGATTAAACGCATTCTTCCGCGGCGTCCAGACCTGCGTGTCCTGATCAGCTCCGCCACGCTCGACACCGGGTTGTTGAGCGATTTTTTCGAAGGCGCTCCGGTACTGACGATTCCCGGTCGTTTGCATCCGATTGAAATCCGTTATCGTCCCCCCGATGAAGAAGAACCGGACCTGGTGGGCATGATTGCGGATGCGGTTGGCGAGCTTTCGCGCGAGGGACCCGGCGACATCCTGGTGTTTCTCGCCGGCGAACGCGATATTCGCGAGGCCGCTCTTTTCCTGCGGAAGCGCTTCGGCGTCGATACGGAAATCATTCCCCTGCTGGCCTCGTTGCCGGCACAGGAGCAGCAACGAGCCTTTCGCTTATCGTCTCAACGACGCATCGTGCTGGCAACCAATGTCGCGGAAACGTCCCTGACCCTGCCCGGAATTCGCTACGTGATCGATTCCGGGCAGGCGCGCATTAATCGCTACCTGCACCGTACCCAGGCCCAGCGATTGCACATCGAACCCATTTCCCGCGCCAGCGCCGACCAGCGCGCGGGACGCTGCGGACGTCTCGGGCCCGGCATCTGCATCCGCCTGTACGGCGAGGACGATTTCAACAGGCGGCCGGCGTTTGGCGATCCCGAACTGCGCCGTTCGAGCCTCGCCGGCGTGATCCTCAAGTTGATGGACCTCAACATGGGCGATATCGCCTCGTTTCCTTTCCCGGAACCGCCTTCGCCGGCCATGATCCGCGAGGGCCTGCGCGAACTGCATGAGCTGGGCGCCGTTAAAACAGACCGGAGCGGACGCGTGGTCCTGACTTCCACCGGCGCCCAACTGGCGCAGCTTCCACTTGAACCTCGACTGGGAAGAATCCTCCTGGCCGGTCATCGTGAAAATTCCTTGCGGGATGCCTTGACGGTCGTGGCGGGACTGGCGGGCGAAGACCCCGTTCGACGCCCGATCGATGCCCAGGAGGCAGCCGACGCGGCGCATGCCCAATGGAACACCCCTACCTCGGATTTTGCTTCCATGCTGCGCTTGTGGGAATGGTGGCGGAATGGCACGGCCAACCGTTCACGCGGAGTGGCGCGTCGATTGTGCAAAAACCACTACCTTTCTTATCCGAAGATGCGCGAATGGAGCGAGTTACGTTCGCAATTGGAGGAATTGTGCCGGGGGCTCGGCTGGGATGTCCGGTCGATCCGGGGAGGCGACGCCGGAATGCATCGTGCCCTGCTGGCAGGGTTGCTGGGGCGCATCGGGAAACGCGATGTCGAACAGGGCGATTATCGCGGAGCGCGGGGGCTGCGATTTTCGATCTTTCCCGGTTCGGTTCTGTTTCGCAAGCCTCCTGCCTGGGTGATGGCGGGCGAATTGGTGGATACCACCCGACTCTATGCTCGCAAAGCGGCCGTGATCGATCCCGAATGGATCGAGGGCATCGCCGGATCGCTGTGCCGATCGCACACGCATTCGCCGCGCTGGGATGGCAACCTTGGATTCGTGCGGGCCACCGAAACCGTAATGCTGTTCGGTCTGACCATTGTCGCGGGACGTCCCTGCGATTACAGCCGTATCGCGCCCGACGTCTCCCGTGAACTGTTTATCCGTCACGCCCTGATCGAGGGGGACTTCCCAAGCCCCCCTCCACTGTTAAGGGCGAATCAGAACGTCCTGAATAAAATTCGGGGACTGGAAGACAAGCTGCGCCGCCAAGGGCGGCTTCTCGACAACGAAGCGCTTTTTCGACACTTTGACCGGCATCTGCCGCCGGATATCAACAACGCCGCCGCCCTGCGGCAATGGTTGAAACGCGCCACGGAACAGGACATCGCGCCGATGCGCCTGAATGAGGACGATTGGCTGGACGCAACCGCGGCGGCCGACGGCTTTCCAGACGAATTGCGCCTGGGAAAACGGCGGTTTCGGCTGGAATATTGTCATGCTCCGTCAAGCGACGAGGATGGACTGAGCTGTCATGCCACGAGGGCTGATGCCCCGCTGCTGCGCGAGTGGCGCGCCGACTGGTTGGTCCCGGGAGCCCTGCGGGAAAAGGTGCGCTGGATGCTGGGCTGCCTGCCCGCCGCACAACGACGGGTGCTGGGTTCCGCCGACGAGGCCGTATCCCGCTGTATGACGCATTTGCGTCCTGAAGGACAGACGCTCCGTGATGCCCTGGCGGAAATCGTGGAACGTGTGTTCGGAGTCCGGGTCGATCGCGCTCTCTGGCACGAGGAGCGCATGCCGGACCCCTTGCGGGTGCGCTATGTGCTGCACGACAAACAGGGGAACGTCACGGGAAGCGGACGCGACCTGGAAGCCCTGCTTCGTACGATCGAGTCGGACCGTGACCAGGATCGCCGGATCGAGATTCTGGAACGCTCCTGGCGGCAGCGCGACATGCAGGCATGGTCCTGCGGCGACCTGCCGGAACGGGTCAAGGTGGGTGACGCCGGGTGGAGCATCGAACAATATCCCGGGTTGCGCGATGCGGGAAGCGGTGTCCATGTGGAAATGTTCCGCGATCCCGCCGAGGCCCGCGCCGAACACAACCTGGGGGTGGTCCGCCTCATCCTGCTCCGACTGTCCCGTGAGACGGCTTCCCTGAAACGCCGCGCATCATGGCCATTCGCCTCCGCGCAGTACCTCGCCCGCATCGGGTACCCTCATCGGAGGGTCGACGATGACATGGTCTGGTCGGCGGTGTTCGAAACCTTTGTGGACGGTCAGCCCATCCTTCGAGGCCCCGGGGAGTTTGACCAGCGAATCGCCGCCTGTGCCACGCGACTGGCAAGCCGGCACGAAGCCCTGCGCCTGACGGTGCAGGCCGCCGTCGACGCCGCCGCCGGGCTCCAGCGGCGTCTGGAGGATGACCTTCCCCACCCGCCTGACTCCCGACTGGACATGCGGCGGCAGCTTGCCTGGCTGATGTTTCCTGGATTCGCGCGCCTGATTCGCTTCGACCATCTGCAACACTTCCCCCGATATCTGGAAGGCATACGACGACGCGATGAACGCAGCCGACTCGACCCCGAAGCCGATCAACGGAAAATGCGCGAACTGACCCCTTGGTGGGAACGCTACGAGCAAGCCGTAACCGACCAAGCCGACGTCGCATTCGACCGCCTCGAACTGGATATCTTTCGCTGGATGACCGAAGAGTTCCGGATCTCCCTGTTTGCCCAGGAACTCAAGACTCCCGCGCCGATCAGCGCCAAACGTCTCGAAAAACAATGGCTCCGCTGCCTGGAAACGCCATAATTCTCGGCAACGGCAACCCGGACGAACGAGGGACGCGCGACCGTTGCGCACCACCTGGTGCGCCCGCCTCTGGACTTTTGCGATCCGGCTCGCTACAGTCGAATACGCGGTCGCTCCGCCCATCCGCGCGCCGGGCGAAATTCCTTCCGCACGGACGACGGACCGCACGGAGAATGCGCCCGGCGGCGAATGCCCAGGGGACACGAACCATGAAACCTTTCCCGGGACGGCGGGAGAGCCGTAGATTATGATAAACAAGCACCACAAACTCAGCGCCAAGGCAGGCTTGCCCCCTGGAACCATTGTGTTTATCGGCAAACGGGAAATAAACGCGGCTCGCATCGATTTGATCGAATACGACCCAGGCCGATTGAACGAACAGCGCGATGTCTCCGTAGACCGATGCGCGGAATCGGTTCAGGCTTCCGGCGTAACCTGGATTAATGTCAACGGCATGCATGACGTGGGTCTGATTGAGTCGCTGGGCAAACTCCTCGATCTGCATCCACTGACCCTGGAGGACATCGTCAACACCTCCCAGCGGCCCAAGACCGAGGAATTCCCGGAATATATTTACGTCGTGCTGAAGATGATCTCCTATGACGAACCGGCAAACAACATGGAGATCGAACAGGTCAGCCTGCTCCTTGGCGAAAACTATGTGATATCCTTTCAGGAGAAAGACGGCGACGTATTCGACACCGTGCGCGAGCGCATCAAAACCGCCAAGGGACGCATCCGGGCAATGAAGGCCGATTACCTGGCTTACGCCCTGATGGACACCGTGGTAGACCATTATTTTCTGGCCGTCGAGCGCATCGGGAACCGCATCGAGGATTTCGACGACGAGATTCTGAGCGCACCGAAGCCCGACACCAGGACGGACATGCACCGAATCAAGCGCGACATCCTGAGCCTGCGCAAAGCGGTATGGCCGCTGCGCGAGGAAATTGGCGCCCTGGTAAAGAGCGAATCCACGCTGATCCGCCCCGAAACCAAGGTGTTTTTGCGCGATCTGTACGATCACACGATTCAAATTCTGGACCTGGTGGAAACCTTTCGGGACATTTTGGGCAGCATGTACGACACCTACCTGTCCGGCATCAGCAACCGCATGAACGAGATTATGAAGGTGCTCACGATCATTGCAACCATCTTCATTCCCTTGACCTTCATCGCGGGGGTGTATGGCATGAACTTCGAAAACATGCCTGAACTCAAATGTCCCTGGGGCTATTTCCTGGTCCTGGGCGCGATGCTCGCCATTGGCGTCGGGATGGGCTTTTATTTTCGAAAAAAGAAATGGTTGTGAACTCCGGCGATGCGGCATTACCGCAGGAGGGTAGAGTATGAAAATTGGCATCATGGGCGCGATGGCCGAAGAAATTTCGCAGTTTCGCCATCACATGTCGCAAACAAGAATCGAACTCCGGGGCATGCGGGAGTACGCAACCGGGCAATTGCGCGGTCGGTCCGTAACCGTGGTCTTCTCCCGGTGGGGCAAGGTTGCCGCTTCATCCACGGCCACCACGCTTGTGGAAAGACATGGGGTCGATTTCCTGATCTTTACCGGCATGGCGGGCGCGATCGCCCCCAACCTCAACATCGGCGACATGGTTGTGGCGGATACTCTCGTGCAGCACGACATGGACGCCAGCATGCTTCCGGGCATCGCCAGGTATGAAATTCCACTCCTGGGGATTTCTCGCTTCAAGGCCGAATCGCACGATGTGCGTGCCGCCCGGCGCGCGGCGGAAACCTACCTGAAGGAAGACTTGCGAGGCGACGTTTCAAGCGCAACGCTCCAGGAGTTCCAAATCGCCGCACCTCGAGTCTCCACGGGCACCGTTGCCAGCGGCGATCAATTTGTCGCGGACGAATCGATTGTACAACGCCTGCGGGAGCAACTTCCAGGACTGAAGTGCGTGGAGATGGAAGGTGCTGCCGTGGCCCAGGTTGCACACGAACACAGCATCCCCTGCCTTGTTCTGCGCACGATTTCCGACAAGGCCGACCACAGTGCCGTCATCGATTTTCCGCGATTTGCTCACAAAGTCGCATCGCACTTCACCTGCGGGGCCGTTCTGCGTTTGTTCGAATCGATCGGGCATTGAGCCACCGTTTCCGCAAGATCCGTCCGGAAGTCCGAAAGATCGCCAAACTCCTTCCTGGACACAATCGCCCTTTTTGAATGCGCCCTGAGCAGGATGGCTGGTCCGTTAGCTTTTGACAAATTCCGTTAAATCAAGCAGGATATGCCCACGCATTGCGTCTATTCAGGTAACTTTTCGCGGCATGCATCTCATGCCATGTTCCGCGCTTAAAACTTATGATACGAGAAGCGGTTATTGTAATGTTCCTGGGAATGGGAACGGTGTTTGTTGTATTGCTGGCGCTGCTTGCCATGATGATCCTGGGGGGCCGTGTGGCGAAACGCTTTATAAAGCAAGACGATTTCGGCAAAGCCCCCCCCCCCCACCCCCCCGCGGATGGAAGAATCCCCCCTCCCAGCGACAACCGAATACCGGCCATTGCCATTGCCGCCGCCATTCGTCGCCTACGTCGGCAGGGGGAGCGGTCATGACTTGCCCGCTATCCAGGCACCTCCACCCAACCTTTCCACTGCCTTTGATTCTCTGGTTGTGTCTTTTGCTTTTCCCGCTGCTTGGCCAGGCACAATTGACCCCGGCCACGCCTTTTGCGCGCGAAGTCAGCGTTGAGTCCGCGCCCCAGGTGGCCACGGAAAGCCCGGAGGCCCCGCTTTCGCTTCGCCATGGCGCCACCCAGATCGTGGAACGCACCGGTCTGTCGGCCTTTCTGGGCGATCAACCGGGCGCAGTCGTCATGCTGGGCATCGGTCTCCTGCTTTTGTACCTGGGCGTCGCCAAAGACTTTGAGCCCCTGCTCCTGGTGCCGATCGGGTTCGGCTGTCTCTTTGCCAACGCGCCCTTTGCCGGAATGGCTTCGCGGGAAGGATTGCTGGGACTGATCTACAACGCAGGCATCGATAACGATCTGCTGCCGCTGCTTATTTTCATGGGCATCGGCGCGATGTCGGATTTTGGCCCGTTGATGGGCAATCCACGCGTCGTGCTGCTGGGGGCCGCGGCCCAGTTCGGTGTGTTCGGAACCTTGCTGGGTGTGGTAGCCCTGAACGGACTGCCGGGGTTCGACTTCAGCATTAAAGAGGCCAGCGCCATCGCCATCATCGGCGCGGCGGACGGTCCGACGTCCATCGTGGTCGGACGGCGCTTTGCCCCGGACATGATGGGGTCTATCGCGGTGGCCGCCTATTCCTACATGGCGCTGGTTCCACTGATTCAGCCGCCCATCATGCGCCTGCTGACGACCCATCGCGAACGTTGCATCCGAATGCGCCAGGAACGCCATGTCACGCGCCTGGAAAAAATGCTGTTTCCCCTGATGGTGTTGTTGGTATGCGTATTGTTTCTGCCGGCGGCGGTCCCCTTGATGGGCTGCCTGGCCTTCGGCAACTTTGTGCGCGAATGCGGCGCGGTGGAACGTTTGTCCCAGGCGCTGCAGAATGAAATCATGAACATCGCCACGATCATGCTCGGACTGGGCATCGGCATGCAGTTGGAAGCCGCCAAGTTCCTGCGCCCCGCAACCCTCGGAATCCTGGTCATCGGTCTGGTGGCGTTCGCATTGGGAAGCGCCGGCGGCGTGCTCTTCGCGAAACTGATGAACCGGTTCTCCCCCCGCAACCCCATCAACCCGCTGATCGGCTCGGCCGGCGTTTCGGCCTTTCCCATGGCGGCGCGGGTCTCTACCAAAGTCGCCCTGGAATACGATCCGCACAACGTGCTGCTGATGCATGCCATGGGCGCCAATGTGGCGGGACAAATCGGCTCCATTGTCGCCGGCGGCGTTATTCTGGCGTTATTTTCCTAGCACTTTTCGTACCATTTCACTTGATTTGTTCCATGCCCCCGGCTAGAATACGTCTTGATGTTGTCGCTCCCTTGACCGGCCCACGAGCGACAACCCTTGGAAACCGCTAACCATGCCGCTTCAAACGCTCAGTTTATCGCAACAGCAGCGCCAAATGATGATCATGGCGCCGCAACTGAGGCAGTCGCTGGAAATGCTGCAACTGCCGATGCTGGAACTGCGCACCCTGATCCAGCAGGAGATGGAGAGCAACCCGACGATCGAGGACGTGGTTTCCCCGCAGGAGATTTCACTGGATGCAACGCAAGCCCCCGTCGATGCGCGCGATGACGGCAAACCCGCGGCGGATGAACAACCCCTGGACTTCGATCGAGACATCGAAGCCCTCACGGAACTGGATCGCGAATGGCGCGATTACTTCCTTCAGGACCTGCAGAACAATCCCTATACCCCGCAGTCCGAGGAAAAGCGCCAATACATGTTCGATTCCCTGCCGCAACCCGTCTCGCTGCAGGGGCATCTGCTCGAACAACTGGGACTGACCGATTTTTCGGACGAGGAAAAGATGCTGGGCGAAACCATTATCGGCAGCATCGACGACGATGGCTACCTGACGGTTTCGCTTGAGGAACTGGCGGGGCAGACCGTCGCGACGCCGGAGCAACTCGAACGCGTGTTGCGCACGGTGCAGGACTTCCATCCCACCGGGGTCGGGGCCCGCGATTTGAAGGAATGCCTGCTGTTACAACTTGACCGGCTCGGGAAAAGCACCCCGATTAAACTGGCCCATGCGATCGTGGCCGACCATTTGCAGGCCCTGGGGTCGCAGCGGTACCACGCCATCGCCCAGGGGTTGCGAACGACCCCCGAAGCGATCGAGGAAGCCGCCGCCTTGATTCGCTCACTCGACCCGCGTCCCGGACGCATCTTTTCCACTGGGAACGATGGCTACATTGTCCCCGAGATCACCATACGCAAGGGAACGGACGGTCAGTGGCAGGTGATTCTGGACAACGAGCAGCTCCCCCATATTCGGATCAGCAATCATTACCGCCGGCTGCTCGAGAACCCCGCAACCACGACCGAAGTCAAGTCCTACATACGGGAACGCATCCGCTCCGGCGCCTTTCTGATTAAGAGCATCCATCAACGACAGAAAACCATTCACCGCATCGCCAGCGCCATTGTCGAAGCGCAACAGGACTTCCTGAACCATGGCATTGCCCATCTGCATCCCATGACCATGGCGGAGGTGGCCGAACGCGTCGGTGTTCACGAGACGACGGTCAGCCGCACCGTGGCCAACAAGTACATGCGAACCCCCGTCGGGGTCTTTGAACTCAAGTATTTCTTTACCCCGGGGCTCAAGACCTCCGATGGCAAGACAGTTTCGAACAAGACGGTGCAGGACCAGATCGAGTCGTTGATCAGGAATGAGGACCCCGGTCATCCTCTCTCCGACCAGACCATTCAAGAACAGTTGCGCGATAACGGCATCACCATCGCGCGCCGCACCGTGGCCAAATACCGCCTGATCCTGAAAATTCCTCCCTCGCATCTGCGCAAGAAGGGCTGATCGCATGGCAAGAGGCTTTGGCATCGGGCGCCTGTCGGGATCGGTTGAAGAGGACCGCAAAACTGCCCGCATCGCAATCTCGGACCGGCGCATGCTCGGGTGGTTTTACCGCAATCTGGTGGTGTACTGGCGGCGGCTGCTATTGGGTCTCTTTGCCATGCTGACGTCCACGGCGGCGATGTTGGCGATTCCGCTGGTGTTGAAAAATCTTTTCGACGACGTCATCATGGCGCGCGACCTCGAGCCCCTGCCCCGCCTGACCTGGCAATTCCTGGGGCTCAGCCTGGCGGCTCTGGGCCTGGGAGCCATGCGCACCAACGTCATGCACCTGCTGGGCCAACGCTTCGTGCTGAAGTTGCGCATGGAATGCTTCCGCCACTTGATGACTTTCGGGTTGGATTTTTTCGCGCGCGAACGATCGGGCGACATCCTTTCGCGTGTCAGCAACGATGTTAATGCGGTCGAGGATCTGGTGGTCCACGGCTCCGATGACATCGTCAGCAACGTCTTGCACATCACCGGATCGATGGCCCTGCTGTTTGCCCTCGACTGGCGCATGGCCCTGATTGCCCTGGCGCCGCTGCCTCTGTTTGTGGGTATGCTGTGGGCCTTCACTCATTTCATCCGCCCGATTTTCAGCCGCATCCGACGCGAGCTCGGCGACATCAACGCCGAATTGCAGGAACGCCTGAACGGCATCCAGGTGATCAAGGCCTTCGCGCGCGAACCGGCCGAAATCGAGCGTTTCGAGGAGCGCAGCCGGGCCTATTATCGATCCAGTTGCCGCAGCATCTGGATGTGGAGCACCTTTTTCCCGGCCTTGTCGCTGGTGACGTCGACCGGACTGGTGATCCTGGTCTGGTACGGAGCGCATCGCGCGGCTTCACCGTCGACAGTTGCCGCCACGATGACCCCCGGAACCGTGATTGCCTTCCTGCGCTACATGCAGGATTTTTACCGACCCGTCGGCGCGCTGGCTCGCGTCCAGAACGTCATCAATCGATCGCTGGCCGCCATCGCGCGCATTTTCGACCTTCTGGACCAGCGTCCTTCCGTTGCGGACCGCGACGATGCCTTGGACTTGAACCGGGTCGCCGGACGGGTCGAACTGGAGAACGTCAGTTTTCGCTACGAAACCGGCGAGACGGTTCTGCGCGGCATTTCCGTAACGGCCGAACCGGGGGAGGTCGTCGCGCTCGTGGGACGCAGCGGAGCCGGCAAGACCACGCTGGTGAACCTGATCGCCCGTTTTTACGATCCCACCCACGGGTGCGTGCGCATTGACGGGCATGACCTGCGCGCGGTGTCGCAGAGCTCGTTGCGCCGCCATATTGGCATGGTACTGCAGGAAACCTTTCTCTTTAACAGTTCTGTGCGCGAAAACATTCTCTACGCCCGACCCGACGCGACCGAAAAGGAAATGCTGGCGGCCTCGCGCGGCGCCCATGCGCATGAATTTATCCGCAACCTCCCCAAAGGCTACGACACCGTGATCGGGGAACGCGGCGTGCGTCTCTCCGGGGGGGAACGCCAGCGTATCTCCATCGCGCGCGCCTTCCTGGCCAATCCCCGGGTGCTGATTCTGGACGAAGCCACCTCGATGATCGATAGCGAAGCCGAGCAAGTGATCCAAAAGGCGCTGGGCAACCTGATGCGAGGACGGACGACGTTCATTATTGCCCATCGCCTCTCGACCATCCGCAATGCGGACAAAATTGTGGTCCTGGATAGCGGACAGATTGTCGAACAGGACAATCATGACAACTTGATGGCCCGCCATGGCCGCTACCGTGAAATGGTCGGACGCCAGGCCTGCACGGAAGCGGACTGGGAACGGAATGCCGCCCCTTGGCTGGGCGGCAAGGATGAAATAACGGAAACTCTCTGAGTCTTCAGGGGAAGCGGTATTGCTGGAGCGTGTCCGGATCGAAAGGCGATTCGAAGTCGTCGTAAACGGGGGTTGGCGGACGTCGGATCGCTTCGGTGAAGGGAGGATCGCACCATCTCACCGATCCGTCGGCTTCGATAAACCCGGCGGCCACGGCCCGGTTGATCCCGAAACGGTCGCTTTCACGGCCGTAGGCGATAACATCCGGAATGCGGTCGTAACGGTGATTGTCGGGCAGGTCCGCCCCCCAGGGCAGGCCGCATTGCACCACCGCCGTGCGGTTGGAATTGAACGGATTGACGCCGGCCAGCCAAAGCCCGTGGTCCTGGCGCGGCAGGCGGCGGCCGGCCAGATTGAATGTGTCGGACGCAATGATAACGCCCGCGTTCTGAAGCACCGTACAGACCAGCGGACTGTCTTCCGGTTCGCCAAAGACAAACAGGTGGCAATCGTGGGCGGTTTTCAAGTCCATGGTTTCCTCCAACGTCATGCGGGGGCGGGCATGCGCAAAACGACGCCATTCCTCGCCCCGCGCTTGCAGCCGCTCCACCGCAAGACCCGTTCCTCCATCCTTCCCGCCGACGAACAGAAACGGGTCCAGCAGGGCATCCTGGATGCGGCTGCCGGTGGCTCCGGGACGAGCCACGGTGCGCGGCTCCGGCTTGGGGTAGGCCCGTGTGAGCGCCTCCTCCAAAAAAGACTGCGTATCGGCACGCATCATGGTCAGACCGAACACATCGTGATCGGCGTAGGTGAAACCCAGAAACCGCAGATTCGGCGCCCCCATGCGTTTCAGTTTCAGCGGCAAATAGGTGCCCTGTTCGAAATCGACCACGTAATCGTACCGACCATGACTGGCGAGGACCGGAGTGTGCAAGAGCCGGTCGATGTATTTCGTGGCGAATTGCGCGTCCACCAACTCGCGTTGCCAGGGCGGCAGATCGGCGGGACTCACATCATGCCAGACGTAAAAATCGCCGCGCCCGCAAAGAATCAGGAGCGCATTGAAGCGATCCGCCCAGCGCGCGCCGATGCACCAGGCTCCCAGTCCTCCCATGGACATGCCGACCAGAACCACCCGTTGCCGATCCACTCCATACCGCGCGACCATCTCGTCCAGAACCCGCAGAACATCCTGTTCGCCGATCCCCTGGTAATCCGTGTTGCCGCGCGCGAAAGGGGCCGCCATGCAGGCGCCGGTTCGTTCGGCGAGATTCGTGAAGGCATCCGGAACGCGGGGCGCGGACGCCAGGTCGAAATCCGGATTGTATCCGTGTAGATACAGCAGCAGCGGCGGCGAGGAGGTCGGAGAGTAGTTCCGCGGCAGATAACGCCAGAAGGGTTGCACCGAATCATCGTTGGCGCTGACATAAGCCTCGAGGAGAAATCCCTTGCGCAAGGGCGGCGGATG
Source organism: uncultured Lentisphaerales bacterium (assembly GCA_964542285.1). Lineage (GTDB taxonomy): Bacteria > Verrucomicrobiota > Kiritimatiellia > RFP12 > JAAYLN01 > CAZIUM01. Next base: position 17,453 of record CAZIUM010000033.1, read on the forward strand.
GGTGGATTGAAGGCGAACCAGTCCGCGCCGGATTTCTTGTCGCTCCCTGTCCAGCGACGCCTGGCGATCGAACCCGAACTCGAGCACGCGCCGACTTCCGAGGCAGGCCATGCGTTCGGCATGCAGACGGATCTTGGCCGTTTCCCGCACGCGCCAGTCCCCGGCCGTTGAAGACCGCGCAGACATTAAAACCAGGAAAATCCCCAGCGTCCAACCAAGCGTGGCCATCGTCGCAGGAAAGATGGAACGGGGGGCGGCCAGGCCGCCCCCCCGTTCCATGACGCCATCGAGAGCGTTCAGGCGAATCATGCCAGCCCGACGGTCGCGTGCGACTCCCACAAACCGTGGATGTTGCAATAGGACGTTGCAAACAACGTTCCGGGGCCATCGATTTTAATTTTAACGCTCACGCTGCTGTCGGTATGCACGGGGCCCTCGTTGGGCCCGGCCGCCGATTGCCCGTGGGCAGTGAATTCGAAACGCCCCAGTTCATAGGAGACTTTGGCGCCTTCGGGCACGAAATGCAGGGCAACCCAGCAAATATGATGCTCCGTGGTGTTGGGGTGAGGGATTTCCTTTCCGACCGTGGCGCTGACGGCAAACCATTCGCCCGCCTTGACTTCGGACGGGGCCTCGATTACAGGCACATGTTTCTCGTTTTTCCAATCCGCCGATTTTACAACTTCGGATAGTCTTTCCATGATCGTCATCCTTTCTTTGGTTTCGTGTCATCATGCCAGACCCCGGCATGAAAATCAAATCTTGTCATTTTACAACCCGACTTGTTTCAAGTCCGCCGACAGCAAGATCAATGCCGCCATCTCCGGAAAACCAACCACCAGGCGTTGTCTTTCAAATGTCCCGGAATCCATCGAAGGACGCCGATGCCGGTACCCGCCCCAGTGAGGCGACCATTGTCCCTGTAACCATCCGTTCATGGTTTTATATCAACCGAGGAAATGCGGTCCGTGGGGCGTCACGCACAAGGGACATTGGCCGGTGTATCCGGCCGCGCTGTAACCGCTCATGCCGCCGGCAACATTGAAAATTTGAGTGAACCCATGGTTCTCCAGCAGGCTGCAGGCCAGGCTGGAACGGTGCCCCGTGCTGCACAGCACCGCCGTAGGCAGACGAGCATCCAATTCCTTCCAGGCCGTTCGCAAGCGCGGCGCCGGGATGTTGATGGCCCCTTCGATATGGTTGGCGGCAAATTCGGACGGAGAACGCACATCCACAAGCTGCAGCGGTTCCTCGGCCGCATTGTCCACGAGCGCCTGCAACCGGGAAGCTCCCAATTGCGGAATGCTGGCCGTGGGAAAACCGGCTTTGGCCCAGGCGAAAAGCCCCCCATCGAGGAACCCGCTGACCTTGTCGAGCCCCACCCGCCGCAACCAGTCTCGTGCCGCGACAGCCTGCTCCGCATCCTTGACCACCAACAGGATTTCACGGTCCGGCGGGAGCACCCAACCGGCAAACGTGGCAAAATTGCCGCCAATGTCGACATGAAAGGATCCAGGCAAATGCAAACCGCCATATTCCGCGTAGGGTCGCACGTCCAGCAACAATGAAGTCCGTCGCTTGGCGCGCGCGGCAAAAATCTCCGGCGCGAAGGCCTTCATGGCCGGCAACCGATTCACCCGTGTCGGTCCCTTGCCGTTGATGGCGCTGCAGCGGCTGAAATGGTCCGGAGCCGGCGGCATGTCATGGGTCAGGGAACGCACGAATTTCTTGCGGTCTTTAATCTGCAACGCGGCATTGTGCCTGCGTTCGTACCCGATGGTGCTGGTGCGCATGGCGCCCATGGCACGACCGCAAAGCGAGCCCGCGCCATGCGCGGGATAAACCATGCAACCATCCGGCAATTTCATCAAGCGCTTGTGCAAGCTGTCATACAGTTTCGAGGCCAGTTTTGTCGCCATGCCCGGAAAGAGATCGGGACGCCCCACATCCCCTACAAACAGTGCATCGCCGCAAAAGACCGCCACCGGATCGCGGCCGCGTGCCTTGTCGATTACAACATAAGCAATATGCTCGGGAGTATGACCCGGAACGTCCAGAACCTGAATACGCATGGTTTCAATGTCAAATTTGTCCCCCTGGGCCACGGCATCGTGCTTGAAGGCGAGTTGCCCGGCCCTGGGCCCCACAATCCGGGCGCCGGTCGCGGCGGCAAGATCCATGTGGCCGGAAATGAAGTCCGCATGCAGATGGGTTTCGAGGATGTGCGTGATGGCCACCCCCATTTCGCGCGCCGCGTCGAGATAAATCCCGATATCTCTGCGAGGATCGACGATCGCGCAGGTCTCCGCCCCCGCCAACAGGTATGAACTGTGAGCCAATCCCGGAACGAAAAACTGCTGTCCGAACATCGTTATCTCCCAACGCATTAAAA
>CAZIUM010000034.1:0-9588 GCA_964542285.1 uncultured Lentisphaerales bacterium
CCTACGATCTTCGTGGTGAACTCCCCCCCTGCGCTGCGTCCCCGTCGTTGCGCGAGTGGAGGGTGTCGAGTAACGAATGCGGGGCGGGAAACGGCGCCAGGCGCCGTTTCCCGCGGCACGCATCGGTTCGCATCCGCGGGAAACGGCCCGGAATGGGTCCTGGCCGTCCGGTCCTATTCCGCCTGGTCTTCGGGTTTGTATTCCGGACGCGGGGCATAGACGAAGCAACGCCGGAAGATACCGCCGAAGTTATAGTCGTTCTTGACCCGCACCACCAACTCGTTCTCCGCGCCAAACCGCACCTGGTCGGTCACGTCAATCTCGTGGTGATACATCCAGCGCCGCCAGAAGGCATGATAGGGCTGATGCCCTGCAATCTCGCCGTTGACCCAGAACCAGCCCTGGTTGTTGAGCGCTCCGACGAACAGGACGATTCTCTTCCCCTCGAATTTCTTCGGAACCGTAAAACGGGTTCGGTACCAGGCAAACCCGTCGTACCCATGCAGGTTCTCGTCCTGGTAGCCCTGGCCTTCCCATCCGCGGGTAGTTTCGATGAGATCCCAATCCGCCGGCGCATGGGTCGGCTCGAACCAGCCCCCGATGAGGCCTTCGTTATGCGGGTCGGTACGGAAGTCCCATTCGACGGGCAAGGCCGCAACGAGGTCTCCACGCGGTCCGGCGATCCTCTCCAGCTTGGCCCGGTACTGCTTGAGTTTGCCGCGGTTCGAAGCATTGGCCCCCAATTCGCCGTATACCGGGCGGGAGTCCATGAAGTCCATGTAGGAATCGACCAGGGTCGGGTTCATGGCATCGAGTTCCTCCTCCATGGCGATCAGGCTTTCGGCCTGCTTGACGGCGGCGGCGAAATCGAGTTCCGCCTCGGCGCGGCGCATGGCGACATAGCCACGCAGGTGGTCGACGACCAGGCGCGCAAAGCGCACTCTTTGCCGGGTGCTTTCATCCGCGTCCGCCACCAGGGCTTCAATGTCGCCGACGGCGTCGCTTGCGGCGACCACGCGCTCGTAGGGGTAGATTTCATGCAGCCGTTCCTCCTCGTGGTATTCGACCGGCGCGGTGGTCAGCATGTCCTCGACCGCATCGAAAAAGGTCCCGATTTTCGGGCCGGCGGCGCCGTAAAACAGGCGGTAATGTTCCCCCAGCAGGGCATCGATATCGGTCTCGGCATCCCAGAGCATGCGTCCCATGACGTAGTAATTCAGCAGGCCGGTTTTGAAGGCGGCGCGGCCTTCCCATTCGGCGCCGGCCATGCCATATTCCTTCAGCTTGCGGACGTTAAAGGCATGCGCCCGGTGCATCGGCAGGGCGATGTGGCAGGTGAACTGCATGACGGGATAATACTGGCGCTCGACCATGTAGGGGTTAACAGCCGCCCAGCGTTTCAGCAGGGTGTTCTTTTCCCGGGTTTGCCAGCCCTCGAAATCCAAGCGGTGGTGCTGCGCGTATCCCAGGAAGGCCAGGTGCAGCGAAATGTTGTCGGAGAGCTTGGTGGCCACGGGGGGACGAATGCGGCCGGAATAGGCCGTCGCGGTGATCCACTTGTCCGGGAACTCCTTCTTCACGCCTTCGGCCACCTGGTTGAGGAAGCGATAGAAGCCCTCGCTGATGTCCTGGATGGTGGGGTCCACGGGGTCCTTCTGCATGAAGTTATAGTTGTGGTGGCGGCATTCGTCGCACTCACAGGTCGGCGCCCCGTCGGGCGGGGCATAGCCGAACGTATGGGAATCCGGGTTGTCGCGGAAATGTTTCAGCACCCGTTCCGTGGCGATGCGCAACACCTCGGGATTCGCCAGGCAGAGGTAATGCGGATTGCGCGTGCCGTCCTTGCGCAACGAAAAATACTCGGGATGTTCCTCGAACAGTTGGTTGACCCGTTTGCGCTCCCCGTCGACTTCCTTTCGGACCATTTTCCGGAAGGGGCCCATGATCGATCCGTCCGTGGCGCTGTCCAGTACCGCTCCGTAGGGCAGAAACCGGTTGCGCAACATCCAGCGGAGCATCATGGCATTAAAGTCGGCGTCCCGTCGCCGGGAAGCCGCGGCCCCGTACCAGAACCCGCGCACGGGAAAGCTGGGACGGACGATTTCGTCGGTCGTGGTAACCGCCAGGTCCGCCGCTTGCGGCACCACCTCGCCGAAGGGCCCGGGATAGTACCAGCGGCATCCCAGGCGTTCCAGCAGTTCGTACACGGCGAACAACGTTCCGGTATAGACATACTCCTGGCCGTCAAACATCTTGCGTCCGCCGATACGCGGCCCCGTGTCGTTTCCGGCCAGGACGAGGTCATTTCCCTGGGTCCGGATCACGAAACCCTCCTCGCGCAGCTCGCGGGTAAAGCCCGAGGGCACCTCGAGGTTCATGGCCGCGGTGTGGCGGTTCATACCCAGCAGAATCCGGGGCCCCTCGACAGGTTCGGCGTCGGTAGCCAGGGGCAACTCCGCGCCGGAAATGCGTTTAACGTATTCTCGCAGTTCCTCGGCGGCCAGCTTGACCGAAGGCGATGCGTCCGCGGCCAGCACGAGGGTGGCGGCGGGGCGGCCCTCCTTCACCAAAGCAAAAGTCTGCGGCGCAGCCTGGAGTCGTCCCGGCGCCAGGGCCGAAAGCGCCAGCAGCGTCCCGAATGCGCCCTGCAGCCCCAGGGAGCGAACGCCGGTTGAAATTTTCTTTCGATAGTTCATGGTTTTTTGTTTCCTTCTTCGGTTTGCGTCACGGCATCCCGTTCGACGACTTCCCGCGGCAACAGCAATTGTCCGCTGGTTTCGGCAAAACAGGGTGGAACCGTCAACAAATGCCAGCGACGGGAAACCAACACGGTATCCCATAGCTTGCCGTCCTGTCCCGGCGGCACGGGGATGTTGAAATAGCCACCCTCCCAGGCCTTTTCGCGTTCCCGACGCCACCGGTTCCATCGATGGATGGGCCAGTCCCGTTGTTCCTCCGTGGCTACATGCCCGTCGGCAAACACGAACCGCCCCGCTCCATCGCGGATAAACCCGCGACCGGATTCCGCGAATCCGCCCACGGTTTTGGTGCCCTCGGGGACATAGAACAGCAAACTCCATGCCGGAAAGCCCCACATCGGGCTACCAATATTGCCAACACTGGTTCGCGGGGTCAAGGGATCGACCGGCGTAACGATCGTGCCCGTGCCGCCCCCCTCGACCTCGACCCAATGCAGGCCGGCGTAGGGGGTCGACAGCGTCACAACCTGGGTGGCGCCCTGTTGTGCCGGTGTCGAGCGATCGGAGGCGACCTCGTCCAGGGTGGCTTCCATGGCGGCATACAAGGCGATCTTCGGGCTGCCTCCGTCGGCGCGTCCGCTGCGTACTTGCAGACGCACTTTCCCGGGCGCCGCATCCACCCAGGTATAGAATCGGCGGCCGTAATAATGGTCGGAACGTCCCATGTGCATGCTTTTCTTTTCGGGTAGCCTCAGGGCGACGCGTGCCGGCACAAGGTCCTGGCTGAATTCCACCGGATCGACGGTCACCTCGACGATCGCGTTCTCCCGCACCCCGGCGGCGACGATTTCGCGCAGCTCCCGCGCATCGACCGGACGCGAATCCTTCCAGGGACTGAAGCCTTCCGGCATCTTGTGTACCGGCACGGTTTGGTACCCGTAGAGGTTGTAAAAACGCGGATAGCCGAACATGCGTTTCGAGTGCACCAGTTGCCGGTCGCGCGTGCGATACACAAAGCGCATCAGGCGCGCGCTGGCATCGAACCGTTGCGCCTCGCCGCTCTCGCGCCCGATGCCGTGCCGCAGTTCGAGAATGCGGGTGTAGGCGGCCAGGTCGCCAATGCGCGCCTGAATCCCCGGGTCCTGCGAGGCCTTCAATCCCTCCTCCAGGGCGCGGTACATGCGCCCCAGGCGGTCCTCGGTCAGGGGCCTGTCGATCTCGTCCGGCGTCATGCGATAGGTCAAATGAAACCAGGTTTTCATCGGCTCGCGGGCCGCCCCGAATGCACGCGCGTAAAAGTCGTCCAGCAATTCGTCCAGCCGCTCGCTTTCGTCGACATCCCAGAGAATGCGCGCCAGGAGGTAGTTGCCCAGTCCGCTCTGCCCCCACTGGTCCCAGATATCGACCGTAAAGCGGTTGATGCCCAATTTGTGCCAGTGGCGGAATTCGCTTGCTACACGCGGCAGGTTGCGCATGGCCGAGGAACCGCCCACATTGTAGGTCAGTCCCACGATACGCGCGCCCCGATCGCGCCAGCCGGCGATCAGCTCCTCGGTGCTCAGGCCGCCGGTGCGCAGCCCCATGGCGATATTGACCGCCACGTTGGGATGAATCTCGAGGCTGGGCGGCAGCGTGTGCTGGTAGTAGGACAGGGTACCCACGAACTTGCCTGGATAGTTTTCGTTCACCGCCTCGGCCACGGTGTTGCAGAGCAGGATCATGCGGTCCGTGATGCTGCCCAGGGCGGCGCAATCCGCGCATTCGCACCAGCCGCCGCCGTCGCTGGGCTCCATCGAGACGGACAAGGCCTCGGGCTGCCGCTCGAAATAGTCCAGCGCCCAATCGACCACCACCTGGCGCAGGCCGGGATTGGAAATGCAGAACTTGCTGCTGCGGCGCTTGCCGTTCACGAGCCCGAGGTACTCGGGATGGGCGTCGAAGACCGCTCGCCGCTGGCTGAGAATGGACTGGTAGATGTGATGGGTCGAAATCGGAAAACCCGACCGGGCGCGATTGCGCACCAGCCACGCGGAAAACTTTTCGCCGTTGCCGGGCAATGTGCCGTGGCTGGTCCAGAGATGACGATGCAGAAAATCCGGCGCCTCAAAGGCGTCGATCGCGATCCGGAGGTCGCCCTCTCGCGGCACGATCTCCCAGTGAGGATGCGGAAAGAATTGCCGGTGCCCCAGCCGGTACAGCAAGTCCCAGACGGCGCTTTCGAGCGCCAGCGTGGAAGCCCCGAGAATGTACAAACCCTTTTCGTGGCTTTTCAGCACATACTCCTCCTGGCGACGCGGATCGGCGGGGTCGAAGGAAATTTCAAAGGGCAAGGCGGAAAAATCTCCGGGCCAGCCGACGACGATGCCCGAGGCGCCGTCGCCTTCGGCAAGCTCGAACCGACCGCCGCTCATGCGTCCCAGCATTTCCGCCAGGTCGAACGCGGCGCTCCGCGTGCGCTCGTCCGCCCCGGGCGCCGTGACCACCGACAGCCGCGCCTGGCCGTCGCTCGCGAGAAGAATCTCCGGCGGCATCGGGTCCGCGAGGGCCTGTTGCCGGCACCATCCGCCGACGCAAAAGAGAAACAGGCACAAAGATCGCGCCAGGGGGTTTATTTTTCGAGCCATGTCAGAATTTCCTCGTCTTCAAGCGCCGGGTCCGTCCGCCAGGCTTTATCCTTGATTCCGGCGGAGGCATAGGCGTCGGGCGTCGCGTCGATTTCACGCGCGGGGGCCATCCCGCGGGATCGCGCGCGGATGGCCAGACGCATCAGTTCGCCCGACAGTTTTTCGCGTTCCCCGCCGTCCGCCGCGCGGTACAACGCGCCGCGCAATTGCCACAAGCGGGTGTGCAGCACCAGATCCGCGATGCGGCCGCGAACGGCCCCATCGGGACTGAGGCGCAGCATTTCCGCCAGCAGGGCATTGCGTGACGCGATCGCCTCGGGCGTCGAACGCCGCCAGGCGGGCGCGGGCGCATCTGCCGAAAGTCCGCCCGCCAATTCAAAGTAGCGCCGGGCCGGTTCACGCGCCCCACCGAAGCAACGCTCCAGAAACTCCCCGACCAGGGCCTTCGCGTCCGCGTCGGGATGCCACAGCAGCCGCGACAGGAGATACAGGTTGATGCCGTAATCGCCCCAGGCCTGTCCGATGTCGGCGACAAAGCCATCGAACCCGACCTCCCGCAACGCCGGGATGCCCCGGGTCACGGCCGTCCATGAGAGGTCCCCCACGCCGGTCGCCCCCCCGAAACGACAGCCGATCGACAAGCTGCGCGCCTGGCGCGCGCGCCAGGGGGCCGCCAGTTCCCCGATCCAGCGCCGCCAGGCCTCAGCGTCGCTTTCGTGATAACTCAATGTCAGCAGGGTCGGCGCCGCCAGGCGCGGCGCCACGTTCGGGTGCAAGTCGTGCGAAGGCGCATCGACCGCGGAAGCGCCCTCGACCAGCCATCCGACCGACCAGGGGTCGTCGACCTCGGTCTCCAAGCGGGCCGCGATCTCGTTGGCCAGCGCCACGGCGCGATCAACCGGCGGTCCGGCGGAACGGCAGTCCACGCACCGACACCAGTTCCAGGCCGTGCCGGAGGTGGCGGACACCGAACGCGAAGCCTTGTCACGCCGCCGGGCGGATACCGCGTACTCGATCAATTCCCGGCGTTGCGCCGCATGGCTGAGACAGAGGCCCGCCCGCAGGTACTGGTGCTTGGGATCGGCTTTCGAACGGTCGCTCCCCGAGAATCCCAGGCGGCCAGAGTCTTCGTCCTGGGCCGACCGGGTCGACAGAAAATAGCCCCAGAACAGGCGCTCGTCCGCGGGATCGAAGTCGGAACGCGCCCGGTTGCGCACAAGCCAGCGTTCCAGCCACTCCGGCGGGTTTTCACTGCCGGAGGCGTTAAAAAACCGCCGCTGCGCGAAGGCGGGGACCTCCCGCGCATGCACCGCAATCGACAGGGTTTCCGTCGGAGGCGGAACGATTTCCCAGGACGGCCCGGGAAAATAGCAGCGGTACCCCAGGCGATACAGCAGGTCCCAGGCGGCATGTTCCACGGCCCGCGGCGTGGCGCCGACCACCCACAGACGCTCCTTCTCGGAGGCCAGCAGGTAGCCGTCACGCTGACGCGGATTGCCCAGGTTAAACCGGGCCTCGTCGGGACAGGCCGTCCCCAGGTCCGCGGCCCGTGCCACCACGATCCCGGAGGCAACGTCCCCGGTTTCGACCTTAAACTCGGTGCCCGCCATTCGTCCGAGCATTTCGGCCAGGTCCCGGGCCGCGCGTTTCACGACGGCATCGCCGTCGGACGGAACGCGAATCGTCATCCGGGCTTGTCCTTTGGCGGCCAGAATCGTCGTCACGGGCGCCGCCCGCAGCCCCTGGACGCCCCACAGCAGCGTCAGCCCCAGCATCCAGGCCAGCTCTCGCCGGCGGAGGGAGAACCGGGAAACCGGTCGAAAAAAAACAGGGGTGGTTTTCATACGAGAATTCCTTGCAAAGCACTCAGGGGCGGTCCGCCGGCCACGACTCGCCGTCGACCGAGAAGTCATAAAAGCGGTTAACACTGGCGTAGCCTGTGATGCCGACGTACACCTTGTCTGGCATGTTCGACGCATGGAAGGCGAAGACATGCCCGTCGTTGACCGAGAGCCCCACCACGCGTCCCGCGTCGGCGGGTCCGTTACGGCTGCGTGCCACCGGCTCGATCCGCACCTTCAACTCATACGGCGTTCCGGCTCCCAGGGGAAAGCGCGCATAGGCCACCCGGGCCCAGCCGGGACGACCCTCGTGATGGATGTGGCGCCAGACGTTGATCCCCTTGGAGTACAAGACCACCTCGTAATGATCGCGATACTCGGGATAGTCGTCGTCGTTGGCGCCCAAAGCACCGGCCAACACGATCTGGGGTCCCTGGTCGTGGGAAGGAGAGGCAGTCTCCGGTTCCGCCGCCGCGCCGTACCATCCGGCGCCGGCCAGAAAGGCGCACAAGGCGCCCACGATCCTCTTCGTTTGTGGGGGAAAAATCATGCACACCCTTCCACGAAGCGGCTGATCTTGCGCGCTCCTGCGACCCGCGGACCATCGTAGATTTCTTTGTCAATCGTAAGTGTCAATTTCCTTTGCTCACGCATCCCATGCTTGTTTCTGCACGCATGCTACAGGTGCACAACGCTAGGCGTCAAGCCATCGAAGCGCGCATGGACATGTCCCGTAGCTCCGGGCAGGGCGAATATTCAGGGGGTCCGCGATCCCATGAGCAAGATGGAAATATATTTCCGGATGCCTGGTCCTTTACAGGCTCCCCTTCAAAAAGACTACGGTCCAGCCAATCATAGGCATGTTCGCGCGCCGCCACGGGAAAATCGTGTCCGCCGGGATACGAAAACCATGCCAGGGCTTGCTCGTGTCCCTGCCGGGCGTAGACTTTTTTCAGGGCCTCGAACGTTTCGCGGACCTGTGGGTGGTTCCCGTCCTGCTCGCCGTCCATGCAAAGCACGGGACGGGACGCAAGCGGCGTCAGCAGCTCCCAGAAGGCGCAGGGCGTCCCGCCACGCTCGTACCAGGAACGCATTGGGGGGATATGCACCATCGACGGCGGCTCGGGATCGCGTGCCCAGTGACGCGGATCGCCCTTGCCGCTCCAATAGAGGACCCCGCCATTACAGACGGCCGCCCGGATGCGCGTGTCGAAGACGGCGGCAAACAGTCCGTAATGCGCGCCGTGGGAGTGACCGATCACCCCGATGCGACCGGCATCCACCTCCTCGAGCGTTTCCAGGAAATCGAGCGCGCGCCGACAATCCCAGACGATGCGACCCGCCGCCGATTGCTCCGGGTGGCGGCGATAAAATTCGCGGGTATCGTAGGGGCGCCCCCCTGGCGAGACGCGCTCTCCGTCGCAAAGCAGGTCCGGCGTCAGTGTTACGTACCCGCGGCGAACGAGCTGCAGCGCATAGGAGCGACTCTCGACGGGAGGGCTGCCCGGTTCGAATCCCGTCCGCCCGACGGGAACATCCTTGCCCGCGCCATGCGTCGTCGAATGCAGGCAGAGCATGGCGGGACGGCGCCGGGGCGGACCTTTCGGTCGCAGCAACCAAGCCGGAATGGGGTCCTCTCCGCCCGGCAGAATGACCACCTTTTGACGGAGATGGTCTCCCGCATCCTCAATGGCTTCCAACCGCGCGGAGATACGTGCCGGAATGGGCGGTTGCTTTCCTAGCAACGTGCTTAAGGGGTTCCACCCGGACTCGTCAAACGGATTGCGACTGGCACGGGGTTGTTTCATCAGAACTTCCCCGGACGGGCGCGGGCCAGGTGTTGCAACACCGCGCGCAGTCCCTGGTAATGGCGTTCGCGACAATCCGCCATCATGGCCGGAGTCGTCCGATCATAATGCGAGTTCTTGAAGTCGGGGTTGCCGTCCCATTCAAGGTCGAAAACCGGCACGCCTAGTTTCCGGTAAACATAGGCGGGCAGACTGCCGGTCGTCGTGCCGCAACGCATGCCCCCATACTCTTTCCCCTCCGGATAGAACGCCCGGCGATAGGTTTCGGTCAGTTCCCGGCATCGTTGCAGGTAGGTTTCGTCTTCTTGAGCGGCCCGGGGCGCCAGGAAGGTGGCGCCGGTGATCCCCGCCAGGGCATGGTAGGAAAAGACCGCCACGGGACGCACCGTATCGATCAGGCGCGCCACGGCCTGGGTTTCCGGTTCCGAGGCCGGGGCGGCCCCCCGCCAGGTCATGGAGTCCGAATCGTCGCTGATCAGGCCGTAATTGCGATCGACCACGTCCCAGCCCACGTCGAAATTGCGGTTGAGGTCCACGCCGCGCGCGTTGGTGCGCAGGTACCAGGGACAGCCAAAGGCCAGGCGGTCGCGCTCGTCGGCATCGACGCTCGGCAGCA
>CAZIUM010000034.1:9688-19764 GCA_964542285.1 uncultured Lentisphaerales bacterium
CCCACCGGACCGGTCGGCAGGCGTCCGGCGGGCGACGAGACCCAGTAGGCGTAGGTCTTGCCGGGAACGGCCTTGCGGTCGAGAAACTCGAACTTGCGGCGGTTCAACGGCTCGACCAGGCCGTCGAACAGAAGGTTGGCCCTGGCCACATCCAGTCCATCGAAATACTCGGCGTAATCCTGCCCCCAACGAAAGCGCGGCAAGCAGAGGCGGTGCACCCGCAGACGCGGCGGCAGCGGGGTCTTGTCCAACGCCTCGAACACCGGCGTGGTGTAGTAGCAGGACAAGTGGACGCCATCGGGCGTCGAACGCGCCCGCAACTGGCTGAAGACCTGGCGATAGATTGAACTCGTTCGTTTCATGTGGATGTCTCTCCGTAGGGCGCTGCCGCCAAGGGCAGTGCAAGTCGCTCGGTGGTTCCGGGATGACCTGTCTGCATGGTCTCGTGGGACAGGGCAACCTCCACCGGTCCGTCCGCCTGGTCCATGTACCAGGCGTTGCCTTGTTTTGTCCAATCTCCAATCGCGGCTCCCGGTCCATGAACCGCGAACAGCGTCAGGATCCGGCAACGGTCCGATTCGATAAGCCCATCGAAAAAGGGTTCGCGCCGTTGTGGCAGCGGGTTGCCCATCCGGTCGCGATCGTACGGCGGTTCGTACCGGTGTCGACCGGCGCATGTGCGGAACTCAGAACCGTCCAGGTTCACGATTTTTCCGGAAAGTGTAACGTCGTGGTTGCGAATGCGGAAGGCGCCCCGTTTATCCGGGGCAACCGAAGTTTCGGGATGCCAGCGGACACGAAGGATTCCGGGACGCGTAAAATGCGCCTCGTCCAGTACGGCCACGATCCCCGGCAAAAAATGCATGACGGATCGCCGGACGAAAACGGCCTCTTCGTGAAGCTCCGTGCTGTCGATGGTCCAAGCCCCGCCAAGGGCTTTGTCGAAGAAAGCATGCAGAACCCGGGCGCGATGTTCGCGGGCCCAGACCAGTTCCCGGTCATTGAAGGTGAGCAGGTTGTGACCTCGACTGCTGAAATGGTAAAAGTTTCGCTTGTTTTCGCTGGGATAGTCGACCGAGCCGAGATCCCGAACCAGGCGACGCCCGTATCCCTGGATCAGGACCTGTCCGGCATCGGGATGCGTGTGGTTGACCCCGCCATGCCCGGCCTTGCTCATGACCACGCAGGCCGCGGTCTTCGGGTTCCAATCCGTGCGGCTGGAAATAATTCCGCTGTGCGCCGGAAAGAAACGTCCAAGCGGAAAGGTCCGAAAGTCCGGAGACGCGGGGGAGAGCGTGGCGTCATAAAACATCAATTCCGTCACCGGGTCCCGGCTTTCCTGCCCTCCGAAAGCACCCGGCGTATTGTGTTGTAAATAGAATCCCTGCAACACCGAATCCCTTGTTGCGGCGGCCACGGCCGGAAACCAGGACGTGTTGTAGCTTGCCGGGCGGTCCGGCTTGCAATCGCCGAACGGCACGATAATTCCCGGCGGCAGCGTCATGTACATTTCCCAGATGCAATGTTTGCGCAACAAGGCAAGTTGCGGGGGGATTTCCGGGTCTTCGCGAAAATAACGATAGGCCGAAAAGAAAACGACCGGAGCGCCGCTGCTCCCCGCATAGGCCGGGTTCTCGTTAAATTCCCCCTCCGGACCGTACTGTTCCAGGTAACGCTCCATGCGCGGCAGGGCCAGGTCGATCAGGCGCTGTGCCTCGTCGTGTTCCCCCGCCAACGCCATGCCGCAAACCCCCAAGCCGCCCACAATGCAGGTCATCCAGTTGTTCATGTTGTCCAGCCAGCCGGCCGAGTGCTCCACGGCGCGCAGGTACGGTTGAATCCCGCGCCGATCGATCCCTTCAAGGAGGGCGGAACGTTCGCTCTCGCTGAGCATGGGGTGGAGCCAATCATAGGCCAACCCGAGATCGCGACAGAGCTGGCCGGTGCGCAGGTCCGCGTCCAGACCATGGACGCGTCGATGGTGAATGTCCTGCCATTCCGGCCAGGCGGATGGATCGAACAACGTTTCGACCTGGCGCATGGCGGCGTCCTTATAGGAACGATCTTCCGTCAGCAAGGCCGCCAGGGCGCAGGAGAGAACGCGTTGTCCCGCCGCATGGGTGATGACATATTCGCGGTTGCCCTGGCGGATGTTTTCCGGCGACCGTTCCGCAAGGGGCGTGTAGGCGGTCAGCGGGTCTTCCGTTACGGATGCCCGGGCGGTTGCCAGCACCCTTCGCCACAAAACTCGGGAATGTCCGGCACGGATCGCCTCCCGCAAGGCCTCCACCCTGCGCAAACCCGGGCACGCCCGGGCCGTGACCAGGAGGCGCGGATGGGATGCGGACGGCGGGTTTTGTTTTGATTGGTTTCGGGGTGTGGACATGCGGAGAGATCACTGCAACATCAACAGGGTACCTAATCGCAGGGCGCCAAAGAAGATCGTTCCCGGCGTGCCGGGATGATACGTTGCGCCAGGCAGGACGTTGACCGTTCCGGAAAAATGTCCCCAATTCAGGGTCGCCGTGCCTTCCGCATTTTCCCAGTCCTCGGGATGAACCGGCACCAGCGCGTTGGGTTTCGGTTCCACGCCCAGGGCTGCCAGCATCTCCGGCGGCAGGGAGGGAGTCAGCACGGCGATGCGCCCGCCGCCGCCACCGCAACCCAGGGTGGCGCCGTTGGCGCCGTTGGCGCTCAGCACGCCGCCGGCGCCTTCCAGCCGCGCGGCCGTCAGGAGAATCGTACCGCCCGCGCCGCCGCCGCCATGGGCGCGTATGGACGTCATGCCATTGGCGCTGAGCGTACCGTCAAGGCGAGCCGTTCCCCGTGCTCGAATACGCAGGGCGCCACCGCCATAACCTCCGCGATCAGGCGTACCGCCGCCGCACCCGGCATGCCAGGGTCGATGGGGCAAGCCATAGGGGGAACCACCGATGCCGTATCCGGGGTACGAACCGCCAGAACCTCCGTGACCTCCGCCGCCGCGGTCGATTCCGATCCCTGGTTCAATACCAGAACCGTGAATAAAGCCCAACCCGTTCCCATTGATCGTCCCCCCCGTATGCACCGTCAGTCGGCCGCATTCGACATAGGGTGCCACGTCGTTGGTGGGATCGGAACGTAGTGCCAGGGTGCCGCCGTCCGCCACCGCCAGTTCGCCGCCCACCTCGATATACAGGCCGTAAAACACCTGCGGCAAGGATTCGGACCCGCTGCTCAACGTCAGGTTGCCGCCGGCTTCCACGTTCATGTCACCGGCGATTTTCAACTCACGCAGGTCCGGCAGACCGATCGTTTTTCCGACCGCAAGCGCCGGCAGTTCCCATGTCGAGAATTCCGGCGTGGCCAGTTTCACCTTGTCCCACTGGGCCGGAAAGGTTCCGGTGGGGAGCATGACATCCAGTTGCGTCACATAAAGCGTGCCCATCTCGGCGCGCCCGCCATACCCCGCCGCCGTAACGGTCATGCCGGGAAGTGCGGTTTGCGCGGCGGGATTGAAATGCAGGGCGATGCGTCCCCCGCCGCCCTGGCCGCCCAAGCCATACTTATCACCGCCGATGGCTCGCAGGGTGCCATCTCCCATAATGGTATGGCCCTGGATCAAGATGGCGCCACCCGAACCACCCCCGCTGTGGCTGGCGGTTCCCTTGGTCCCGAGGGCATGGATACTGCCGTTCAAAACCACGTCGCCGGTGGCCTCGATCCAGACCGCCCCCCCGCCCGCTCCGGCGCCGGCTTCGGTGCCCGCGGCTCCGCTGCCGGGATCGAGCGGCAACACCGCGCTGCCGTAGGTCGGTCCGGCGGCCGACCATGCCAGGTTGCCGGAGGATCCCACTCCGCCATACCCTGCTCCACCATAGCCGGTGGTGGTTCCCGGTCCACCGGTGCCCGGTCCGTTGTTGCCGGCAAAGCCGCACCCATTCACATTAACGATTCCGGCGGATTCCAGCGTGAAATCTTCGCAAACAATCCAGACGCGGTTCGACATCTGTTGTTCGGTAAAGGCCGGGGGCAGCGTCACGGTGCCGCCGGAGACGACCACCGTATCGGCTTGCAGGCGCGTGGTCCAGTTCGAGAAGGTCAGCGTCCCGCCGCTCATGCTGAACGAGGCCAGCGCGGCCGTTTCGTTGGTCAACAGGACATTGCCGGTCGCCAGGGACACCTCCTGATCGGGGGCGGGTACGCCCTCCGACCAGTTGGCTCCGTCGAACCAGTCGGCATTGCCGCCCGCGCCGTTCCATTGGTTGGCGGCCTGGACGCCGGCAGCCACGGCAACCAAGGCGATGAGCAACCATGTCGAGCGTTTGTTTCGATCGTCTCTCATTTTCATTGGGAACCTCCGGTGGGGTATTAACACATTTTTCGTTCATCCAAACTGCTGGGGGATGATGCCGCCGCTGGTGTCGGGCGGCAGGCGCAGCCAGCGCGCGGCGTACAAGGCCGCGTCGGCATCGAATACCCGGCCGTCGGGAAGCTGGTATTGATTGGGGGACTGGGGCATCCAGCCCGACTTGAACTCCGGAAGACGCACGCGGTCCCGCGCCAGTCCGGCGCGCACCGCTTCCCAGGAGAAATCACGGTGCAGTCGTTCGTGGAAACGGCGGCAGCGTTCCGCCTGCTCCGGGCAATCCGCTAGGTTTTCGGTCTGGTCCGGGTCCTTGCGCAGGTCGAACAGAAGCGTGGCGCCCTGCTCCACCTCCACGTAGGCATGACGTTCGTCCCGCACCATGCGCCAGGCCTGGTTCGGCGCATCCATGCGTACCGGGTTCTTTTCCAGGTCCACCAGCACACCGTAGGCATAATAGGCGCCGGCAACCCATTCGCGAGGCGATGGGGCTTTTCGGGGGTCCGACAGGAACTGGCTGAAATCCACCCCGTCCAGACCTTCCGGCACTGGCAGACCGGCCAGTGCGCAGGTCGTGGGAAAGAGGTCAATCAGCGAGATGGGAGCGTCCACGGCATGATGTTCGGCGCGGATTCCCGGGCCGCGGATCAGCAACGGCACCCGCACGGCGGCATCGAAATAAATCGCCTTGGCCCAGAGACCGTGATCGCCCAGCATTTCGCCGTGATCGGAGGTGTAGATGACGATCGTATTTTCCAGCAGACCGTCGGCTTCGAGACCTTCCAGCAACTCGCCGATGCAATCGTCGACAAAATCCACGCAGGCGTAATACCCCTCGCGTCCGCGTTGCGCCGTGGCCGCATCGATCCGGGTTCGTTCCCGACGGTTCCGAGCGTAGGGTTCCAAACGTCCGGGATCGTCCGGCACGGACGAAGGGGGAACCCTGTTCCGGTAACGCCGCAAATACCGTCCTGGCGCCGTAAAGGGCGGATGCGGCCGGTTGTACGAGGCGCAGACGAACCAGGGCACTTCCGGGGTGGCCTCCTGGTGTTCCCGCAGAAAAGCCAGCGTTTCGCGCGTCACCACGACATCCTGCATCAGGCTTTCGGGGACTTCGGATGCGCCTCCGCTGCCGGCTCCCGCATAGCCGGGATACATGCTCAGGGGATCCGGCTGGTGCCCCAGTCCATGACGCAGGTCGCCATAAGGCCGGTGCCGGAACCCGTTCATCTGGTTGCCGCCACCGAAATGCATCTTGCCGATCAGCGCGGTTTCATAGCCATGCGCGGCAAAATGTCCGGGCCAGGTGACATGCTCCGGGAACAATATCCAATGGTTGTTCCATCCGCTGCAATGGTGGGCTTCCTTGCCCGTCAACAGGCACATGCGCGAGGGCGTGCAGAGAGGAGAAGCGCACAAGGCGGTGTTGAATTGGACCGCCCCCCCCGCCAGCGCATCCAGGTGTGGCGTATGCACATGCGGGTCGCCGGCGAATCCGGCCACGTCGTGCCGGTGCTGATCGGTCATCACCAGCAGGATGTTCGGTTGTTTGTTGGGAGCCCGCGCCATGCTATTCCTCCGCACCGGCCACGGGCGCGTAGAAGAAGCCGCGGCGGTAGAGTCCGCCGACTTCGTCGGGCGAGTTGAGCACGCGGATGGCGATCGTGTTGCGCTCTCCGGGCCGCAGCTTGTCGCCCACCGAGAATTCGGCCGGGTGGCGGCTGTGACTCCACCAGCGCGCCCAGGGACGGTGCCCCACGTATTGGCCGTTGATCCAAACCCAACCCTCGTTGATGAGGCCGCCCAGCAGCAGGTAGATGTCGCGTCCCTCGAACCGGGCCGGCACCTCGATCGAGCCGCGATACCAAACATAGCCGGTGTAGTAGTGGCCTTCGTCATCGAGCGGTTCCTCTTGCTGTTCGAGCAGATCATAAGTGTTGCGCGAATCCCAGGCGTCCATGGCAACCTCCTCGCGATACCACTCTTCGATCACGCCCTGGTTGAAGGAATCGCGGCGGAAGCGCATCTCCAGCGGCAACTCCGCCACCAGCTCGCCAGTAGTACCGTCGGTTTGCGCCAACCGGGTTTCGGCCCGCTGTTTGTACCCCTCGGCAAAAAACGAGCGCACACGTCCTTCGCGTTCTGGCTGCATGAAAAACGAATAGATGGCGTGAAGCTCGTGCTTGATCGCTTCCATGCGTCCGGCGGCCTCGGCGGCGGCTTCCCAGTCCAGCACCCGAAAGGCTGCATGCATGGCGGCAAAGGACTCGAGATTCTCGGCGATCAGGGCAAAGGCACGAACCCGTTCCCGCTGCGCGGGAGTCGCCTCGGCGGCCAGGGCTTTTTCGACATGCGCATGGATGCGCTCGGCGAACTCCTTGTTGTAAAGGTGGCTCACGATCCAGTCCTCGTGAGCCTGGATGGGGCTTTGCACCAGGCGTTCCGCGCAGGCATCCCACCAGGCGCGCACGTGAGGGCCGGCGGCCGGACCGAAAAAGGTCGGATAGAAATCCTGTTTGATGGCTTCGATGTCGGTATCGGCATCCCACAGCAGCTTGGCGGTAACGTAGTAACCGATCCAGGTCTGCATGAAGGCCTTGCGCCCCTCGCGGCGCATACCCTTGATGCCGATATCGCGATAGATGCGGGCATTGACCGCCATGTTCTCCGCGTCGCGTTCGGGTACAAACATGCCGGTCAGGAAGCCGGGAGTGTAGTCGTAGATATAGACATGCGGCGTCTGCTCGCGCCACTGGCGCAGGATAGAAACGAACTGGCGGCGGCGCCACAGGTGCGAATCGTTGGGGTGCAGCACATCGCAGGTGATGGGGGCATGCCAGATGGCCACGTTGTCAGGCAGGTCCAGCCCCTGGGGCGGGATCTCGCGCAACGAGTAGGCGCCGGTCGAAATCCACTTGTCGGGGAATTCCCGGGCCAGTCGCTTGACGAAGGCGAAGAACTGCTCGCTCATCATGGGCCGGTCCGGGCGGTTCTCGTAGCGGGGGTAGTTGAAGTTCTGCGAAGCCTTGGTGCAATCGGGACAATAGCAGTAGGGAGTGCCGTCGGGCGGACTGAAGCCCACGCCATCGCTGCCTGGCCAGACCTCGCTGATGCCGCCGACCTTCTCCTCCCCGGCAAAGCCCTTGCGCAGGCGCGCGATCAGCGTCTCGATCATGTTGGTATTGGACAGGCATAACATGCTGCCGGCACGCCGTTCCCCGGCCTGGTTCATGGCATAGAAATCGGGGTGCTGTTCGAAGAATTCCTTGTGGGGAAAAAGCGCACCCAGGGAACCGTCGGAGGAACGGGGGTAGTGACGGCTGGTGCTGAAGCCAATCTTGTGTCCCCATTCCGCGTAGAGTTTTTTCTCCTCGCCCGTGGTTCGAATCCAACCGGAAAGCGGGATGTCGCGAATCGCGAAATCGGGACGCGCGAGAATATCGAGCACCTCTACATCGAGGGTGGTTTTCTCGGGGATCACCTCGCCCCAGTCACCGGGGAAGTAAAAGCGGCAGCCGAGTTTTTCCAGCAGGGCATAGGCCGCGTAGATCGTGCCGCGATAGAGGCCGTCGTTGTTGCCCGCTACCAGCAGGGTATTCGCGTCGAGGGTACGCAGGACATACCCTTCCTCCTCAAAGGTGTCGTCGCGCACGGAGGAATCGAAGCCCGCGGGCACGTTCTGGCCCTTGGCGGCGGCGGTGTGGCCGACGTGTACGCGCCCCGCCGGGGCATCGGCGGGCAACGCCCCGCCCTCGACCACCAGGGGAAGCTTCGCCCCGCTCATTTTTTCGACATAGCGTTGCAACGCCTCGGCCGCCTGCATGGATTTCTCCGCGTCGGCCTCCACGACCAGGACGGCCTGTGGCGCGCCCTCGCGCACCAGCGTGACGGCCCGGGCGTCGGAGGTCCAGACCAGAGGCACCAGGCCCAGGACGAGTGTGATAATCGATTTTGTTGAATTCATGGGATACTCTTTCTATCTGGTTAATGTCCATTTAAGTCATTGCGATCGAAAAATCATTCCCCTTCCGCGCACAGGGACTGTTCCACAAGCCAGGTAATGCAAAGTGCGAATTGCTCCTGAATTTCTTCGGAGTCCGGCACACGCGCCGAACGAATCGCACGATGCACCGCTGCCGGATCGAGTTTGGCCGCGGTCACGATAAACCGAAGATCATCGAGATCGATGGGGTCGTAGCGCATCAGCTTGCTTAACATCAAGTCGGTATCCGAAAGCCGGCTGAGTGCAAGCCGCTTCGTGTCAAGAGAAAGCGGCACACGTTGCCTACGCCAATCGGGGGACAGAACGACTTGGGATTCATCGAATAAATGGGTCATGTAGAGACCGGCTGTCTCAAACTCTGTGTTCAACTGGTCCAGCGTTTGCCAGAAATTACCGCTACGCTCCAGAAGTTCTGCCTGCCCCAGCCAGAGAACGACATCCACGTCCATGCTGCGAGCGAATTCCGGTCTTGGGCTTGGGAAACCAAGGGCAAGCGCGGCCCGTCCATAAAGCGTCAAGTCGACCGGTGCATCGAGAAGCTCGTCCAAGCGGAACAACAACCGTTCGGCATTCGTCATTTTACCAGTTCCCAGCGTTGCGCGTTGTACCCTCGGTTGGACATGATCGGCCAAGCCAGCCGCTGCCAGTGAATCACCGGAGAACGCAGTGGACGGGTGCGAGGGAAGGCTTCGGCCAAGGCCCGCCAGGCTACGTGTTCGGAATCTACATGCAGAGCCTGCCGGGCCAGTTCGCCCAGTACGATTCCCGCACGTTCGCGCCGTGCGGATGCCAGAAGACGCTTGATGTCCAAGGTGCCGCGCGAAATCAACTGCGCCGCAGCCCGCAGCATCTGAGGATGATCCCGCCGTTGGACCATACAAATCGCCGTCACCAAATCTTCATCACTCAGTACCTTGCGGGGTGGAGCGATAAATTTCCGATCGGAAGCGCAATCCCGCTGAACGATGCAGGCTTTACGCGCATTGGCGACATCCAGCAACCAAGCTTCGATTGTGGGTGCTGACGGAGAGGGATATTTGCCCCGAATGTCCTGTAATCGTCGATCCAGTACGGACTCGTGAACCGTCATCCCAAGACGTTGGGCCAATGGGGCGGTTGCATCGCGATTGTATGTGTCAACGGTTTTCGCTGTGTATATCATGGTTTCGTGACTTGTTTCAAGGGTAACCTCGCTTCGCTCGGTGACTTCTGGGAGAAGATGCGTCCACGAAGTTACAGCCCTGATTATCCATTGCTACCAAATCATAAAAAGCGTACCCGCGGGCGGTGGGATCTGGTAGCACCCCATATCCACCTGGTTCATACTGATGCGAGGCCGTCCATCCAAATCCGTGGCATCCTCCATCCAGGGCTGGATCAGACCGGTCCCGGCGGAGGGTGACGCCGGCAATAAGCGATAATTGTTGTCCGCCGGATTTATGAACAAGGGGTCGGCGTTGATATTGCGGGGTCCAAGATGGACCTGATTCTCGTCGACCTGTTCGCCGTGCTCGATATTCGAATAGGATACATCCAGATCCTCGGCCTGTCCACCGACGAGATCGTTTTCGTTGCCCCACAGGATTCCATTCAATACCCTCAGCGTAGCTCCGACGCGAACTCCTTCGAAAGCGTTGGAAACGACCGTCACATTGATGAGATCGGTCGGTCCACCGGTTATCGTGACAAATTCCAGCGTGTTGTCGTCCGCGGAGTTGATATAGATGA
>CAZIUM010000035.1:0-19732 GCA_964542285.1 uncultured Lentisphaerales bacterium
AGCCCCTGCGCGTGCCGTACCTGGAGCAACCGCCGGACGTCATCCCGATCGATGTCGGCCGGCAGTTGCTGCTGGACGATTTCCTGATCGACCAAACCAACATGACCCGCGTGTTTCATCGCCCCGTCAAGTATCCCTGCAACCCCGTCCTGTTCCCCCAGGGACCGGAGGAACGCTCGCCGGATTATCCTCCCTGCGCCGTGGCCAAGTGCGGCGGAGTCTGGTTCGACGACCGCGACAAGCGCTTCAAGATGTGGTACATGGCCGGATACGCGGGCGCCATGTGCTATGCCGAAAGCCCCGACGGCATCCACTGGGAACGTCCGAGCCTGGACGTGGTACAGGGAACCAATCTCTGTTTCCCGCGCGATTTCCACCCCGACTCCGGCACGGTCTGGCTGGACCGCGACAGCATCAACCAGGACGAGCGTTTTAAAATCCTGTTCCGCGAACCCAATCCCAGCGCCCAAGCACGCTTCAGGACCGAACGCGGCGACGCCCCCGGATTGCTGATGGCCTCGCCGGACGGCATTCACTGGAGTCCCCCGCAGCCAACCGGCCCCATGGGCGACCGCAGCACGATGTTTTACAATCCCTTCCGCGACCGCTGGGTGCAGAGCATTCGCGCCTCCTGCACCCATGGCCGCTGCCGCCGCTATTTCGAGCGCCGGGATTTCTGGCAAAGCGGACAGTGGCGGAAGGGCGAGCCGGTCCCCTGGGCCATGGCCGATTGTTTCGACCAGGCGGGACACTCCCTGCCGCAGCTCTATACCCTCGATGCCGTACCCTACGAAAGCCTGCTGATCGGGTTGTTTCAAATCCTCAAGGGACCGCCCAACGACATCGGCACACAACACGGCGAGCCCAAACTCACGGAACTGGTGCTGGGCTCCAGTCGCGACGGCTTCCACTGGCATCGCCCCGACCGGAGTGCCTTCATTGGAGCGTTCCGTGAACCCGGCTCCTGGGAATTCGGCTATGTCGAGGCTTCCGGCGGTATCTGCCTGATCGTTGGCGAAGAATTGTGGTTCTATTATTCCGCTTATGCCGGCGATCCGGCCCGACGTGAAGCCAAAGGATTGCAAAACGGCATGTACGGCAATGGCGCCGTGGGTCTGGCCAAATTGCGCCGCGACGGTTTTGCCTCCCTGCAGCCGAGATTCGGCGGCGGCATGCTGCGGACCCGTCCCGTCTCCTTTCAGGGACGGCATTTCTTCGTCAATGCCAACACCGCCGGCAGCGCCCTGCGCGTGGCCGTGACCGACGCGGAGGGCGCCCCCCTGCCCGGGCTGGGGTTGGAAGATTGCGAACCTTTTATCGGAAACAGCACCCGGACCGAGCTACGCTGGAGGCATCCCAACGCACTGCAGGCGGCTCGCAACCGTCCCGCGCGCTTTGAATTCCATATGGACCAGGGCGAATTGTATGCCTTCTGGGTCAGCCCAACCGCGGAAGGACACTCCATGGGCTACCTTGCGGCCGGGGGGCCCGACTTGGCCGGCAGCCGTGATGCCACCGGGGAACCTCCCGCATCTCCTTGCTGAACTCCACTCTGCCCGCAATCTTGCCCCAAGGGAAATGGACAAAATGAATATACAACGAATCCTTGTCTTCGGATGGGTTGTGGTTTCCGTAATCTCGGTCGGAGCCAGACCGGTAGACGTGATTGTCGCGTCCGGTGGCAAGGCCCGCATGCCGGTGGTTGTCGCCCCCGGTGCGGACGCGGACGTGTCCCGGGCCGCAATGGAATTGACCAACATGCTGCAGCGCATTACCGGCGCGGCCTTTGAGATGGTCGCCGGCGACGGCACGAAAGGTCTTGCGGTCGGCACGCCCGACGATTTCCCTCTCCTGGGGCTGGAAGCCGAACTGGAGGCGACAACCCCGACGTTACGCGAACGCTGCCTGATCCGTTCGCACGATGCCGGGATCTACCTGATCGGAGCCTCACCGGCCGCGGCAGCTCACGCGGTCTGGGGCTGGATGGAACACCTCGGATATCGACAGTATTTTCCAACCCCCACCTGGGAAATCGTGCCGAC
The DNA here is from genome assembly GCA_964542285.1 of uncultured Lentisphaerales bacterium. Classification (GTDB taxonomy): domain Bacteria; phylum Verrucomicrobiota; class Kiritimatiellia; order RFP12; family JAAYLN01; genus CAZIUM01. Next base: position 2,043 of record CAZIUM010000035.1, read on the forward strand.
CGTTCCCGAACTGAAAACGTGCCTGGATGTCCTTGAAACTCCGGCGTTCTTTGCGCGCAGCTTTGGCTATGACCATGGGTACTGGGGTTACAACAAGTCGCCCCATGAGCGATGGATGCGACGCAACCGGGTGGCCTCCGGCTTCAAAATGTCCAGCGGCCACGCTTACCAGGCGATCGTCGCGGCCAACAAGGACGTGTTTGCGGCACATCCGGAATACCTGGGGCTGGTGGATGGAAAACGAAGTTCGTCCAAATTGTGCATCGCCAATCCCGACCTGCGCAGGTTGGTAGTGGAGCATGCGGAACGCTATTTCAAACGGCATCCGGAAGCGCAATGCATTTCCATGGAACCGAGCGATGGCGGGGGATGGTGCGAATGCAAGGCCTGCGCCGCATTGGGAAGCATCAGCGACCGTGCGGCCATCCTGGCCAATGAAGTCGCGCGCGCCCATCCGCAACGTTGTGTCGGCATGCTGGCGTACAATTATCACGCGGTCCCGCCCTCCATCCCGGTGGCACCGAATGTGATGGTGCGGGTGACCACCCACCAGGCCCGGGGGGGAATGACACTTGAACAGCGTTTGGCCGGTTGGAACGAGCAGGGAGCGGTGACCGGCGTCAGTGATGCCCTGTGCACCTTCGTGTGGGACAACCTGTACCCCGGCCGGCAGAAGGGTTCCGACCTGGTGGCCCTTTGTCGTGATTATGCCCGTTACCACACCCTGGGGGTTCGACTCGTCGGCGGCTGGACCAGCGATGCCTGGGGAACGGTCGGGCTGGGAAATTACCTGCTCGCAAGAATCGGCTGGAATATCGACAATGCCGCGTCCCTGGACGGAATTTTCGATGAGTTCCTGACCCATGCTTTCGCATCGGGCCGTGAACCGATGGAAACCTTTTTCAGGGCGGTTTACAGGGTCACGCCGGAGGCCCCGAGACCGATGGTGAGTGAAGATTTCGTCGGGCGCATGTACCGGCTGCTGGACGAGGGCCTTGCCGCGGCCGATGGAAACCCGGCGGTTCGGAAACGGATACAAGACCTGGTGTTGTACATCCGGTATGTCGAACTGTTTTTCGCGTACGAAAACGCCGTGGGCGAAACGCGACAGCAGGCGTTCGAGAAGCTGTTGCGTTTCGTGTACCGCATTCGGGAAACCGAAATGATTCACAGCAAGCCTCTCTGGTCATACCAACCCCACCGCGACAAAACCGTGCAACTTCCCGAGGACATCCATTGGGGAACGCCCCCGGCCAAAGATCCCTGGAAGGAAGACCGGCCGTATTCGGAAGCGGAAACCCTCGCCGTTTTGAAGCAGGGCATCGCCGAAAACAAACCGCTGAATTTCGTAACGCGCACCTTCAGCCACGATCTTGTTCCCGTGATCGACGTCCTGGAAATTCCCGCTTCGACACCGGGAAATTCCGGGGTGCAAAACGGTCAGGCTCGCCAGCGCATCTACACCTGGGTGCAACAGCCCGGGCCGATCGTTCTGGAAGTCACCGGCGGATTGATCGCACACTACCGCAACCGTGGTCCGGTGCGCATCGGACTGCATTCGCCCGCGGCCCCCAGCGACGACGCCCTCTACCGGGTCGACCACGACGAGAATACCCCTCCCGACGGAAAACCCCATGAGGTTGTACTCCAGACCCCGCATGTGGGACTGCATTGGATTGAGGTGTTGTCGGGAGGCGACCGTGCGGTGGTTCGGTTCCGCAACGCGGACACGCCACGTACATTCGAATGCCGCAGCTATCATCCCGGAACACCCTGGACCATGTATTTCTACGTTCCGCCCGACACAAAGCTTGTGGGCGGATACGCCGCGGACAACCGCGGTGCGATCCTGGACGGGGACGGCACGCGCCGCTTTGATTTCGGCACCATGTCCCGTCCGGGTCACTTCCGTGTGCCGGTTCCCGAAGGCCAGGGTGGCCGGTTCTGGAAATTTTCCGCCTGCCGCGGCCAACGCCTGCTGATGACCGTTCCGCCCTACCTGGCGGAGGCGCCCGAACTTCTTCTGCTGCCGCGGGAGGTTGTCGAGAGTTCGCCGTCCGCCAACGTCTCGCGCATCCGCTCATTCCAGGACCGTAGATTCTCCAGCAACGCAGGGACGTCGACGGGCATGCGATCGCCGCCGAGCGCCACCAGGCCGCGTCCGTATCGCCTGGCCAGCAGATAAGGATAGGGAGAATTCCCTTCGCTGTTGGCGGCAACGGCCAGCACGGTCCAGGCGTTGGTGTCGGAGGGAACGAAGCCGTAGGCCGGGGAATACCCGCGGGACAGGCTGCGCGCAATATCGTGGGGCTTCGCGCTCCAATCGCCGGGCGCGATATGGGAGGTGCGACGCCCGGAGAGCGGCAGTCCCTTGACACTGGTTACCTGGACCTCGAACGAGGGGTCCTTGAAATAACGTTCGAGGGGAATGTTCCAGTAGGAGACAAAAACCGCCACGGCACCGTTGCTTACGGCGGGCACCAGATGCCGACTCCAGTAGTCCTCCGGGACCTTGGCCGGTCCGTTGGGATGACGAAACCAATAGGCATCGGCGATCGGATGCGCGGCCCGCAGCGTCTCCTGCGTGGAACAGATGTGCAGGTCCCAGCCGGCGTGCATGAAATTCTGACGCCGCTGGGGGTCTCGCGCCTGTTCGCGCGCAGGAGCACCGGACCAATAGAGCAGTTGCCGTCCGGTGGCGGGGGAACGATTGAAAAAAAGCATGGCCGGCATGTTCGTGGGAAAAACCACCTGCGATCTTCCCGCCCGGCTCCCCCCCGTCCGGCGCAACCGAATTTGCCAACGGTCCTCCGGCGCGGGGGCCTCCCCGATGGCGGCAAAAGGAATTACGAAATCGGCCCGCCAATCCTTTTCGCCCAGAGCCATGTCACTGCGCCAGGCGGGGTTCCACTGCGGTTCCAGCACCCCGACCGTCGAGCGTCGCGCATCCGCCTGAACCCCCTTGGAATTGACGGCGAAAAAGCAGGTTTCACCGGACGTTCCTGTGGAGATTTCAAGCTCTACGGCATCGTCGTCCATAACCCCCTCGTCGCGTGTGGCCGCCAACGCGCGGATTCGATCGGGATGCGGCTCCTGGCAATGCCAGCGCAGCAGCAAAGCCTTCGTTGTCCATGCCACTCGAACTTCCGTCGCGACAGCGGCATCCTCCGACGACAGCAGTACGGGACGACAGACCTCATCGGTGAAATGGGTGGTGTTATCCAGTCTTGGAGCGTTCACCAGCGGTACACTGCCGCTTTTCAGGTCCGCCAGATCCTGCCACTGTTTGTACAGGATCCGCTCGCGCTCGAATGCTTCCAGGGCGCGATCGCGGGCCGGGGACGGCGATTGTTTCGCCAGTGCGGACTCCGCCTTCCCGAAGGCCTGCCGCACCTGTTGCCGAAGCGATGGCGTAAGGAAAGCATCCACCACACTGAGGGAGTTGCCCAGGATGCCGGGATGACGATCCATCCCCGTCCAGGCCGCATTCATGGCGCGAAAGGTTTCCAGCATGGCGGCGGATGCGTCGCCGTAGGCGGTGCGGCACCAGTCCGCCAGCAGGTCGTCCGTGGAACGGGACGGGTCCCACATCAGTTGCGCGTAAAGATAAATCGGCAGGCGATTTTGCACCGAGGTGACGGAGGTAACCGGCCCCGTACGGGGAGAAAGACTCACCTCGGTGATCAAGGCAACCTGCTTGCGGCGATGCCCCTCTCGGATGGCATCTTCGATCATCGTAAAGAAGGGCACAAAGCGTGAGGAGTCGCGGCGGAAGATGTCAAACTCGTACCCGTAATTGCCGATCGGAACCCCGGTTTTTTCCCAGGCGTCGAAAGACTCCAGAACTTTCGCGTTGCGCGGACAACTCTCGTCGGCGAAGGGGTGGGCATTGCAACGCATATAGGTGGCGTATTCCACGAACAAGGTGTTGCGAATTTCGCACTTCGGCACCGTGCGGTATCCCTGGTAGGCAATGGTCGTAAATTTCAAATCCGGAAAATCGGCCTTTAATGCGTCAGTAAGCCGGTTGTAAAAGTCGAACCAGGCCGTCGAGACATCCATTCGGGAACAAGCCTCGCACCGGCAGTAGTCCTGGTTGTCGCTCGGAAAGATACTGAGAATCTCGACATGCGGCCGGTGCTTGAGGTATTCGCGCAACTTTTCGGCCACAAGCTCCAGCACCTCGGGATGGCTCATGCAGATGCTGGACGGATAGCGCTTGCCCTCGATTTCGGCGAAGTACTCGGGGTGATCCTCGAAATACTCCAAGGCTTTCAAGTGCGCGTTGTGGGAGGAATACATCGAATGAAACCCGAGACGCTTCTCGTGGGAAGAAGCCGCATGCCGGTGAATGTTAATGAAGTTGCGCCCCATCCAGATTCGAAAACTCTGATGATCGCGCCAGTCGCCGCACAAGTGAAATCCGCGGTAGGCATATCCCGGAACATGCCGGAAGTCCAGGTCCGGAAGCGTCCAGCGCCTGTGCCCTGGCATGAATTCGCCCGAATCTCCCGGCCAGAGCCAGCGCACCCCGAGCGCACGGTTGAGAAAAACATAGACCGCATACAGCGCCCCCCGGGGCTGGTTTCCGGCCAGGAACAATCGGTTGCCGATGGTCTTGACGGCGGTCTGCTCGATTTCGTCCGGAGCCAACTGAAGTTCGCGCGAATGGCGCCGAACCAGGGCGTGGGTCAGATCGCCGATCACGATGGCCTCCCCCTCCGGCACTTCGCCGCCGACCTGGACCGGAAAGTCGATGCCGGAAATTTTCGCAAGAGCGTTGGTAAGTTCCTCGACCGCGTGCCGCACCGCGGGCTCTGCCGCTTCGGCCACGCAGATGCGCCAGGTTGTCTGACCCGCGGAGAAAAAGGGAGCGCGGGCACAAAGAATGCGGGGGTGCGCCATCAGAAAGGCGAGCAGGCACAAGAGCCCATGCCGTAAAACGACAATCCGTCGCGAAAAAATCAAGTCCCGTGCTTTCATGGCGACCTCCCGAAATGAGTTAAATTACCGAATCTCAAGGTGACAAGTTGACACCTTATTCGATCTTTGAACAAGATTCAACAGATTCAAACGCACACCCTCGTTGCCATCGTTGCCATGCAGGGCAACAAGCGTTATGATGCCTGCATGTTTTGTCTGACCCGACGCGCGGGACGCAAACGGACCGTATCCTGAACCGGAATTTTTTTTGTCAACACCTTACCGATGCCTTTCAAACGCCATTTTTCGATCGTCCTGTTCGCTTGCATCGCCACCAGTGCCCTGGCCGCCACGAACCAGCCCACAACTCATCCCCCCGTCACGTCGATGCTGCTACTGTTTGGACTGTTGGCCGTGACGGCCCGGCTGGGAGGCATGCTGTGCGACCATTGGAGGCTGCCCTTCAACCTGGGAGAGTTGGCCGCCGGCTTCCTGCTGAGTCCCTTGCTGCTCGGAAAAGTGTCCCTGGCTGGCCTGCGCGACGGTCTGGGTCCGATGATCGAACGCCACCTGCCAATCGGAGGCACCTGGACCATTCTGGTCCAGGTCGCGCTTTTGTCCCTGCTTTTCATGATGGGGCTGGAAACGGACGTTCGTCTTGCCAGACGCCGCAACGCCGGGATCATCGGGTTCGGCGTTCTTGGCAACCTGGGCGCCATCGTTCTGACCTTCCTGGGACTCTTTGTCTTGCGTGCGTTTCTTTTGGCCGAATCATCTCCCGACACATGGATCGGCAGCCTCTTCCTGACGGGGGTTGCGCTGTCCTTCGCCTCCACCGGCACCACCACCCGCATGCTGTCGCGTCTGCGCAAATTGGAAACGCCCGAAGGCGCCGACACCATGGTGGCTTCCATTGCCGATCATTTGTCGGGAGTGTTCTGGCTGATCGCGGCGACAGGCTATTTCCTTGTTCCGAAAAATGGATCCGATCCCCTGGGCATCGCCTGGCGCGCCTTGTGGCACTCGGCGGTGACGATGGTTCCGATTGGCGTGCTCTGTTTCTGGGCGGCCGCGCGCGCCGCCCGAACCCACTTCGAACCGCGCAACACCGCCGGGATCGCCACGCTGGTGTTTGCTCTGGCCATGCTGGTCGCGGGCGTTTTGGGCCAGGCAGGAATGTCGGCGCTGGGAGGTGCCTACCTGACCGGCGTGGCGTTGGCCGGTTCCGATTGGCGCCATGCCGTGCAAGAAAAACTCGAGTTGTTGCATACCGCCCTGGTGCCCACCACGATTGCCTTGTTTGCCATGCTTCTACCCCTGGACATTCTGTCGAGTTCGCGCGTCTGGCTGCTGACCGCGGTACTGCTGGTTTGCACGGTAGCCGGCAAGGCCCTGGGATCGCGGCCGATGGCCGGGGTGGCCGGCTACAACCAACTCGGCTGGTTGCGCATTTCCTCCATGCTTCTGCCCAGAGGAGAAATCACGTTGACGATTGCCGCCACATCCTATTTCACGGGGCTCTGCAATGCCGAAATCGCCATGGCGATGGTCCTTCTGGTGATCGCTACCGAATTGGCCGCGCTCCCCGTATTGCACAAGGTCTTCATCCGTGAAAAATCCGGCTTGATCGATGGAGACACGGTCACCACCGTGCATCATCAGGACTTTCCCTTTCCCTCGTACGACGCTTCCCGCGCGATTGTCGCACGGCTGATCGATGTGTTTGAAACCGAAGGCTTTCATGTGCGCCTGATCAATCGTCGTGCCGCAATTTTCCAACTGATCCGAGAAGACGTCACGTTGGGACTGCGTACCGATGGCGATCGCATGATCGTGGATTGCGCCGCCACGGACCGCCCCCTGGTGAACGGCGCCATGGTCGAAGTGCTGGCCGGAATCGAACGCCATCTGCTGGAGTTGCGCCGGCCGCTCGATGCCATCGGACTGGTGCGGGGAGTGCAGTTTGCCGCGCAACTGCCACGTGCATCCGTCGCGATCGTCAAAAAATTTCTCGGCGTCAATACCCTGCGTCCACGGCTGATGGCCGATACCAAGGCCGCCGCCATTACGGAATTGATCGAAATGCTGAACGAAGAAGGGCTGATTCACGACCGGCATGCGGCACTTAATGACGTCGTGCAGCGCGAGGAGGGATTTACCACCGGTTTGGAACATGGAGTAGCCTTGCCCCATGCACGAACCGCGGCAGTGGACCGTCTGGTCTGCGCCATCGGCTTGAAACGGGAAGGCATCGACTTCGGGTGCCTGGATGGTCAGCCGGCGCGCATTGTCGTGCTGCTGCTGGCCCCCTTGCACAAACCCGCGCCGATGCTGCAGGCCATTGCCGGGCTCAGTGGCATTCTGAACAGCCGCTGGCGCACGGCCTTGCTGGCCTGCGACACGGCGGAAGACATGCAGGCCGTATTGCAGGAAGCAATCAGCGACTCCCACTCCAGGCAACCGCGTCAAGGCAAGGGAGCCCTGGCCTGTCTGCAATGGCACAGCATCGGGCTCAATCTGACCGGACGCAACCGGGAATCAATCATCGACCAGTTGCTGGCGCTCTGTTCGCGTACCGGCGCCGTCACCAACACCGCGGAAGTGCGCCAGGCACTCCTGGCGCGGGAACATAAGTCCAGCACGGGCATGGAACACGGCGTAGCCTTGCCGCACGCGCGCACGGAAGCCGTCGACCGCATGGTCTGCGCACTGGGTATCAGTCGAGAGGGCGTCGATTTCGGCGCCATGGACGGCAAACCGTCTCGTATTTTCGTAATGGTGCTGATGCCGCAGGACGCCGCCGGCGATTATGCCCGGCTCACCGGCAGGATCGCGCGCGCACTGGATGAAGAGGGCCGGCGGGAAATCATGCAAGCCACCAACATCAAACAGGTCATGGCCGTGCTGGAACGCGACGAATTGTCCCGCGCCGAGGCCGTTCCCGACTCACGCCAGAAAGACGGCGGCGAAAAAAACGTCACGAATCGCTCGCATTCCGCATAACCCCGCCCCCGTCAAATGGGTTAAGAGGTTCGGCGCGGTCGGCCGTTCCGGTTAACGTCCCGAATTGCGCCCTGAACTCTGGACGCCGGGTCTACTTTTCCTGACCGGCGTAGCGCCGGCAGGCAGCCGTCAGCGTGTTGCGCAACAACATGGCGATGGTCAGCGGCCCCACCCCGCCGGGCACGGGCGTGATCCATCCGGCCACGTTTTTCACGGTGGCGAAATCCACATCTCCCGCCAGGCGATACCCGCGGGGCGACTCGGGATCGGGGATGCGATTGACGCCCACGTCGATCACCGCCGCCCCCGGCTTGACCATGCCGCCGGTTACGGTGTTGGGCCGTCCGGCCGCCACGACCAGGATGTCGGCCTGGCTGGTGAAGGCGGCCAGGTCGCGCGTGGCGGTGTGGCAGACCGTCACGGTGGCATTGCCGCCCGGCGCCTTGCGCATTAGCAGATGCGCCAAGGGCTTGCCGACAATGTTGCTGCGCCCGACAATCACGGCATGTCTCCCCTCAGTCTTAATGCCGGCGGCGATCAACATCCGGACGATTCCATTGGGAGTGCAGGGCAGAAAGCATGTCTTCCCGATCAGCATGCGCCCGACATTGACCGGGGTAAACCCATCGACATCCTTGCCGGGATCAATAGCCTCAATGACGATTTCCTCACGAATCTGGGGCGGCAGGGGCAACTGCACCAGGATTCCGTGGATCGCCGGGTCGTTGTTCAGGGCCTTCACCGTTTCCAGCACCTGCTTTTCGGTGGCATGCACAGGCAGCCGATGCTCCCGGGACAGGAATCCCACCGTCGCGCAGGCACGTTCCTTGGCCGTGACATAAGACAAGGACGCCGGGTCGTCGCCTACCAGCACCACACCCAGTCCGGGAACGAGGTCGCCGCGCAGTTTCAGCGCTTCCGTCTCTTCCGCGATATCCTTTCGCCATTGTGCCGCGATTGCCTTGCCGTCAAGAACGATTGCCGCCATGTCACACTTTCCTTTCGCCAGGTTGCGAATCCTAAAACGCGCCCCCGAGGGTCACCCGGGCAAACGGAGCGGAATCCAGTTCCAGCTTGTCCTTGCCGATCTCGCCTTCCACGGTGAGACTGCGCTCAAACAACATGCCCGCTTCAAGAGTCAGACTGAAATTCCGTGCCGGGCGCAGTTGCAACCCGCCGCTCACCAGGATGTCCTCGGACGTCAGGTCGTCCGGTTCTCCATCGTCTCCGGACATGGCATAGGTCAGGTTGCGCCATTCCGCCGTGCCGATAAGCGAGACGATCCCCAGCCTGAAATCGAGTCGGCTGCGCGGCAGGGCCAGTTCCATGCGCATGAATTCGGAGGGCTCCCAGGCGAAACCGATCAAGGGCCAGACGACCAGATCCCATCCGGGACGGATTTCCACTCCGGCCATCCAGGAAAAACGCGGATGGATCACCTGATACCATGACAGGTGAAACGGCAGACCGAACATGTCCCCGCCAAGGGCTTCCGCATCGCTGTAAATACCCGGAGCGGCTCCTACTTGCAGCGATCCGCCATGAAGATAGCGCCAGGTCCAGCGAAAATCCAACGGCAGGGCCAGCAACGCCGTCGGCATCAGTTCCATGCCCGCATCCCCGCCGAAAAACATGCTGTGCAGACGGAAATCCAGCCCCATGTCGCCGGCCAGCACATTGCGCCAATCCGCCAGGACAAACCTCGCGTCCACTTCCCCGATGGTCAGATCCTGGTCGCCGGCGCCGACGGGGGCCGGCAGGGGCAGCATCAGGCGAAACCGCTTTTCGGCTTCTCCGGGCGTATCGAGGAACGTGGAATAAAGGTCCCTGGGGACCACCCCCTGAACGCGCGGCGCGGAGGGTTCCAACGCCGGTCGCGGCTCCAGGGGCACCCCCCTGGACCGCGGGCGGGATGCCGGCGGCGGTCGCGATGTGTTTTCCGGTGCGCGGGGTCTGGTCTGCCGAACCGGAACCCCGGTATCCTCCCAGGCCCCCATGAGCGGCAGGCAGAGCCCCAGCAACAACACAGACAACGCACGCGCAAAAATTGTAGATGGGTTCATAAGCTACTCTTTCCAATGGGATTGAAATGGACAAAAGAGCCGGTGCCGAGTCCGCGGCTACCGCTCCTTGGACAGAAGATTGCGTCGCATCAGTTCTTCGGCGATCTGGACCGCATTCAGCGCGGCCCCCTTGCGAATGTTGTCGCCCACGACCCACAAGGCAAGGCCATGGTCCAGCGTGGGGTCTTTCCGAATGCGTCCTACCTGCACCTCGTCACCATGCTGCACATCCAGCGGCGTCGGGAATTCTCCATTTTCAAGATCGTCTCGCACCACGACCCCCGGCGCCTGCGCCAGAATTTCCCTGGCTCGCTCCGGCTCCAAAGACGCCGCGAATTCCACATGCAAGGCCATGGCATGGGCATAAAAAACCGGCACCCGCGCACAGGTCGCCGACACCTTGAGGTCAGGCGCGCCCAGAATCTTGCGGCTTTCGCGCAGCATTTTCACTTCCTCGGACGTAAACCCGGGGAAGCCCGGCTTCCCGCTGCCGATCTGGGGCAAGACGTTGAAGGAAATCGGCTTGGGGTAAACGTTGTGGGCCGGGGGCTCGCCTTTCGCCCATTCCCGCGTTTGTTGCTCAAGCTCCTCGATCGCCGCGCGCCCCGTACCGCTGACCGATTGGAAGGTCACGGCAATCACCCGCCGAATCGGAACCACCCGGTGCAGCGGCGCCAGGCCCATCAGGGCAATGATCGTGCTGCAGTTCGGATTTGCGACCAGGCCATGATGGTCATTGAGGGCCTCGACGTTGATTTCGGGAATAACCAACGGGACGTCGGCTTCCATGCGAAAATCGTCGCCATTGTCCACCACCACGCATCCACGCCGGACCGCTTCCGACCCGAATTGCCGGGCGGCGCCCTTGGCCCCTTCGGTCCCGGCAAACAGGGCCAGGTCGAGGCCTTCAAAGGCCTCGGGCGTCGTCGCGCACACATGAAACAGCTCCCCCGCGATCTCTTCATCCCGCTCGCTGCGCGCCAGGATGCGAATCTCGGAGGCGGGAAAATCGCGTTGCCGCAGCACCTTGATCATCTCGGTGCCGACCGCACCAATTCCTACCAGTCCCAGCTTGACTTTCTTCATTGCGCCTCTATTTCCGGATGGCTTCCCGCCACCCATGCCGACGAATTCCCTAAAAAAGCGATTCTACCATAAGCGCCTGGGCGGTCTCAAGCCCTGCTGGCCCTGCGAGGGGAAACAGTGTCTATTTATCAGGTCAATTTATCGCTGCGAAACGCGCGGAAAGATGGTAGCGTGTTGCTTCCATGGACAGAATCAAGATCGGCCAGATCGGCATCTGCCACGAGCATGCCGCCGCCAAAGTCTCGGCGTTGCGACAATTGAGCGATGTCTATGAGCTCGTGGGCGTCGTGGACGACCGCCAATCCCGCGAGGCCCGGTTCGCCGGAAACAACCTGGAGCCTTATGCCGGCTTGTCCTGGATGACCGAGGAGGAACTGCTGGCCACCCCCGATCTGCGGGCGGTCGCAATCGAAACGGCCAACGCGGATTTAATCCCCACGGCGCTGCGTTGCATGCAACGAGGTCTGCACATGCACCTGGACAAACCCGGCGGCGAAACCCTGGCCCCCTTTGAACAACTCATCAAAGGCTGCGCCGAGCGGGGGCTTGCGCTTCAAATGGGCTACATGCTGCGCACCAATCCCGCCATTCAATTCTGTCACCGGGCGGTCCGCGAAAACTGGCTGGGCGACCTCTTTGAAATTCAAGCCGGGATGAGCCACAATTATGGTGGCGATGCCTACCAGGATTACCTGGGCGAATTCAAAGGCGGCATCCTGTACAACCTGGGCGGGCACCTCGTCGATGTCGTCGTGTCGCTCCTGGGGACCCCGGACCGGGTAATTCCCGTGCTGAAATCGACCAGCGACGTCGCCCCCGGCATTCTCAACCATGGCCTCGCGCTGCTTGAGTACCCGCATGCCACCGCCACGCTGCGGGCCTGCAGCCGCGAGGTGGACGGGCTGAATCACCGGCGCATGACCCTTTGCGGGACCCGCGGAACCATCGAATGGCAACCGCTCGAACGTCAGGATGGGAGCCCGATCGAGCTACGCTTGTCGCTGCTCGAAGCCAACGATTCCTTTGCCGCCGGCACCCATACCGTCCCCCTGAAAGGCGTACCGAATCGTTATCGGGAACAATTGCTCCAACTGGCGCGCATCATCCGGGGCGAAATCGAAAATCCCTATCCATACCGCCACGAACTCCTCGTGCAGGCCGTCCTGCTGGCAGCAGCGGGGTATACCCCCTGGCCCGGAGGTCGCTGTGAACCTCTGGCATCGGATCGGAACTGAATTATGACGGAAGAACGCATGAAACCTATCAACTTTGGCATTTGCGGATTGGGACGAATCGGGCTTGTCCACGGCAAACGGTTCTCGGAGGACCGGGAACGCTATCGCTTTGTGGCCGCATGCGACCGCAACCCCGCCCGAACCGCCAATGCCGCCGCGGAATACAACGGTGCCGCCTGCAACAGTTTGACTGAACTTCTGGCGCATCCGGCCCTGGAACTGGTCATCGTCTCCACGCCGTCGCGACTGCACACCCGGCATGCTCTCCAGGCCCTGGAAGCCGGCAAGACCGTCCTGCTCGAGAAACCGGTTGCCGTGACGGCGGACGACCTCGCCAAGCTGGAGAAGGCCGACCAGGATTATCCCGGCAAGCTGTTTTTTCTGCACAATCACCGGTTCGAGCCCGCCTTCCAGCATATCCGCCGGTTGCTTGCCGAAAATCTGCTCGGCGATGTCTTTACGATCAAGCTCTGCCGCCATCACCCCTTCCGTTTCCGCAACGACTGGCAGTCCATGCTGGAACATGGCGGTGGGCAACTGAGTTGCTGGGGCCCCCACATAATCGATCATGCGCTGCAATTGTTGCAAAGTCCGGTCCGTTCGGTCTGGAGCCGGCTCGATCGCATCAATACGCCGGGCGACGCCGACGACCATGTGAAAATCCTGCTGACCGGCGCCAACGACAGGACGGCCGACATCGAAATCAGCGATGCCATCGCGTTGCCCGGCCCTTATTGCGCCCTTCATGGAACCCGCGGCAGCCTGGTTTGCCCGGATCAGAAACGCATCCATTTGCGTTATATCGATCCGGATGTCGAATTGCCGCGGGTTACGGTCTCTTCCGAGGCGCCGCCGCAATCCGGCGTGGCTTCCAACGCCGAAGGACTACCCTGGATCGAGAAGACGCTGAAGGTCGAACCGGACACCAACATGTGGGATCATGTCGAAACCGAAACGGCGCGCCATCTTCACGCTGCGCTTCGCCAAGGCATTCCGTTTCCGATCCGGAGCGCCGAGGCCTTTGCCGTCGTGCGGATCGCCCAAATCGTCAAATCGCAGAACCCCCAGTTTGCCTGGGCAGAATAACATCGAGGAGCCATCATGATTCAATGCGGAGCCGCCACCACCCTCATCACCAACGAACTGGGCACCGTCATTCAGGGTGCCACGGTTGGCGGCACGGCCCGATCCGTGCGCGATGAACTGGAAGCCAACGCCCTGTACCTTGCGCGCAACGACACCGCGATGCTGCTGGTCAGTTGTGATCTGGGCGGCCTCGAACCGCGCTGGACGATCGCGGCCCGGAATGCCATGGCCGCGGCCAGCGGGGTGCCGGCGCGAAATATTCTTGTCGGAAGCACTCACACCGGCGGTCCGTCCATTATTCCGTCGAATTACCGGAAGGCCATCGACGAGCGCTACCTCGGGGACTTGGTCCGGCGGCTGGCGGAGCTGGCCTCCCGCGCGGTCCATCGTGCCACGGAGGCCGTGTTGCGTTATGGACAGGGCAGGGCGCGCATCGGGTACAACCGTCGCTGCTGCTGGTCCGACGGCACGCACTCGATGTTCGGCGACACGCGCCGCGAGGATTTTATCGGCCTCGAAGGCCCCGACGATCCCACCCACACCGCGATTGAACTGGATACGCCGGACGGACGGCCTCTCGCCGTCCTGCAGGCGAACACCGGTCACCCCTGTACTTTTTACGGCGCCGATTTTTACTCGGCCGACTTCCCGGGAACGGCACGCGGTTTTCTGCGTCAGGCGCTGGGCGAGATCCCGGTGCTGTTCTTCAACGGCGCCCAGGGCGACATCTGCACCCATGACATCACCCGAACCGAACGACGGGAATCCCCTGACCGGCAACTGGCGCGCCTGGGACATCTGCTGGCCGGCGAAACGCTGCGGCTTTTGCATGAAGCCCCGCCGCTGCCGGACCTGGAAATGCGCCATGATTTCACGGACCTGAAGGTGCGCTTACGACTCCCCAGCGAGGAAAAGCTGGCCTGGGCCCGAAGCGTTCTGGCACGCGTGGATGCCGGCGAGAAGGTTCCCGGCATGGAAATGGCGATGGCGCATGGAACCGCCTTGCTTCAAAACCGCTTCGGAGAGGACCCCACGGACCTGCTGGCCCTCCACGCACTCCGCCTGGGGGATCTCGCCATCGTCAGCCAGCCCTGCGAGCTGTTCTGCCAATATGGACTGGAAATGCGACGCCGAAGCCCCGCGCCCATGACCGCGATCTTCGGTCTGACCGACGGCTATCACGGCTACTGTCCCACCCCCTCGGCCCTGTGCGGCGGGGGGTACTCAGGGGACCCCATCTACTGGACGCGATTCGGATTCGATACCGGCGACCGGATCGTGGACCGGGCCAGCCGTTTGCTGCATTCCCTGTGGCGTTGACGCCGACCCCAATGCGGGCTCAGGTATCGCCTCGCAACCCCAGGCTGCGGCCGCCGTCGACCACCAGGTTCTGCCCGGTGATGCCGTCGGCTGCCGGCGAAACGAGATACAGCACCGCCTGGGCAACATCCTCCTGCGAGCAGGTGCGATGGAGACAGGTGTGGCGCCGGGCAAAGGCGGCCGGGTCGGACGGCAGGGCGTCCGGCCTGGGCACCAGCCCCGGCGAAACACAGTTCACCGTAATATTGTATCTGCCCAGTTCCAATGCCAGCGACCGCGTGGCGGCCAGCAATCCCCCCTTCGCGGCGGCGTAATCGACGCAACGTTCCTTTCCGCCCAGGGCCACGATCGAGGCGATGTTGACGATCTTACCGTATTTGCGCCGGACCAGATGCGGCAACGCGGCATGAATCAAGTACAAGGCTCCGCGCAGGTTGACGTCGAGAATCCGGTCGAAGACTTCGAGGTCGAGTTTTTCGAAGCATGCCATGCGGGAGCGCGCGCTCCCGCCCGCCGCGTTGACGACAATGTCGATGGCACCCAGCTCCGTTGCGATGGGCTCGACCCCATCCCGCACGGCGTCATGCGACCGGATGTCGCAAACGCAGGCGATCCCGCGGCGTCCCCGCGAACGGACCTCGTCCGCCACCGCATCGGCCTTGACGGCATCCAGATCCACAACCGCCACATCGCTGCCGGCTTCCGCCAGCTTCAAGGCAATCGCCCGTCCAATGGCCCCGCCTCCACCCGAAACCAGGGCCGACATCCCTTGCAATTTCATTTCTCACCCTCCGACTTCACGAGGTCGAACCCCGTCCCGCCGGACGTCAGGCCACAGGCCTGCAGCGTGGCCTCGTGAACGATCCTTTCGTGTTCGTAACTGAAAGGGTTTTCTTTGTCGCCGCGCACACAGAGCGCAAAGTCGCGCATCAGCCCGTCGTACCGCCCCGTCATGGGCGGAAGTTGGACGACTTCCTTGCGATCGCAATAGATGCTGCCTCCACCGGCCTTTGCGTACGTAATCCGGGTGGGTTTTTCAAGCGGCTTGATCTCGATACTGCCCTGGGTGCCCAGAATTGCCAACTGCCGGCGTCCGTAGCCGTTCACCTCCACGGAGCTGACGCGCACCGTCGAAACGCCCCGGGGATATTCCAGCACCGCCAGCGTGGTGTCGTAAACCTTAACGTTTTCATGCCCCGTTTGCTTGAGAAAGGGAACGACACGCTCCGGCTTGCCGATCAGTGTAATCACGAGGTCGATCAGGTGGCAGCCGAAGATGTACATCGAGCCCCCCTTGAAATGCCGCAGCCAGTCGCGATACTCGCGTGGATGTTCGGTGCTCATGACGGCGTCGACCTCGAAAATCTCGCCCAGCGCGCCGGACCGTACCTGCTCCAGGGCAAATTGAAAAGCGGGGTTGTAACGGTACATGTAGGCGAGCTGGAGCACCCGCTTGCGCGCGCGCGCCTGATCCAGCAGCGCGGTGAATTCGGCCAAGTCCTCGCCGGCGGGCTTGTCCATGTGAACGTGCAAACCGCGCTCGACACAGCGCCTGGCCGTCGGAGTGAGGTTCCAAACGTCGGTCTCCACCATCACGGCATCGAGCCCGGGCCACGACAGAAGCTCCTCCGCATCTAAAAACGGCAGTCCCCGGTAGGCTTCCAACGTCCCGCGCCGCGCGCGCCAGGACGGATCGGGTTCGCACACTCCGACGACGTCGAAAAGTTCCGGGAAATTGCGCACCGTGCGCATTTTTTCCGAACCATGATTGTGACCGATACCGATCTGGGCGATTTTCACCGGGGACCCCATGCAACCCTCCATAAAAACAGGAAGAGGACGCGGTCCTCTCCCTGTCACATGGCGACGCTATCGAAGCGGATCATCCCTGGAAGTCGCCGGGCTTGATCATGGCGCCGTACTTCTCCTTGGCGGCCAGGATTTTCTGCTTGGCGGCATCCCATTTGACATACAGGATTTCCGGACAATCCGGCACGTTCTTCTTGAAGAAGTCAATCGCCCGGTCCAGCTTTTCGATCCAGGCGTCGCACCGGAAGGAAAACTGGTATTCGTACGCTTCTCGCGAGTAGTCCTCGTTCACCAGGGACTTGAAGAGCGGAGCCAGGTCCTCGTATTTTGGAATGATGCCGGTCGGGGTCTCGTACCCTTCGTATTCCCCGTTGACGCGTCCTTCAGCCCAATGCAGCCAGACCTTTTTGCCGATCTTGCTGACGCAGAACTTACCGTTGGAATCCTTGAGAAAGTAATTGGTGGCATAGATCGGCGGTTCTTTTTGCAAATTCTTTCCGAAGTCCAGGTTGTTCTGAACGTATTCGCCGATCGGATAGCTGATGAAGTCCAGGTTGGCCATCGGTTGGGGCTTGAGAACCCCTTCCTTGCCCAGCGTGGCAGAGGTCGTCTCCGATTCGAGGGTACAGGCCTTCATGATGATGCCATCTTCCCACCCGAAGGATTCTTCGACCGGCACGGAGGTGTTGGAATCGCGTCCGCCGTACAGCACACCGCTGACCGGCACGCCGTCGCGGTCGTTCCAGTGCGGATCGAGGTTTTCAAGATATTCCATGCGGATGGTGTAGCGGGCGTTGCCGTGCGAAATCGGGATTTCCTTGCCCTTGGCATCCTGGTCGCCTTCCTTCCAGGCCCCGGCGTGGTTCTTGCCTTCCTTGGGAGTCTCGAGTCCCATTCCATCCCAGTAGGGGTTGTTGTCGGGACCGGTGAGCACATTGGAGAAGATCATCTCGTTCGCGCTCTGCAGCGTGCGATAGATCACCGGATCGTCCACGGCATTGACATCCCGGATGATTCCGAAGATGCCGCGCTCGACATTCGCCGCGCGGAACTCTCCGTCGATGTTTCGGAAATAGGCAATATCGTCGCCGACCAGGGTTTCCCCCGGAATCATGGCGGTGGCCGTCTTGCCGCAGGCCGAGGGATAGGCGCCGACAAAATAGCT
>CAZIUM010000036.1:0-19169 GCA_964542285.1 uncultured Lentisphaerales bacterium
CGAAATACCAGGCGGCGGTTTGTTGCGGGGTTCCGATCGTGGCCAGGTAGGGCAGCACCCAGCCCAATACCATCAGCACCAGCGCCGCGATTCCCACCAGCCGATAACTCAGCCTGCGATGCAGACCGCATTGCCAGGCGGCACGCAAGGTCCAGACGAAGGCCGTAAGACTGCAAAACAGTCCCGCCAACTGCAGCGCCCCCGGTCCATGATTGATGCCGGTTTTCCACCCCAAATCCTGAAGCGCCTCGGTCCCCAAGCCCACCATGACCGTGGCCCCCCCGCAAAGGAGCGCCCAGAGCATGCCGTTTTCGGCGCCGGAAAAGCGAAGGAACTGCCCGCGCCGGCGCCACCGTCCCGCCGCGACATCGGCCAGCACTCTCCGACTGTATCCCGGCGCGGTCGAGGCCGAAAAGGCCCCGAAGACCGCAAAGAGCACCACGGAGATCAAGCACCAGACCATGACCGGAGTCACGGAGGAGGTCCGCCCCGCGGCCACGCCGGCGATGCCCCCCCAGAAAAGCCACAGGCCCGCAATCCACCCGCGCAGGCCCGGCGCCCGATTGGCCGCGGACGGCATCACAAGCGAGAGGATGACCGCGCGCAGTAACAGGCAAAGGCTGAGCCAGCCGGCCAGAAAAAGACCGGGCGCGATCAGATCCGCCCCGCGTGCCAGCGAGAATCCGCCCGAGGAAAGCAACGCCATGCCGACGCCAAAGACACTCCCGACAATCATGGATTGGAACGAAAGCACCCACAAGACGATCAGAACGCGGAAGATGCGCGACGTGGACACCACGGCCAGGAAGAGCGCCTCGTAAATGCAGGCCACGGCCGCGAGAATCAACATCCCGGTGGCCACCAGCGCCTGGATGAGGTCGAGACCGCGCAGCAGGTACGAGAGGGCCAGAAAGGGCAGCGAGGCGCTGGCAAACAAGAGCGCCAGAACGACGGACGCCGTCACCTTGCCGTCGACGATCTGACGTGGCACGAGCATGGTCGTGTATTGCAGGTCCAGGTGTTCGCCGCTGCGCTCCGCCCCCGCCCGGAACCCGACGTAGAAGGGCATGGCAAAAAGAAGCAGTCCGCATAGGATGAAATAAATCGCGCCGAACACATTCTGACCCAGCCCCTGGGCCCCGATGGACACCCCGCCCCGCAGTTCGTTGCGCGAGCTCAACAGCACGACGGCAACCGTGCTCATCACCACCAGGAGATACCCGATCAGCCCCGCGGAAACCATGCGACTGCGCACCATTTGCCGCAGTTCCTTCAATGCAATCGGATTGATCCCGTCCCGGATGCTCATGCGATCTCCCCCCTGGTGACTTTCATAAAGACCTCTTCGAGTCCGGCCTGCTCGCGGCGAAATTCGATCACGCGCACGTCGCGCCGCACCAGCGCCGCCAGCAGGTCGGCGGCGGGCTCGGCTCCCGCCCCGATTTCCGCGAGACAGGCGTCGCCGCGCCGCTGGACCTGTATCACGCCGGGGAACTCCAGCAGCATCCGCGAGAGCGCATCGGGAAGCGGCGTCAGCGCGCGCACCAGCACCTGTTGGGTTTCCCGGCGCGCGCCGGCCAGCGAATCCACCGTGCCGTTCCCCACCAGCCGGCCACGCTCGATGATGACCACGCTGGAGCACATTTCATTCAATTCCGCGAGGATGTGCGAGCTGATCAAAATCGCGACTCCGCTTTCGGCCAGAGCCCGCACCAGCTCGCGCAGTTCGATCCGCGCACGCGGGTCGAGCCCGTTGGCCGGCTCGTCCATCACCAGCAGCGAGGGACGATGCACGAGCGCCCGGGCGAGACTCACGCGCTGCTTCATGCCTTTTGACAGGCTTTTGAGCGTTTTGTCGCGAATGGGACCCAGCCCGGTGAAGGCTTCGACGTCCTCCAGCGCCCGGTGCAGGTCCTGGCCGCGCATGCCGAAGGCGCGCCCGAAGAAGTCGATGTACTCGTGGGCCGTGATGTCGGCATGCTCCGGCAGCGCGTCGGGCATGTACCCGATATGGCGTCGGCCGGTCTCGGGATAGTCGGCGATCGAAACGCCGTCGATGCGCACATCGCCCGCGGTGGCCTCGTCCAGCGTAGCGACAATCCGCAGAGTCGTGGTTTTGCCGGCGCCGTTGGGTCCGACGAACCCCACTACCTCGCCGGAGCCGAGGTCGAACGAGACCCCGTCCACCGCCCGCACCTTGCCAAAATGCCGCACCAGGTTGTCAATTTCGATCTTCATGGCCGTCAGCGATCCCTCGAGTTTTTATTCCTCGCCATGCCATCCCAACACAATCGACCGCGCCGAGTTCCGGGTGCGGGCATACGCAAGCGGGTCTTCCAGAAAGGGGGCGCCGTCCAGCACGGCGACATAGCGGCCGGGCGCGGGCTCGACCGGGGCGCCCCGTCCGTTCGCCAGGTCGTCCGCCAGGGCCTGGATGTTCCAGCCCGCGTCGGGACACCGTTTTTGCGTCCCCCCCAATGCTTCGAAGGCCGTGCGCGCGCCGGAAGGTCGTGGCAGCGGATCGGCGAGCCCGCGTTTTTCCCCCGGCGCCAAATCCCGGGTTTCGAAGAGCCGACCCCGCCGATCCCGGACCCGCAACCATGAGATCGGGGCGCCCAGGGCATTGACCACCTCGATCTGACCGGACTCGCGCTCGTCGACCAGGAGCCGCTCGGCACGGTGCTCCGCGCGTCGAAGCCGAAAGAAGGCCGGCATGCGCGGCTGCAGCCACCCCGAGACGTAGTGCTGGTCGCTTCCCACGCGAATCCGTCCGGAACGGACATCCGACAGGGGGGAGACTTCAGTACCGGAATCGAAATGCAGCCCATCCCGCGGCGAGACGGGGGCATAGACCCCGACCGCGCCGAGCGTGACCGCGCACCGGTTTCCCTGGTCGAGCAGGGTCACGGCCTGGCGTCGCAGCGAGGGCGTAATGCCCTCCGAGAGCAGGGAATAGACCAGGATCGCAAGACTGAAAAGCAGGGAAAAGGCCGGCACCAGCGCCAGCAGCCAGATGCGGCGATTCTTCCGACGCGTGAACAGAACGGCGCCGGGCCCCGCCAACAGGGTGAAGAGCAGCAAAACGACCAGGAAGGTGCGGGCCGGCACGCGCACGTTGTCGGCCACGGGAATGGCCTCAAGGTTGGCCGTGGTGTCGTCATGGGGCGCGAGCCAGGGCTGCGCGGCCCGCGCCCAGGCCATCGGCAGGCGCGCCAGGGCCGAATCGGGAAGAGTCTCGACGTCGGAGCCCGACAACAAGCACAGACGGCCGAAGCCGTAGCGCATTTCGAACCAGGGATGGGATTCGCCGTGGGGCTTGTTGGCCGGGGTGTCCGGCCAAGCCCTCCAGTCTTTCGGAGGCGTCGCCATGCCCATAAGCGTAACCTGACCGCCCAGCGCGGCGAAATCGCGCAACGCCTGGCGGGACGCCTCCGGCATGCGCTCGTAGTCGGTCGCCGCGATCACACACCCGTCGAACGGGCTGAAAGCCAGCCAGTGACGCGGCCAGGCCTCGGCCTCCCCTTCAAAGCGCATGGGGTTCAAACTTTCCATGAACCGGCGATGGACGAGGCGGTCGGTCAAGTCTTCGCGGGACAGTTTCGATACTTCGTCTCCGCGCAGATAATCATGGCGCGAAGGACTTTCCGTCGCCAGAGACACGAGGCGTTCCTTCAGTTTTTCGGCGGAGAAACTCTTCGAAACGAGCAGGCCGATCGGAACCGTGGAATAGTATTTCTTGGAAACGGGATAAAGCGGTCGACACGTGACATTTTCGGGGGGATGGCGCCCCACCCTTGCGCTCATGCGGTTGCCCATGCCGTGCCGGGTCATCGCGGGCTGAGGCAGGATGGCCACGGTGCGCATCCCGGCGTTTGCCGGCAGCGACTGCGACAGGGAGGCCATCCCCCCGCCTATGAACGAGCTGGCCGGAAGGTTCAGGTGAACCGTCTGCTTGTGCGGCGTGGGATTATCGATGACGAAGCGACGCTCGACCATGCCGTGAACCCAGGTGTTGGGCGCCAGCGTCGTCTCCGTCAAGGTCAACCCGCCCGGCAACTTTTGCGCCCCCTGCGCCGCGGCCATCTCCACCAGGGAGAGCATGAGCCCGAAAATCATGAACCATCGGAACCGTGAACACCGGACCGGGGCCAATGGGTTCGCGAACATCCGCCGCGGGGAAATCCTGCCGTTCGGGGTCATGGCTTGACCTCCAGGTCGAACGGCAAATCCATCCCGGCGACATCGATCGCCCCGGCCAGCTCCGCGGCCAGTGCGGAGGCCGTCACCTGGTCCAGCCGCGCCTGGTAGTTCAGAATCAGGCGGTGATTCAAAACCGGCTCGACGAGCAGGCGCACATCCTCGAACCCCACGGATGGCCGTCCCGCCAGCAGCGCAATGGCACGGGCCGCCTCGGCCAGGGCGATGGCCGCGCGGGGCGAGGCTCCGTAGCGTACGCAGGCCCGGATACGCGGGGGCGCTTCGGGCGCGCCGGGATGCGAAGCCGCCACCAGCCGGGCGATCCATTTCGCCACCGCCCCGGGCAGCACGATCCGGTCCACCATCGCCAGGCATGCCTCGAGCTGTTTTCCGGAAAGCGTCCAGTCCGGCGCGGGGATCGTTCCGTGACGTCGTTCCGTCAGGATGTCGGTCAGGGTATCGACGCCAAGATCGCCGACATTCAATCGGAACAGGAAGCGGTCCAGTTGCGCTTCCGGCAGCGGATAGGTTCCCTCCAGCTCGATGGGGTTCTGGCTGGCCAACACAAAAAACGGC
Source organism: uncultured Lentisphaerales bacterium (assembly GCA_964542285.1). Lineage (GTDB taxonomy): Bacteria > Verrucomicrobiota > Kiritimatiellia > RFP12 > JAAYLN01 > CAZIUM01. The sequence continues at coordinate 4,774 of CAZIUM010000036.1, forward strand.
GCGGGCAGCGGCCGCGTGGCGCCGAGCAACGTCACGGCGCGTTCCTGCATGGTTTCCAGCATGGCGGACTGCGTCTTGGGCGAGGCGCGGTTGATTTCGTCGGCCAGCAGAATGTTGCAGAAGACCGGCCCGGGCTGAAACACTAGCTCGCGCGTGCCCGAGGGGGTCGGCTGCAGGATGTGCGACCCGAGGATGTCGCCGGGCATGAGGTCCGGCGTGAACTGAATGCGTTTGAATTGCAGTCGGAGGATGTCGGCCACGGCCTTGACCAGCGCGGTCTTTCCCAGGCCGGGCAGGCCCTCGAGCAAAATGTGCCCGCGCGCAAGGATACCGGCCAGCACGAGCCGGTGCAGGTCTTCCCGACCCAGCAGCATGCGGTTCATCTGTGACAGCATGCGATTCAGCGCCTCGCTGACGGGTGCGATTTCCTCCGGGGTCGGTAATGTCATGGCGTTGCGTCTCCGTCGGTTATTCGAAAAAACGTGCCACGGTTTGGCGGTGGCGCGGCAGAATCGGCGCCCGGGACGAACCGCCACGGGCCTCGCCGGCTTCGCCCAGCGCACCGGCCCGGGTGACGGCCGGACGCTCCGACACGTCGGGCGCGGCCGCGGAAAGTCCTTCCAGCCGGGCCCGATCGAACGGGGGCGGGCGGGACGACGTCAGGGTTTCCTCGCGAAACGCAACCGTTTCGCGGGAGCTGGGATCGGTCCAGGTCAGCGGGGCATCGCCACGCCCCCGCGTAATGCCTCCGGCGCCGGGTCGACCGGAGAGTGAGGCCAGGCGGACGGCGGCCTCGGCGGCGGGATCGTCCCCTTCGAGCAGTCGCGCCAGGGCGGCGGCACAGGCCGCGGCGTTGGTACAGGAAGCGCCCCGACAGGCCGAACCCTCGATCCGTCCCAGCTCGCCCAGGCGCAGCAGGCGGGCTTCGTTCCAGGCGCCGGCCTCGCGCAGCATGCCGGTCAGCCGTTCCAGCTCGGCCGGAGTCAGGGAAGGAACGCCCCGGCAGGCGGCCAGCAGGTTGCTGGAAAGCGACGCGGGCAGCGCCGAATGCTCAAAAAACTCGGCCAGGGCCCGGACCACCTCGTCGGACGGCATGCCGGCCTCGGAAAATTCGTCCAGGCGGTCCGACAGGCCTTCCATGAGCGCCAGGCTCGCCTGCAGCGCGGCCTGTTCGCCGGCCAGGGCCTCGGCCTGGGCCGCAAGCGTGCGTGACAGTTCGTCTTCGATGTGATCGAGCGCTTCCAGCGTCCGGGCCGGATCGACGGCATCGCCCCGTTCCCCGAGCCGCGCCAGGTGATTGCTGAAGGCGGCCAGGACGGGTTCGGGCAGCAATTGCCCGTCCTGCGCCTGTTCCACCCGGTCGGCGACCCGCTCCACCAGCGGTTCGAGCTTCGGAACGGCCTCGGAAGCGGGCCCGATAAAAAAACGGCGGGGAAGAAAGACCGTCGGCAGGCAGAAAAGCAGGGCCAGCGCCAGGTTGCCCAGGACACGACGGCCGCGCCAGTCCACGCGGGGAAGGCAGGTCGCCCTGGCGTTCCAGGCCTGTGCTCCGGGCAGATCAAGACACATCACAAGCCCTCCCGCCGCGCCGGCCGCGTCGACCGCCGCAAGACAGCAGGCCACCGAAGGCGTCCGGCGAAGCGTCGCCACCGCCAGCGACAACGCCGACAGGACGATCACGCCAAGCATCCAGAGCAGACGCTGGACGATGGTCACCGGCCAGTCGACAAACCGTGCCGCCAGGAGCGCCAGACCGATCCCCCAGGCCCCCATGCCCGCGCCGACCGCCAGGCCGCGTCCCGCCAGCACGCGCTGGAGACGGCGCCGGAAACGGCGCGCCTGACGCCACGCATCCCCCCCTTGCTCGCTGGCTGTATCTTGACGAACCATGAGGCCATGCTACCAAACCGTGAAAAAAAGAAAATCACCAAATGCGCGCGGGAGACCCGCGCGCCGAAATTCAGAATCCAGAAGTCCGAATTCAGAATGGAAACGGACTCCAGCGCGGGGACAGGAGGGCGAAGGGAACTCAATGCCCAATAACCGACAGACCGACACCCAATGTCCAAGGATCGCGCGGGGGATGGGATCGCGCGGGGGACCCGCGCGCGGCGGCGAAGGGCCTCGCCGCCCTACCTTTCCGCGCATGCGCGGAACAATACCCCGCGCAACTCAAACCTCGACCCTCAACCCTCAACCCTCAACCCTCAACCCTCAACCCTCAACCCTCCAGTCTCCAGCCTATCCCGACCCGCGCGGCGGCAGATCGGGTCGCCAGGACGCAAGAAAATCACGTCCCAGTCCACGGTGAAACAGGGTGAAAGGCAACAGCACGACCGCGCCGATAAACGGCAACAACAGCAGTACCAGTCCCAGGCAGCAGGTGAAGCCGACAAAAAGCATCAACGCCCCGGCCAACAGGAAGCGCCAGACCGGAAGACAGAGGCAAAAGCGCACCAAGGCGCCGGGGTATTGCCGCCAGAAATCGCCCAAAACCGCCCAGGCATCGCGAACCCCCACCCGACGCCAGTACATGACCGGCTCCAGGAAATGGTAGCCCAGCGAACTCAACAACATCCACATGAAGGCCACACTGCCGAACATGCCGCACCAGACCGCCAACCACATCGGGGTCACGGCGGCCATGATGGCCGTCCACGAACGCTGCCGCACCACGGACAGGCCCACCGAGCCCACGGCCCCGACCAGGATGCCCAGGAGAATCAGTCCGCAGGTCACTCCCAGTCCCAGGCGCCACCAGAACAAAGGCGTGGAGCTGAGTCCCGCCACGCGCCAGGACTCGCCGATCCCGGCGCTGGGAACATGCAGCCGGTGCAGCACCATCAGGCTGCCCCGGGCACGCAGCCAGCAAAAGAACACCGCCAGCGCCAACCCGATCAGAATACTGCCCAGGTACGCCATGGAAAGCCCCGCCGTGAGCAGGGGATGCGAATCCAGCAGCATTTGAAACTGATCCGACAACACCGCCAGGGGCGCTTCACCGGTCTCGATGCGGCTCTGCACCTGTCGCCAGTTGGGCCCGGTCTGGCACCCTCCGCCCGTCATCGCCAGCCAGGCGCAGAACCCGAGGCTGAACCAGCGCGGCAGATCGAACGGACGAAACAACATGGCGCGCATCCGACGTCCGGCGACCCCGGCGGCCTGGCGCACCCCGGGCTCCTGTCCCGGCACATCGGTCAGCGGCGTACTGTACACCGGTGCAGCGACGAATTCCCGCTGTTTCGGTGGCTCGCCTCCGAAGGTTCCGCCGGATGCGAGAGGCGAAAGGGACATGCCGGACGGAGATTCGGCGGCAAAGAGCTCTCGTACCCGTCCCGCCGGTCTCCAACTGTCGCCGAACACCTCGCACCAGACCAGGTCTTCCGGGCGCAGCTTGCCTTCGTGGGCCAGTCCCATCAGAACCGTCCAGGGCACGGGCCCCAGGCGTTTTCCCTGGATCACGCAATACCAGTCCATGGCGGTGTAATCATTCATCTTTTTTCTTGCCCCTCGTCCCGCACCGTTCGCCTGTCGCCGCCGGATCGGACGCCAGGATTTCCCGCAACAGGGATTCGCTCGCCACGACACCGCATTCCACCCTGCCGATCGCGATGGGCAGGGCGAAGCGCACCACGCCATCCTTGCGTTTTTTGTCCAGCCTGAGCGCCTCCATGACAATGTCCCGGTCGATCCCGGCGGGAATTTCGACCGGCAGGCCCATCTGTCGCAGAACGTCGGCCATGCGCGCGGCCAGACCCTTCTCGCACAAGCGCATTTCTTCCGCCAGGCGGGCTTCGGCCACCATGCCTACGGACACGGCTTCGCCGTGACGCAGCCCCCAGTGGGTGGCAATCTCGATAGCATGCCCGACGGTATGCCCCAGGTTGAGCGCGGCGCGGACCCCCTGCTCGTACGGATCGGTCTCGATGGTGCGAACCTTGACCGCCATGGCACGCGCGACCAGTTCCGGATCGGGCGGCAACCGGCCCTGCCCCAGGTCCGCGGCGTCGACTTCCAAGCGCTCGAAAAGCAGGGGATCGCCGATCGCCCCATGCTTCACCGCTTCCGCCATGCCACAGCGCAGCTCAACCAGGGGCAGGGTTTCCAGGGTGGCCGTATCGACCAGCACCAGCGACGGCGCATGAAAGGCGCCCACCAGGTTTTTGCCTTCCGGCAGATCGAACGCCGTTTTGCCGCCCAGGCTGGAGTCAACCATCGCCAGCAGGGTGGTGGGCACGCCGACCCATCGCACGCCCCGCATCCAGGTGGCGGCCGCGAATCCGGCCAGGTCGCCCACGACGCCGCCCCCGACGGCAATTAGGCTACCGTCGCGCGCAACCCCGGCACGCAGGGCGCCGCGCCACAACGCCGTCACGCTTTCGATGCCCTTGTGGACTTCGCCCGCGGGTAGCACCCGCTCGCCGATGGAAACTCCATGCTCACGCAAACTCCGCGCCACGGGCTTGCCATACGTCGCATGGGTGTTGTCGTCGGCCACGACCAGCGAGGCGCCGCGCCACTCGCGCGACCGAAACGCCTCTCCCAGCGATAACAGGTTGCCCTGCCCGACCCGCACATCGTAGGCTGCCCCCATCCCGTGAACGCGGAAGGCGCCGCAAAGAATCCGGGCTTCCTCCAGTTTGGCGTCCAGGTCGTCGCCGGAAGCATCAAGACGCCGCGAGAACCCGGCATAATGCCCGGCCCGCCGGGACAGCAGTTCCATCAATCGTTGCCGGGGACCGGGATCCGGGATGCCCGACTCCGCCGCCAGCAAGGGTCGCAGCCCCGGTTGCCGGCTCGTGCGCGCCAGGATCGTTTCCAGGGGGGCTTCCAGGCAGAGCACCGGGCCATGAGTTTCGACCAGCGCACGATTGGCCGCATCCAGCAGCGCCCCGCCCCCCAGGGCAATCACGGTTGGAGTCGGCTCCAGCAAGACCGCCTTCAACGCACGCGTCTCGCGGCCGCGAAAGGAGGCTTCGCCCTCGGTGGCAAAGATTTCCCGGATGCATCTACCGGCGTCGGCCTCGATACGGGCATCCAGATCGACAAATCCGAGTCCCAGACTCTGCGCCAGCGCCTGGCCCAGTGTGCTTTTGCCGCTTCCGGGCGGCCCATATATAAAAAAACGTTCTGCCATGGGGCGAAAAATTTAGCGCCATCCGGTGATGCGCGCCAGCAACTCTACATAATGCCGATAATTAGGCCAGGACACATCCGCCGGCACACCGTGATCGCAACTGGGGATGTAGCCCCCACTTTCGACCACGGGACGCAGGCGTTCGATCTCCTCCTCGATCGCCCGGCCACCCCTGGCCATGGCCCGCTTGTCCACCCCCCCGCGATAGGCCATTTCGCGCCCGAATTGCCTGCGGAACGCGGGAAGATCGTTGCCCGCCGCCACTTCGATGGGATCGCAGACATTAATGCCGGCTTCGATCCAGAGTGGTATCAGTTCTCCGATATATCCATCCGAATCCATGGCGTACAACGGCACCCCCGCCGCATGCACCTGCTCGCCCCAGCGACGCCAGGTCGGCAGCAGGAATTCACGCACCATCGCGGGCGAAATCATTGAAAACTGCTTGTAGGCCATGTCCTCGGACAAATGCACCATGTCCGGCGTCACGCAGTCGAACACCCGTCGCATCAGCCTGGCGACGAAATCCTCCCAGAAGGCGATCATGTCGCGCACCAGGCCCGGATCGTCATAAAACAGGGTGCAAAGGTTTTCAAAACCGACCCATTCGCGCAACTGCCAGAACGGTCCGGAGAAATGCACGGTCAGCGGACCTTCCCGGGACGCCAGACGCCGCCCGAGATCCTCGGCGTCCTCCGGAAGGCGCGTCGCCTCCTCCACCTGGTAGCGCCGCTGCATGTCCTCCCAGTCGGTGCGGTTCTCGACCGGGCATTTGATCCAGCGCCTGGTCACGAAATCGATGGCGTTGCGCAGATATTCCGTGGTGTATTCCTTGCCGATCTCGCAGACATTGCCTTTCCAGTCCTGCACCACGCGCGAATTCTCCCGTTCTTCGATCACTTTTTCCTCGAACGTCGGAATCATGCGAGAATCGACGGGGAAACCCGGGGACGCCGGAGGCCACGGCAGGCGGCCGCCGACCTGGCGGTAGGCATATTCGTTGTAGTCCTTGATCTCCTCCGGCAGCCCCTGCGCATGCCAGGCGGCGAGGGTGGAACGCCGTCCGCCGCCGGGGGTGAGCGGAACACGATCCACGGTTGTAAAACTCAAGGCTCCCAGAAAACGTTCACGTGTCGTCATGCATTGCCCCTTCGATGAACGGCATCCTACCACGAAACCGTCGTCCCCGACAACGCGAAGCGTCTCCGCCCGTTTTCGCTCGGCAATTCTTAGCATGAAGTTTCCGCGTGGGCTCCAGCGTGCAGAAATCGCCCGGACCTTTCAAAAGGGACGCCGGATCGGATTGGAGTTGCCTTTTTTCCGCGTTCGCGGTTCAATATGGGTGACATTCATCCTTTGTCATTTTTGAAGCGACCTCTTATTAATACACCGAAATGGGAGACCAACCCGTGCCGATCGATCCTGAACAACAAACGCGGCGGGCCTTTGGCTCCGACTACCGGGGAGACCATCTTGCCCGCATCGCCTTTCCCATGGGCGGCCTCGGCGCCGGGATGATCTGTCTTGAGGGCACGGGAGCCTTGTCGCATGTCTCGTTGCGTCACAAGCCCGCGGTGTTCAACGAGCCCATGATGTTCTCCGCCCTCTGGATCCGGGGCACGGAGTCCCCCCTGGTTCTGGAAGGCCCCGTACCGCACTGGAAAGCCTACGGCAACGCTGGCAACGGCAACGGCCGCCACGCGGGCTGTGCCGCGGGCCTGCCGCGCTTCGAACAGTGCGAATTTTCGGCGCGTTTCCCCTTTGCCACCGTCCGAATGCAGGATGCGTCCTTGCCGGTATCCGTGGAACTCACCGGCTGGAGTCCGTTTGTTCCGGGCGACGCCGATGCCTCCAGCCTGCCGGTCCTGGCGCTGGAGTATGTCATCCGCAACCCGCGACCACAGCCGGTCCGGGGCGCCTATTCCTTCCATGCCGCAAATTGCATGGCCGTGGAGCGCGACAGCGGCGCCGAGATCCGGGCGATGGACCAGGGGTTTATCCTGGCCCAGCCTCCCCTGCCGGCACAGCCAACCGCCGAAGGATATCTGGCGGCGTTCGTCAACGATCCCGCCACCGCGACAGACTGCGCCTGGTTCCGCGGAGGATGGTACGACCCCCTCACGATGTTGTGGCGCCGGATCGAACGCGGCATCGTCGAGGCGCAGGCGCCACATCCGGGACAACCGGGCGGAGGCGGTAGCCTCTACCTGCCTTTTGAACTGCCACCCGGCGGCAGCAAGACCATCCGTCTGCAATTGGCCTGGTACGTGCCTTTCAGCGACGTGCAATACAACGTAGCCGCACCGGCCTGTTGCGGCGACCGCGCCCGGCCGGACGCGCCCCACGACACCTACCGCGCCAGCTACACGCAACGTTTTGACGGCATCGAAGCGACAGCCGCCTTCTGGCGCAAAGAAATCGAATCCCTGCGGCGGGCCACCCGGACATTCAGTGACTGCTTTTACGACACCACGCTTCCGGCCGAAGTCGTCGAGGCGGTTGCGGCCAACCTGACCATTCTCAAGTCGCCCACCTGCCTGCGGCAGCACGACGGACGTTTCTGGGGCTTCGAGGGCTGTTGCGACGGAACCGGCTGCTGCGCCGGCAGTTGCACCCATGTGTGGAATTACGCCCAGGCCATGCCCCACCTCTTCCCGGACCTCGAGCGCAGCCTGCGCGAGACCGAGTTCAAGGTTAGCCAGGACGCGCGGGGACACCAGAACTTCCGCACCGCCCTGCCCATCGGGCCGGCGCCCCATGTAAACCATGCCGCCGCGGACGGCCAGCTCGGCGGCATCGTCAAGCTGTTCCGCGAGTGGCGCATCTGCGGCGACACGGACTGGATGCGGTCGCTCTGGCCGCAAGCCAAGGCCAGCCTGAACTATTGCATCGAAACCTGGGATCCCGAGCGCAGCGGTACGCTCGTGGAACCGCACCACAACACCTACGACATCGAGTTCTGGGGCCCCGACGGCATGTGCACCAGTTTCTACCTCGCCGCCCTGGCGGCTGCCGTGGCCATGGGGAACGCCGTGAACGACGAGGTCGCGGAGTACGCGCGCTTGTTGGCAAAAGGACGCGCCTGCTTGGAAACGGAATTATGGAACGGCGAGTACTTTCGTCAGCAAATCCGCTGGCAGGGCCTGCGCGCCGATCCCACCGGGTTCAAGGCGCTGGCCGGGGCGGACACGGGCTATTCTCCGGAAGCCATGGCGTTGCTGGAACGCGAGGGGCCCAAGTACCAGTACGGCAACGGCTGCCTGTCCGACGGAGTCTTGGGCGATTGGATGGCCTGCTGCGCCGGGGTGGATACGACCATCGACCGCGGCAAAATCCGCCGGCATCTCGTATCGGTCTTCGAACACAATCATCGCGCCAGTCTTTCGCGCCATGCCAACCCACAACGACCCACGTTTGCCTTCGGGGATGAAGGCGGGCTGCTGCTCTGCACCTGGCCGCATGGCGACCAGCCTTCGCTTCCGTTCGTCTACAGCAATGAGGTCTGGACCGGAATCGAATACCAGGTGGCCTCGCACCTGGTCATGCTGGGACGCGTCGAAGAAGGGCTCCAAATCGTCCGATCCCTGCGTCAACGTTACGACGGACGTTACCGCAATCCCTTCGACGAGTACGAATGCGGTCATTGGTATGCGCGTGCCATGGCCAGTTACGCGCTGTTGCAGGCCTTTAGCGGGGCTCGCTACGACGCCGTGGACCGGACACTGCACCTGAAACCGGCCGTCCAAGGCGATTTTCGAGCTTTTCTATGCACGTCCAGCGGCTATGGCACCGTGGGGATGCGCAACGGCCAACCCTTTGTGGAGGTCGTTTCCGGCTCCATTCCCATCCAGAAAATCATCGGGCCACAGGCAACAGGCGTTCCGGCACCGGCAGAGTCGTGAGCGTGGTCAGGGAGGCCGCCGGCAGGTCGAGGAGCAACCGCGGATTCCCGCGTACCGGGGGGGGACGGCGGCGCCAGGGCTGGGAGGCGGTGGAGGTGACCACACGCCACGGCGCGCGAAGCGGGGGCAACCCCGCCACTCGCAGCGATCGGGCGGCGCCAGGATTGGCGACATGCAGCGTCCAGTCCGCGTCTCCTTCGCCCGACGCGAACACCACCGCCGCGAGGCCGTCGGTCGAAAGACTGTGCTCAACCATGCGCGCACCCGGCGGCGTCAGACGTGTCCAATGCTTCTGGAAGGCAAACCGATCGCCCGCGCGCCAGGTCCCCCGGTCGTCGCGCGGCAGCAGGCCATAGCTGTCGCCATATTCCCAGTAGAGCATCATGCTGGGGCGCGCGTGCTTCAACACCTCCAGGTAGAGCGCCACTTCCCGCAAGCCATAGCCGGGGTTCCGCCAGGGGGCTTCGCGCCAGTTGGGATCGACGCCCACCTCGCCGATAATCAGCGGCAGGTTCAGGCGCGTGGCCAATTCCCTCCAGGCCGCGAATTCTTCGGGAGCCGCCCGCCCCCAGACATGCACCGATAGGCCGCCCGCCTTCCGCAGCAGTTCCGGGGTGTCGAGAACCGCGGACAAATAGTCGATCCCAGAACGCACATTGGCCAGTTCCCCCAGCATCAGACGTGTCGAAAGGTTGTGACGGTCCAGCGCGCGACTGACCGCCAGCAAGGCATCGCGGTATTCACCCGGCGTGAAGAGGACATTGGCCCCCCAATCGGGTTCGTTGAACGAAAAGGCTTCCGGTTCCACGCCGCGTGACAGGCGCAGGTAATCCAGGTAGGCGGCAATCATCCCCGCGAAGCGGTCGTAATGACGTCGCGGCACCCGATTCTGGTCGTGCCGCGGTTCATGGTCGAGCAGGGCATCCGGCGCGCGCCAGGTGCTGATCGTCATGCGAGCTCCGCGCCGTTGCAGGTCCTCGGCCATTTCCAGGTTTTCCCACAACTCCGTCCAGGGGCGGTCGGCCGCCAGCAAGCTGCGCAACCACTGACTGTGCGCCTCGCCGGAAACAATCGGCGCCAGGTCGTCCAGATGCATGCGCAGCCGGGCTACCGGTGGACGCAGGGCGCGATCGGTGCGCTCCGCGGCGCCGTTCCCGAGGATAAAACCGTAATTGCCGCCAAACCCCTCAAAGGTCCCCAGGGAGGTCGCGGGGTTGACCGCCAGATCGACCTCTTCGCTTGCGTCGGAACGCCCGTGGGAAGCCGCACGCCATCCCGCCTTCGCCGACAGCGCCAGGACGGCCATGACCAGCAGCGCAAACACGATTCGGCGCGTGGGTTTCGTTTGTCTCATGAAAAATAATTTCAGTCGAGCGCCACCGGCCGACAGGCACGGTCGCGGTACGTGGGGACGATTTCGATATCGGAGCGTTGCAGGGACTGGAGCACGGTCCGCAGGGCGTGGGCCGCCAATTCTGGCGTGTTGCAATCGTCGCTGAGATGCGCGGTAAAGACGCGTTTCAGCCGCGGTCCGGCAACCTCCCCCAGCAGCTCCGCGGCCTGTTCGTTGGAAAGGTGCCCCTGGCGGCCCTGGATACGCTGGATCAACGACCAGGGGCGCCCACTTCGCCGCAGCATCTCGGAATCGTGATTGGTTTCCAGCACCAGGGCGTCGCAATCGCGCAGACGGCTGGCCACCACCGGCGTCGACACGCCCAGGTCGGTGGCGACGCCCAGCCTGTGCCGGCCGTCGTCCAAAACGTAGGCCACGGGATCTCCGGCATCGTGGGGGACGGAAAAGGTTTCCACGCGCAACGCTCCCAGCATGAAGGCGGCCCCGGTTTCAAAAATGTCCCAGGTGCCGGTGAACCCGTTGCGCGCGACATGCTCGACGCCCCCGGCGGTGCCCTCGTTGGCCAGCAAGCGGATTCCCGGGCGTGCCCTGGCCAGGGCCAGCAGGCCGATGCAATGATCGCTGTGCTCATGGGTCATCAGCACGGCATCGATGAGGGCATCGTCGAAACCCAGCGGCGCCAGTCGCGCACGCAAGGTGCGCAGGCGCAACCCAACGTCGATCAACAAGCGTTGCCCGCCCGCTGCCACGTAGATGCAATTGCCGGAACTGCCACTGCTTAGGATGCAAATTTCCACAACGCATCTATTCAAGCGTGAACCGCCGCGGGACGCAAGGACATTCACGCGGATGGCGGTGAGCGCAAGGGTGCACAACTTTGGGTATTTGGGTATTTCGTCATTCGTGTTAGAATGTCCGAACAAACAACAACCAAGGATTCTATGAGTTTCGAGACATTGGGCTTGCGCGACGATCTTATGCGCGCCATTGCAGAAATGGGGTTCACCGACCCCATGCCGATCCAGGAGCGCTCCATTCCGGCGCTGCTGGCGCCTGGGGGCGCCGACCTGGTTGGGCTGGCGCAAACCGGCACCGGCAAAACCGGCGCCTTTGGCCTGCCATTGCTACAGTTGGTCGATCCGGCCTGCAAGCAACCCCAGGGCATCATCCTCTGCCCCACGCGGGAACTGTGCATGCAAATCGTGAAAGAGTTGCGCCAGTTCGGGCGCCATATCAAGGGACTGCGCGTGGCGGCCGTCTATGGCGGTGCCAGCATCTCGGCCCAGGTCACCGAATTGCGACGCGGCGCCCAGGTGGTGGTGGCGACGCCGGGGCGCATGCTGGACCTGATGCAACGCGGTGCCATCAAGCTCGAAATCGCCCGCGTCGCCGTGCTGGACGAAGCCGACGAAATGCTGGACATGGGGTTTCAGGAAGACATGAACCTGATCCTCAAAGCCTTGCCCGAAGACGCCCATTACTGGATGTTTTCCGCCACCATGAGTCCCGGCGTGGCCGCTATCGCCCGCAAATATCTCAAAGACCCCGTCGAGATCACCATCGGCACACGCAACCAAGCGGCCGACAACCTGACGCACCAGGTCTGTTTCGTACATCCATCCCACCGCTATGCGGCCTTCAAGCGCATTGTCGACACCACGCCGGAAATGTATGGACTGATCTTCCGCCGCACGCGGCGCGACACCCAGGAACTGGCCGAGATGCTGGCGCGTGACGGCTATGCCGCCGAACCGCTGCATGGCGACCTGACCCAGGCCCAGCGCGACAGCGTGATGCGACGTTTCCGTCAACGCCAGGTGCGCCTGTTGATCGCCACCGACGTAGCGGCGCGCGGCATCGATGTCGACGACATCACCCACATTTTTCATTACGATCTGCCCGACGAGATTGAAAACTATACCCATCGCAGCGGCCGCACGGCGCGTGCGGGCAAATCCGGCGCCTCGATCGTCTTCGTGGCACCCGCCGAACAGCACCGCGTGCGCCAGATGGAGCATCGTCTGAAACTGCGCTTCACCCCCATGACGGTGCCGGACGGCGCGGACGTCCGGCGCCTGCGCCTGCGCGCCATGGCGCAGACCCTGGCCGATGCCCCGACCGACGACAAGGCCCTGGCCAAGATGCTGCCGACGGTCGAAGAGGTGCTGGAAGGCCTCAGCCGCGAAGAGATCGTCAAGCGCCTGACGGCGCTGGAACTGCGGCGTCTCAAGGGCTCGCACATCTCCGCCCAGGATTTGAACGCCGACGTCGAAGCCGAACGCCCCGCCCGCGGGTCCCGCCAACGTCGCGCCGGTCCGCCGCCCCGCATGCAGGTGCTGGAGATTGACGCCGGTCGTGCCGACAACATCAATGAAGGCGCGATCGTTCGAATCGTCTGCGAGGCCGGCGCGGTGCAGTCCTCGAACATCGGCGGCATCCGGATGCGCGATCGTTCCACCCTGTTCGAGGTGGGAGTGGACGTGGTGGAACAGGTGCAGGAGGGGCTGAAACAGGCTCTGCTGGACGGGCGCCCCGTCCGCGTCCGCACAGCGAAACACCTGCCGACCGCCCCGACCGGCGCGCACCGCCACATGACTTCGCCGGCATACAAGCCGCGCCCCGGCCGCGGAGTGCCACGCCGGCGACACGGCAAGGAGTGAATAAACCCCGTGGCCGAGGCGTCCTACCCATGGACAGCCATACCAAAGAACTGCTGAACCGCGCCCGACAGGGAGATGCCGAGGCCTTTGCGACCGTGTTCGAGAGTCTTCGCCCGGCGGTGCTGGCCGTGGCACGACGCCTGGTGGGTTCGCATGATGCTGAAGATGTGACCATGGAAACCTTCTTGAAGGCTTGGCAAGCCCTGCCAACCTTCGATGGACGCGCCAAGCTGAAATCGTGGCTTTACCGCATCGCACACAATTGCGCGATCGACCTGCTGCGCCGTCGGCAACGGCGCCGCGAGGTCACGCCCACGGAGGAAGAAGCTGACGGCGCCTGGATCGAATCGCTGCCGGACCCGGAATTACGCCACCCGGCGGACACGATCGCGGCGGACGAGCAACGCCAGGAAATGAACGCCGCGTTGGCAAAAGTGCCGCTGGCCCAGCGCACGGCGTTGTTGCTGCGCTACCGTGATGGGTTGAGCTACGGTGAGATCGCCGCCGCCATGGATATCCCGCTGGGCACGGTGATGTCGCGCCTGTACAACGGCAAGCGCATGCTGCGAAACGTTTGGCAGTCAACGATTGCGAAAAACCGCCAAAAATGAAACCAAAACCCCGTAAAACGCCCTGGCGCGAAATCGCGCTTCGCCTGGCGCGCGAGCCCGAGGCGCCTCCGCCGCGTGACGCCGACGCCTTTTGGCGCGAATTTCACCAGCGTCTCCCCATGGTTCCCCAAATGCCGCCGCGTACCGCGGCCGTGCGGATGCCCTGGTTCTGGGTCCTTGGCGGCGCCGGTGCGGCCGCGGTCCTGGTGTCCGCCGCCCTCTTTCTATTGCGGCCGACCCCTGCCGTAGCCGCAACTCAAGTGCTTTCCTACCATGTCGACGTCCCGCATTCCTGCGTCTTGCTTTGGCGCGACGAGCAACGGGGCGCCACCATCCTGTGGGTGTCCGAAAATGAAGACTGAGGATCGCAACGCGCTTGCCGGTTGGCAACGATTCATGCACATGGCGCACAGCGCGTCTCCTTCCCCCGCGCTCCCCCTCAAGGGCCGTAGCGCCGGACGGGGTTGGCGGTGGGCCGCCGTGCTGCTGCTGGTAATGCTGGGCACGACCGGCGCTCGCGCCGCGGAACTGCGCATCCGCCTGGTTCGCACGAGTTTTGCCGAAGGTCCCGTCCCCGAGGAACTGGCGGACGTCATGCCGACCCTGCGCGCCAGTCTGGTTTTCAAGAGTTACACCCTGATGGATCAAACCCGCACCATCCTGCCGGCCAACGACCGCGCGCTGATACTGGGGGGGTATACCATCGTCTGCCAGGGCGAACCCAAAGAAATG
>CAZIUM010000037.1:0-19126 GCA_964542285.1 uncultured Lentisphaerales bacterium
GACCCCTAACGAAACAACCTTTAAATGAGCCCCGTAACGGAAAAATAGACACCACAAAAAAGGAAAGAACATGAAAACGAGTCAAACGATCAAGGTGGCCGGCGCCCTGTTCCTGCTGGGGTCGGGCGCGATTGCCGCGGACAAGCTGGTGCTGGACGGGTCCACCACCGTGGGGCCGATCGCCAAGGCCTTCGCGGAATACTACATGGCACAGCATCGCGACATCAACGTGACCGTCAGCGAATCGGGCAGCGGCAACGGCGCCAAATCGCTGCTTAACGGCACCTGCGACATCGCCTGCATGTCGCGCGCCATGAAGGATAGCGAGCGTACGGCCGCCAAGGAGCGGGGGATTCGGCCGGTAGAGCATGTCGTGGCCTACGACGCCTTGCCGGTTCTGGTGCATCCCAGCAATCCGGTCAACGGGCTGACACGCGCCCAGATCAACGCGATCTATACCGGCCAGGTCGTCAACTGGCGTGAGGTGGACGGTCCGGACCTGCCGATCATCGTGGTCAGCCGCGACACCAACAGCGGCACCTACGAAACATTCAAGGACTTGGCCATGGAGAAGCATGCCAGGATCTCCGCCGGCGCCGAATACACCGGCAGCAATGGCGGCATTCGCCAGCGCGTGCAGACCACGCCGGGGGCCATCGGGTACGCCGGCCTGGGATTCGTGGATGCCACGGTCAAAGCCCTGGCGGTGGACGGGGTCATGCCCTCGGTCGAAACCGTGCTGGACGGCACCTATCCCATGGCTCGCAAGTTGTTCATGTACACGAACGGCGAGCCGGCACCGGACGGACATGTGGCGCGTTTTCTTGCGCTGGCGCGCAGTCCGCGTGGCCGCGAGCTGGTCGAGGATATCGGGTTCGTTCCCGTCCCGGCGGAATAATTCCACCCCCGCGCTTGAACGCATCATGACCACAAGAATCACATTGTCGCCCTGGGCCCGGAGACGGCGCCTGCTGGGCCGTGCGTTCGGGCGCGGGGTTCTCTTTGCCGTCACGTCCGTGGCGACGGTGGCCCTGCTGGCCATCATCGCGTTTATCGCCACGCACGCGATTCCCTTTTTCCAGGAGCGCGGCTTCAGCGAATTCTTCACCGGACGGGCCTGGTATCCGAGCCACGAACCGCCGCAATTCGGCGCCCTGCCGCTGTTTGTGGGCAGCGGCCTGGTGGCGTTCGCCGCCATGATCGTGGCCGTTCCGCTGGGCATCGCGGCGGCGGTCTGCCTGAGCGACATCCTGCCGTTCGGGTTGCGCCAGGCCATCAAGCCCATGGTGGAGATGCTGGCGGCGATTCCCTCGGTGGCCTACGGGTTTTTCGCCCTGGTGGTGCTGGCGCCCTTGTTGCAGGAGCACGGGGCGCGGGTGTTGACGATCGCCTGGTGGGTGCTGCTGACGCCCTTGCTGTTGCTGGGCGGCACGGTGGCGGCGGAATTGGCGACCGTGCCCCTGTCGCGGGAACGAATGCGCCGTCCCGTCCGCTGGGGGATGCGGATTCTGCTGCTGGGGGGTGGACTGTTTCTGCTGCTGAAGGGACACGCGGCCCTGGCGGGCATCCGGATCGCCAGCGGAACCAACGCCCTGACCGTGGCCCTGATTCTGGGCATTATGGCCCTGCCGACCATTGTCAGCGTGGCCGAGGATGCCCTGCAGGCCGTGGGACGCGAATTGCGCGAGGGTAGTTTCGCGCTGGGCGCCACGCGGGCCGAAACCCTCGTGAAGATCGTCATTCCAGCCGCCGGCAGCGGCATTTTATCGGCGGTTCTGCTGGGATTGATGCGGGCCGTGGGGGAGACCATGGTGGTGTGGATGGCCTCGGGGAATGCCGCCCAGATTCCCGAACCCTGGTACAATCTGCTGCAACCGGTGCGTACCCTGACGGCCACGATTGCCGGCGACATGGGCGAAGCCGACCAGATCACCGGTTCGGCCCGCTATCATGTGCTGTTTGCCATGGCGCTGTGCCTGTTGCTCTTCAGCCTGGCCAGCAGCCTGCTGGGCGAGAAGATCGTGGCACGGCAGCGCCGCGGAATGGGAGGGGGTTGATCATGCGCCTGGCCGCAAGACATTTGCTCGATCGCTCCTTTACCGCCGCCTGCGCGATGGCGATCGTCCTGATGGGGCTCTTCCTGGCGATCCTGCTGGGACCGATTCTGTGGCGCGGCGCCGGCGCGGTGGTCTTCAAGGAGACGATCGAGCACCAACGCTTTCTCCTGGAGCAGCGCGGGCGCGGCAACCCGCGGCAACTGGCCCCCGCCATCTCCCGCGCCATGGAGGCCCGCCGTCCGGTCTTCGACGCCCTGCGGACCTTCGAGGAGGAGCTGTCCGCCATGCCGTCCGGGCGACGCCGGGAGCTGCGTCCGGAATTTCGCGCGATCCGCAAGGCGGTGCATGCCTTGCTGGGGCCCGATCCCGACGACGAACCTCCGGTGCTGATGCGCAAACGCTATGGACAAACCCGGTGGGATCGTGCCCTCGTCAAACGCCGGGCGGTATTGATGCGCACCACCTGGGACTACAGCGGCGGACGGGGTCGGAAGGTGCTGGTGCCGCGCGCCCCCCTGTTCGAGGACACCGCGCTGGCGCCGGTCTTCACGGCCCTGGCCGAGAATCTCGAAGCGATGCTGGCCCCGCGCTGGACGTTTTACGGGCGCTTTTTCTTCGACGATTCGCGCGACGCGCATTTTTTCGGCGGCATCGGTCCCGAGATGCTGGGTACGGTCTACCTCACCCTGGGCGCCATGCTGCTGGCATTGCCGCTGGGCGTGATCGCCGCGATCTATTTCCATGAATATTCCCGGCAGGGACCGACGATCTCGGCGTTGCGCGCCGGTGTCAATACGCTGGCGGGTGTGCCCAGCATCGTCTTCGGCCTTTTCGGCCTGGCGTTCTTTATCAACACCCTGGGCGTCTCCGACGGCAAAAGCGTGCTGGCGGGCGCCCTGACGCTGGCCCTGTTGATCCTGCCGACCATCATCCGCGCCGCGGAGGAGGCCTTGCGCGCCGTACCGCGCAGCTACCGCGAGGCGGCGTTGGCGCTTGGCGCCGGAAAATGGCGCACGATCGTCACCGTGATCCTGCCGGCGGCGGTTCCGGGCATCCTGACGGGCGTGGTTATCAGCATGGGCCGCGCGGCGGGCGAAACGGCGCCGATCATCTTTACGGCCGCCGTCAGCGTGGGACGCGTTCCGGGACTGCGCCAGCTCTTTTCCGAACCCACGCCGGCCCTGTCCTGGAACATATACAATTTGGCGACGGAGCACGAGTCGGTCGATGAAATCCGCCATGTGCAATACGGCATGGTGGCAACCCTGGTGGGGCTCGTGCTGTTGCTCAACCTGAGCGCCATCGTCATCCGCGCCCGCGTGTCCCGCAACATGAAAGGCTTCCAGAAATGAATTCCGAGTCATCCCAGGCACAGACGCCGGCCCCGGTGACGGCCAGGAACTTTTCCGTGTTCTATGGGCGGCATGAAGCCGTGCGCCAGGTGGACCTGTCCCTGCCGCATGGAGCCGTCACCGCCATCATCGGTCCCAGCGGCTGCGGCAAAAGCACCTTTCTGCGCGCGCTCAACCGCATGAACGACCTGATCCCCGAATGCCACGCCGCGGGCGAGCTGATTTTCGATGGGGTCGACGTCAACGGACGCGATGTGGACGTGGCCATGCTGCGGCGTCGCATCGGGATGGTGTTCCAGAAGCCCAATCCCTTCCCCAAGAGCATCTTCGACAACGTCGCCTACGGACCGCGCCTGCACGGCAACCACAGTCGCGCGCAGTTGCGCGAGATCGTCGAAAGCAGCCTGCGCGGCGCGGCGCTGTGGGACGAGGTCAAGGAGCGGCTCGAGCGCAACGCCCTGGCGTTGTCCGGTGGCCAGCAGCAGCGGCTTTGCATCGCGCGCGCCCTGGCGGTGAAACCCGAAATCCTGCTGATGGACGAGCCCACCTCGGCCCTCGACCCCAAGGCCTCGGCGCGCATCGAGGACCTGATTGGCGAGCTGCGCGGACGCTATACCATCGCCATCGTCACCCACAACATGCAACAGGCGGCGCGGGTGTCCGACTTCACGGCCTTCTTTTACGAGGGCCTGCTGGTGGAGTTCGGCCCCACCGACCGCATCTTCACCAAGCCCCAGCACACCCGCACCGAGGAATACATCACCGGACGCTTCGGTTGACCAGCCGCGTCCCCAAGGGAGAACGTCCATGACCATGATCCTGATCCGTGAAATCGACACCCTCAAGCACCGCATGCTGCGCATGTCCCTCGATGTCGAGAAACGCCTCGACGAAGCCCTCCGGGCCCTGGCCGAGCGCGATCCCAAACTGAGCCGCGACATCATTGCGCGCGACGACGAAATCGATCGCGCCGAAGTGGAGATCGAGGAGGAATGCCTCAAGATTCTGGCGCTGCATCAACCGGTGGCCTCCGACTTGCGCCAGGTGGTCGCCGTGCTGAAGATCAACAACGACCTCGAACGCCTGGCGGACATCGCCGTCAACATCGCCCAGCGCGTGGAACGCCTGGCCGAGGTCCCCCCCTCGGGGCTGGAGCCGCACCTGCAGGCCATGAGCTCGTCGGCCGCCGCCATGCTCCGCATGGCGCTGGATTCGCTGATGCAACAGGACGTCACGCTGGCGCGCCAGGCGATCGAGATGGACCATCACCTCGACTCGCTGCACCAGAACACGTTTGAAAGGGTCACCCGGCGCATCAAGGAGGGTGACATGGCCGTTGAATCCCTGTTATTATTGTTGGGAATCTCAAGGGACATCGAACGCATCGGCGATCATGCCACCAACATTGCCGAAGACATGATCTACATGTTTGCCGGCGCCATTGTCCGGCACGGACATGCCCCGTTGCCGAACGCCACCAGGTAGGAAGCACATGGCTGGAGCCAACATTTGGATTGTCGAGGACGACCGCGACATCCTGGAACTGGTGCAATACCAGTTTCAGCGCGACGGGTACCGGACGCGCGCCATGACCACCCTGGCCGAAGCGCGCAAGCGGATGGCGCGCGGACTGCCCGACCTGCTGCTGCTGGACCTGATGCTGCCCGACGGCAACGGGCTCGATTTCTGCCGCGAGCTGCGGAGCCAGGACCGTACCCGCGCGCTGCCGATCGTCGTCATGACCGCCCGTGACGACGACATCGACATCGTGGCCGGGCTGGAACTGGGGGCCGACGACTACGTGACCAAGCCCTTCAGTCCGCGTATTCTGCTGGCGCGCGCGCGCGCCGTGCTGCGGCGGCATGCCGCCGGGGATTCCGAGGCGGAGCAAGTCAACCGCGGCCCCTTACAGATCGATCGCGACCGGCACATCGTGGCGTTCGATGGGCATCCCCTCGACCTGACTCGCGGCGAGTTCGATCTGCTGGCGCTGCTGGCGCGCCGGCCGGGGGTGGTGTATTCGCGCGAGCGCATCGTGGATGCCCTGCACGGCAGCGATTATGCGGTCACCGATCGTTCCGTCGACGTGCAAGTGGCCGGATTGCGCCGAAAACTGGGAGAGGGCAGCCGGCTGATCGAAACCGTCCGCGGAGTCGGCTACCGTTTCAGTCCCACGATCGATATGTGAAGGGTGGCATGATGACAAACAACCGTTTCTGGAGTTTCTTCGGTCCGCACCTGCTGATCCTGCTGCTCTGTTTGCTGGTCCTGGGGGGCTTCGCCTGGTCGAACAGCCGGAACGCCTTTTCGCGGGAATGGCGCGCCCTGCTGGAAACCCAGTCCGGCCTGGCGGCCAGGCTGGTCGTGGGTGACCACGAGACGCTTAAACCGCCCGGCGAGCTGCAGGAAATCTGCGAAACCCTGCTGCGACGGGAAAACCTGCGCCTGACGGTTATCGCGCCCGATGGCACGGTGCTGGCGGATTCCAGTGCCGACCGCGAAACCATGCACTCCCATGCCGGCCGCCCGGAATTCGTGGAAGCGCTGCGCGCGGAACGCGGCTACAGCGAACGCTACAGCCGTACGCTGCGCGATAACCTGCATTACTTTGCGCGGCGCGTCAGCGCCCCCGACGGGCGCCCCCTGGCGGTGGTGCGTGTGGCGGGCGAACGCCGCCTCCTGATGGCGCCGGTGCGGCGCGCGCAACGCCTTTTTCTTCTGTTGTTGACCGGGCTTGCCGTAACGGCGCTGGCGGCCAGCTACCTGGCGGGACGCCGCATCACCCGGCCGGTGGCGCAAATCCAGGCCGGGCTGCGCCGGATGGGACAGGGCGATCTCGACCATCGACTGGCGGTTTCCTCTCCGCCGCATCTCGGGCAACTGGCGGGCAACATCAACGCCATGGGCGAGCAATTGCAGCGGCAGTTGCGCAAGGTGCGGGCGGAACAGTCCCTGCGCGAAGGCGTGCTGCAATCCCTGCGCGAGGGCGTGCTGGCCCTGGACCGGGAGCGCAGGATCGTGCTGATCAATAAGGCGGCCCGCAAACTGCTGCAACTTGTCCGGCAGGACCCCACCGGACGGCACATCGCCGGCCTCGCGCATTGCGCCGATCTGTCGGACTTGTTGGATGCCGTCGAAACCAGGGGCGCCGCCGCGGCAAGCGAAATCCAACTTCCCGGGGGCGGCCCCGTGCTTTGGGCCAAGGTGTCGCCCTGGCAAACGGGCGAAGGCCTTCGGGAAGGCGCCCTGGTGGTGCTGAGCGATCTGACCCCCATCCGTCGACTGGAACGCATCCGGCGCGATTTCGTAGCCAACGTTTCGCACGAACTGCGCACTCCCGTCACCGCCATCAAGGGCTTTGCCGAGACCCTGCTGGAGGAGCCGGCGCCAACGGCCGAAGATCGGCGCCGCTTTCTGGAGATCATCCGGCGACAGGCGGATGCCATGGAAGCCATTCTCAGCGACATGCTGATGCTGGCGCGTCTCGAAGAAGAGGGCAAATCCTTGCCCATGGAAACGATCGAGGTCCCCGGGCTGCTGGAACGCGCCCGTGAAAACTGTGCGCACAAGGCCGCCGCGCGGAAGGTGCGGATCGAATGCCGTGTAACGCCGCCGGGCTTGACGATCGAGGGACATGCCCACCTGCTGGAGCAGGCCCTGGTCAACCTGATCGACAACGCCGTCAAGTATGGAGGGGAGGAGCGTCCCGTGGCGGTCACGGCCACGCGCGACGCCGAGGGAGTTTCGCTCAGCGTACGCGACCATGGCCCCGGCATTCCCCCGGAACAGGCGCAACGTGTCTTCGAGCGTTTTTACCGGATCGATTCCGGACGCGACCGCGCCGCCGGGGGCAGCGGCCTGGGGCTGTCGGTGGTCAAGCATGTCGCCGCCGTGCATGGCGGCACGACTTCGATCCGCAACGCTCCCGGTGGCGGCAGCGTGTTCACCATCAGCCTGCCCGACCGTTCCGGAGGGCAGGGGCCGCCTCGCAGGGGCGAGGCCATGGGAAGGCTTGAGGCTTGAGACTTGAGGGGTGAGTTCCGCACCGTATTATTATTTTGCCACTTTGCGCCGAAAGGGTAGGGCGGCGAGGCCATGGGAAGGCTTGAGGCTTGAGACTTGAGGGGTGAGTTCCGCACCGTATTATTATTTTGCCACTTTGCGCCGAAAGGGTAGGGCGGCGAGGCCCTTCGCCGCCGCGCGCGGGTTTCCCGCGCGATTCTCCGCGCAAGGGTTTCCCGCGCGATCCCCATCCGTCCGTGCTCGTCCTCCCTTCGCTTCCACGTTCGGCGCTGCGCGCCGGAACGCACGGCTACCGCAGCCGCAGTTCGGGGGCGGCGATTTCGAGCTGGCCCTCGAATTCGGCCTCGATGCGGAAGCGCAGGCTTTCGGTTTGGGCATTCAGGAGGCGCCGGGTAGTTTGCTGGGCCAGCATCCAGCCGTTGCGCCGGCGCAGGCCCGGCGCGGCATGCAGCATCCCGCGGCGTTCGATTGGACGCCCGTTTTCATCCCGCTCGGTAACGTCCAGTACCATTGTCACCGCCCCCCGGAAGCTCTTTCCGCGGCGGACGGCCACGCGGCCCCGCAGTTTTCCCGACGCCAGGCCGTTCAGTTCCCAGGGCGGGGCCTCCAGCACCAGCCGGGCGCGCCGTTCGTGGCTCACCCGCAGTCGCGGTCCATGGACCTCGTCGGCCTCCGCCAGCTCGAGCTTTTGCCGCGCGGGATGGCTGAGGCGATAGCGCCAGTTCCCGAGCAGGTTCCCGTCCCATTGCCGCGGCAGGGGCGGGACGAGATTGCCCGTCAAGGCTGCCGGGACGTGGGCCAGGTTGGCCGGCAGGGGCTGCTCCGGCATCGCCCGCTCGGTGGCGCGCCGCGCCGGGACCACCACGGCGAGGGCGCCGATTCCCAGCGCCAGCGAAAGACCCGCCAGCGCGCGCCAGCGACGCATGCGCCGCCGCAGCAGGGTCGCCAGGTCCGTGGTGTCCTTGACGTCCTGCGCCATGCGTCGCTTTGTGGGCGCCGACTCGAACTGCAACTGCTCGCGCACCGGGCGACGCAGCTTCACCGGATCGTGGTCCAGCAACGGCATGCGTTCCTCGTCGAGTCCCTCGCGCTGCATAGCTTTGCGCAAGGCATCCATGTCGAAGGGCACGCGCCGCCAGCGAACCGCCCGTTCCACATCGTCGTACAGGCAGTAGCAGGCCCGCGCGTCGCCATCCCGCGGGTAGCCCACCGACCCTACGTTGACAATGAAACGCTTGCCTTCCTCCACCACGAAATCTTCGGGTGTCAGGCGATGCGGTCGGCCGCTGGCGCCCAAGACGAACAGTCCCGCGATATGGCTGTGCCCGACGAAGACCAGATCGGCCGCCCCTGCCCGCCAGGTGGCCAGGGCGTCGTCCGGCTTCAGGATGTATTGAAACGCGCCCGGCAGGGCAAGATCGCCATGCACACAAACGAAATCCGGCGCCGTCAGCACCAGCGATTGCCGCGCCAGGAACGCCTTGCCGCGCGCCGACACGCGTTGGGCGCTCCACTCCACCATCGTGCGCGCGTGACGGTTGAAGCCGGCCGGATCGAGTCGCCCGCAGAGGGCGGCGTCGTGGTTGCCCATCACGAAGGCGTCGGCATGACGGTACATCGAGCTCAGGACCGCGGCCGGTTCGGGGCCATATCCGACCACGTCCCCCAGGCAGAGAATTCGGCCCGCCCCGAGACTGGTCAGGTCCGCCAGAACCGCCTTCCAGGCCGGCAGGTTGGCATGCACATCCGAAACGACAGCATATAGCATCTCGTTACCATAACACTTGCCATGTGGGGGCGTAAAAGCCTATTTTCAATGCCATGAGCAATCCTGTACCGACGGAACATCGTAGCGCGGCCCAGTCGCTGGAAGCCTGGCTGCGGCAAGCTTTTTTCGCGGCTTTCCCCGAGGCGCCCCCGTCTTTGGCTCCCGGCCTCGTCCCCGCCACCGATCCCGAATTCGGCGATTTCCAGTGCAACGACGCCATGTCGCTGGCCAAATCGCTGCGCATGGCGCCGCGGGCCATCGCCCTGCGCATCGTGGAGGCGCTGCCTCCCGAAAACGCCCCCGCCACCGCCACCATTGCCGGCCCGGGATTCATCAATTTCAAGGTTTCGCCCGACTGGCTGGCGCGGCAGGTGGCCGCCGTCGCCGGCCACATCCCCTCCATCGGCGGCGGAAGCCGCGTTATCCTGGACTATTCCAGTCCCAACGTCGCCAAGCCGATGCACATCGGGCATATCCGTTCCACCATCATCGGCAATGCCATCGACCGACTGTACCGCGCCCTGGGATACCACGTCATCGCCGACAACCACCTGGGCGACTGGGGGACGCAGTTCGGCATCCTCATCATGGGCTACCGTCATCTCCTGAGTGACGACGAACGCGACAACCTGGACGTCGACACGCTCGAAAAGGCCTATGTGCTCAGCTACAACCGCACCCGGGAAGACGAGAAATGGCTCGACGACTGCCGTGCCGAGCTGGTCCGCCTGCAACGGGGCCACCCCGAAACCCGCGCCCTGTGGCAACGGTTTGTCGAAATCAGCCTGCGCGAATTCAACCGCATCTACGACCGGCTTGATGTCCGCTTCGACCTCTACCGCGGCGAGAGCCACTACCGCGACAAGCTGGAACGGGTGGTGACCGATCTCGAGCAGCGCGGCCTGGCGCAACCCAGCGAAGGCGCCACGGTGGTTTCGCTCGAGGACGAGGGTTTGCCGGTTTGCATCGTGCGCAAAAGCGACGGAGGCTTCGTCTATGCCACCACCGACATCGCCACCGTGCGCGGCCGGGTGGAGGAGTTTCAGCCCGAGCGCATCGTGTACATCACCGATGAACGCCAGCAACTGCACTTCCGCCAGTTTTTCGCGGTATGCCGCAAACTCGGCTTGGAGACCCGGCTGGATCATGTCTGGTTCGGACTGATGAGACTGCCCGAAGGCACCTTCTCGACCCGCCAGGGCAATGTCATCAAGCTGGAGGCCCTGCTGGACGAGGCCGAACGCCGCGCCCTGGAGATCATCCGCGCGTCTTCTCCCGACATGCCCGGGGAGCAGCAGCGGTCCCTGGCGCGCGACATCGGCATCGGTGCGGTCAAGTATGCCGACCTCAGCCACGATCCCCGCAACCTGATCGTCTTCAGTTGGGACCGTGCCCTGGCCCTGGATGGCAATTCGGGTCCCTACCTGCAATATGCCCATGCCCGCATCCGCAGCCTGCTGGACAAATACCGGGCGGCTTTTCCCGGGCGCGATCCCGTCGCCGCGCCGTTGCGGCTGCGCGAGGACGTCGAAAGGCAACTCGCGCTGCATCTGCTGCGCTTTGGCGAGGTCGTGGTGCGCGCCGCCGAAGCTTACAAGCCCAGCCTGCTGGCGGACTATCTCTACGCCCTGGCGCAGCTTTACAGCAGCTTTTATCAACGCTACCCGATTCTCAAGGCCGAGCCCGAGATTCGCGATAGCCGTGCCGGACTCTGTGTCCTGGTCGCACGGACCTTGAGACAGGGACTGAGCCTGCTCGGCATCGCTACTCCGGAGCGCATCTGATTGCCGCCATGAACGCCACGCCGCGGTCAGTCCGCGCGATCCGCACCCGCTGGATCGATCCCGCCGCGCCGGGTATTCCCGGGACGGGCGCGGCCCGGACCGCCGCCGGGGAGGGCGACGTCATCGTCACAAACCACCCCGAACGACTGGAGGAGACCGCGGGCGCCGCCGCCCTGGTCGACCTCCTGGAGCTGCAGCGGCTGGTGCGTCCGGAACAACCGGTGACCGCCCCGGATGCCGGGTTCCGGGAGCGGGAATGCAACGAGCTCTGGCGGGGACTCGCGCGCGAGATCGACGCCATGCCGACCTGGGCGCTGTCGATCCTGTCGCCGCTCTGCGAGGCTCTCGGTGAACGCGGGTGCGCCCGCCTGTTTGAAGACGCGTCGCGGCGTCCCGGCGCGGAAGGCTCCTGGGTCGACTTTTTCCCGGCCACGGTTAAGCGCGTGGAACGTCCGGCCTCGCCGGACCTGGGAGATTGCACCGCACTGGACCCCGATGAAGTCGGCGGGTATCTCCAGCCCGACGGGGCCCTGGCCCGACGGGTCGAGGGGTACGAGCCGCGGCCGGGACAAATCGAGATGCTGCGAGCCGTGGTGGCGGCCTTCAACCGCGGCCGGCACCTGCTGGTCGAGGCCGGAACGGGGGTCGGGAAAAGCCTAGCTTACCTGCTGCCGGCCGCGCTCTGGGCGCGCCTCAACGATGTGCCGGTGGTCATCAGCACCAACACCCGCAACCTCCAAGCCCAGTTGATGCACAAGGATCTGCCGGACGTGCAACGGGTGATCGCCGCTGGTGGACCGTCCGCCGCCCCCCTGCGCACCGCCCTGATCAAGGGGCGTTCCAATTATTTGTGTCTGCGCCGCCTGGGCCAATTCATGGACCACTGGCCGGTTGACCTCGAACGCCGGGAACTGCGTCAGTTCGCGCGCGCCCTCTGCTGGGCCCTGCGCACCGGCGACGGCGATCTGGACATCCTGGGCGGGGGTGTCGGCATCGAGTCGGGATTCCTGTCCCAGCTGGCCATGCCGGGCGAGGATTGTCCGGGGCGCGCCTGCCCGCTGTATCGCCGCTGCTTCCTGCAAAAGGCGCGCGAACGGGCGCTGCGAGCCGACATCGTGATTGCCAACCATGCCCTGGTTTTCGCGGAAATGGACAATCCCGGCGTGGCCTTGCCCCAGCATGCCCAGGTCGTCTTCGATGAAGCCCACAACCTGGAAGAGGCTGCCACGCGCTATTTTGCGGTCGAATGTTCGCCGCTGCGCCTCAATCAACTGCTGCGCCGCCTCGCGTCCGGCAGTGGCGCGCGCCGGCGCGGCTCCCTGGAGCGCCTGCGCCGCCGCCTGACGTCCGCCGGAAACGGTCCCCGGCAGGCGCTCCTGCGCCGCGAAATCCGCCAGACCCTGCAGTCCATCGACACGCTGCGCGCGTCCGGGCGCGCCTTGTTCAAGGCCCTGCTGGAGCAGCTCGACCCGGACGGCAACCCCCTGCGCTACCGCTTTCCGCCCGCGGAAAAAGGCGCGCCGGCACCCGCCGCGCCACCCGACGGCACCCGCCCGGTTCCGCCCCGATGGGACCTTGTCGTCCATGCCCGCGCTGAACTGCTGGACCATGTGGGCATAACCCAGAATCATCTGAAGACGTTGGCCGAGTTGTTGCTTGAAGGCGTCGAGGGCGAATTGAACCTGATGACCGAGGAAAGCGCCGAGATCGCCGGCGCCGTCCAGGCGCTCAAAAGCTTTGGCGACGACACCCGCATCGTGCTGGACGGGTGCGACCCGGAATACGTCTTCTGGGTGCAGTCCGTGCGACTGCGCGAACCCCTGGGCGCGGCCTGTGCCGCCCCGCTGAACATCGGGCCGTTGCTGTCGGACGCCCTCTACAACAAACGCCAGAGCGTGGTGTTCAGTTCGGCCACCCTGACCGTGGGCGGACGGTTCGACTTCATCGGCGAACGCCTCGGCCTGGACCGGATTCCCCCGGACCGCCTCGACACCTGCATCGCCCAAAGCCCCTTCAACTATCCCAGCCAGTGTCAGGTGCTGGCGCCTTCGTTTCTTTCCGAACCGAACGATCCTCGAAACGCCTACGTCGACGGACTGGCGGATTTGCTGCGCAATGTCACGCGGCAACTCGAGGGCCGCACGCTGGTGCTTTTCACCAGTTACGCCATGCTGCGGCAATGCGCCCGGTTGCTGGAGGCCCCCCTGCGCGAGGCCGGATTGCGGCTGCTGGCGCAGGGTGCCGACGGCTCGCGCGATTACCTGATGCAGGTCTTTCGCGGCGGAAGGCGCTGCGTGTTGCTGGGAACTCATTCCTTTTGGGAGGGCGTGGACGTGATCGGCGAGGCCCTGTCCTGCGTGGTGCTGGCGCGCCTGCCCTTCACCTCGCCCGGCGATCCGATCTTCAGCGCACGCTGCGACCGGCTCGACCGGGAAGGGCGCGGGTCGTTCCGCCTCTTGTCGCTTCCCACGGCCGTGCTGCGTTTCCGACAGGGCTTCGGACGCCTGATTCGGCACCGCAACGACCGCGGCGTCGTCATTGTGGCCGACCGGCGCTTCCTGACGAAAAGCTATGGCGCGGTCTTTCGTCGCAGCCTGCCCAGCCCCACCCTGGTTTGCGAAGACATCGACGCCGTCACCGCACGGATTGGTTCGTTTCTGGAGGCCGGGGTGAGGCTTGAGGGGTGAGGCTTGAGGGGTGAGGCTTGAGGGGTGAGGCTTGAGGGGTGAGTTCCGCACCGTATTATTATTTTGCCACTTTGCGCCGAAAGCGTAGGGCGGCGAGGCCCTTCGCCGCCGCGCGCGGGTTCCCCGCACGATCCCTCCGTCCGTACCCGTTAGAGACCCCTTTCCGTCCGTGCTCCGTTCACTTTGTCCACTCGCCTTCCTGCCTCCGCGCCGGAAAAGCGTTATCCCGGCTCCCGCGCGGGTGGAGCGAGGAACTCCCGCAACAGGCTTTCGGCGTACGGCCCCCGGTAACGGCCTTCGAGAAAGAGGGGATAGGCTTCGTTGTGCAGGCGCTGCCACGAGGCTTCCTCGCGCCCCGCCAGGATGGGATAGAATCCCGCGCCGCAGGCCCGGGCCGCGTCCAGGTCTCCGGGCGCGTCGCCGATCATCAGCACGCGATCGTCCGGGTAGCGCCCGCTGTTTGCATGGGTCAATTGATGGTGCTTGTCGCCCTGTTCCTGTCCGGCAATCGCGTTCACCAGGCGGTCGATTGCGTGATGGCGCCACTCGCGCCGCAATACCGCGGCCGGTGTCTGGGAAATCACCACCAGGTCGCTGTCGCGGGACATTTTGCGGAGTGCGCGTCGCGCCCAGTCAAAGGGCGGGACCGGAGCCATGTTGGCGGCGATGTCGTCATCCACCGCGCGGCTCCACGCCAGCAGACGTCGCAGTTCGGGATCGCCGGTTGCCTTTCCCCGTGCCGCCAGCGAGTCGTTGCCCAGCGCCATGCCGGAGTTGCAGTAGGCGCGCAGGCTGTCTAGCGGCGGCAGGGAGATGCCGCGGTCTCGAATCTCGGGATGACGTTCCAGCCGCTCGAACAGCTCCAACAGGTTGAGAAAACGGTTGCGGCCGCGACAGGCCGAACGCAAATTGACCCGTTCGGCGGTTTCGCGCACGAGGCGTTCGATCGGCTCCAGTTTCCACCAGCGTACGATCGCGGGATGGAAATGGCGGCGCTGCTTGATGTCCATGGTGTCGAACACGCAGCCGTCGGAGTCGATTCCCACCAGGGTGGCGTGCCGTTGCGGTGGCGCCACCGGGATGGTTTCCGGAATGTTCCTGGACGTCGTCATGGGGTCGGGACCGCCGGCGCGGGCGTAAGCTCGATGGACGACAGCCGCATGGCATGACGCCGATGGTAGTGGAATTCGAGTTGCAGCGGGCGGGCACCGTCGTAGTCGAAGACCAGTTTGGCCGGTCGTTCGGGCCATACCGCGACCTTGGCCAAGGCTTCGCCACCGGCCGGACGGGCGATGAAATGACCGCAAAGGACGCGTTTGTCGGCGCCGGATGTCGTTTCCGCAAGCAGGGTGGCCTGCCAGCGGCCGGCGGCAAACGGCAGGTTAGGGCCGTAGAGCGCCAACCCTTGGGGATCGCGCTGGGGTTCGAGGCGTAGACTGCCATCGATGGGATCGGTGGCCCCCTGGTGGTAAAAATCGGCCGCGGCCCAGCGGTAGCGTCCCGCGTCATCCGGACGGGGAAACGTGCCGGCCGTCAGGAGGGCATACCGGATGTGCGGCCGGCCGGTGCCCACCCGCCATTCGTCTCCGTAGGACAGGGAGAACGGCGCTTCGATCCATTGTCCGTCCTCTCCCGGGGGAAGGTCGAGGACCTGATGCGCGGATCGCAGACTTCCCGGCCCCTCGACGAACATCAGGTAACGCAAATCGGGCGCGGGGGCGATCGGCGCCCGGGCCCGCAGGGAGTAGCGGATTTCCGTGGAAGGGATGTCTTCGTCCGGCCATGCGGGCGCCCAGGTCAGGCCGCCGGCATACAACGGCGGCCCCCATGAAGACGGAATCTCCTCCTCCTGTCGCGGCCGGTCTCGCAGGAAGAAGCACCACATCGGACCGTCTCGGGTCAGGAGGTCCAGCATGGGGTGGCGCAGCAGGCGGCGCAGGGCGATCGTGGCCGGGAAGGGGCTGACGCGGTGGGGATAGGGTTGCTCATGAAAGAGAACATACCGCACTCCGATCTCCCGCAGGGCATCCGATTGCCAGGGCTCCATGACGCCCTGGTTCAGGCTTTCGAAACGGCGGAATACGCGTTCGAAATAACCCAGCGGCACCGCGGGAGCATAGCCGTTGAGCAGGCGCAAGCGCGACTTGGTGACGCCATATTCGTACACCGAGGCATAATGCGATTCGCCGGGCCACAGGGGCAGCACCACGGCATGCGGCCTCCGGTCGTCACGCGCGGACGCATGTTCCACGGCCGCTTCGTAGGCCGGCATGCGGTCGGGCAGACCGCAGAGTCCGGGACGTAACTGCATCCGGTACTCGGCGATTGTGGCGACGGCCAGCGTCAGCGCGGTCCAACGCAGGATGATGGCGGAACGGCCCCGCAAGTCCTGCCAGGGGACGAAAAGCAGGGCGCCGGTTGCGGCCAGCAGCGAGGGCAGCAGACAATAGATTTTGACCGGTTGACGGATCATGTCGTATTTGGGCAGGAGGCGGCGCGCCAAGCGCAACGCAAGCCCGTTTGCGGGGCCATGCGTACCCCAGGCCAGCAACACGATCGCGGCCAGTCCGCAAGCCGGCAGCAGGATCGTCACGGCATGACGCCGGAGGGAAGCTCGGTCCGTCGGCCCGGTGCGCCATGCCAGGCCCCGTCCGAACGCGCCGACCGCCAGCAGCAGGCCCAGGGCGATTCCCAGGAACGCGTGACTCGATGCGCCCGGGACGTGCCAGCGCACAAGACCGGGGCCCACCGGCGAAAACAACTTGATTTCGTTCCAGGAGCGCCCGCCGGCCATGGCGGAATCCATGAGCTGTGAATTCACCGCCTTGACGGCCAGCGCCGCCAGGATTCCCGCCGCCAGGGTCGGCAGCAGCGCCAGGAGCACCGCCCGCACCCGCCGCCGGTCCGGCCACATCGGCTCCGGATCGGCCAGCCAGGACAGCAGGCATCCGGCGGGCAGCAGCAGCATGCTGAAGTAAAACACATGCAAATCGCTGCCATACGCCGCCAGGAGCGCCGCCCCCGCCAGCCAGCCTCCGGCGGCGCGTCGTCCGCGCACCGCCAGGTCGAGCCCCACCAGCAGCCAGGGGACCAGGCCCATGGCGTAGCCCGTGGGGCTGCCGCAAAGCAGATTGATCCAGCGGTAGGGCAGGGCATTGGCCACCAGGGCAATGGCCAGGGCCAGGCCGCGCCGGGCCTTGAAACGTCGGGCCAGGACATAGGTTCCCCCCAGTCCCAGCAGCACCGAGGCGAGCAAGGCGAAATTCCAGGCGGACGCGTCTCCGGCCAGGGGCGCAACCGCCGCGTACAACAGCGAAAACGGCAGGTAATAGGGTTCGGGACGATACCGGTCCGCGTCGTGCCCGGTGTTGAATTCGTACACATTCGCGAAAAGAGGTGTACCTCCCGTCAACATGTCCCGCGCCAGCCAGAAATGATACAGCAGTTGCAGGTGGTCGCCCGGCTCCAGGCTGCGCACCGCCTGGGTTCGGGCCGGGCGACGTTCGCGGGCGGGAATCGCCCGGCCGAAATGCAGCGTCAGCGGCCAGGTGAACAGCACCCACAGAACCAGACCGGCGAGAAGCGGCAGGCGAACGGCTTTGTACCAGGAGGACATGGCCGTCATTTTGCCTTCGCTGCACTCCGGAAGCAATCACAAACGCTGCGCCACATGGATACGAATTCACCCCAAAAAATAAAAAAAAGCTTGCACGGGTTGACGAGCATTTCCTTAAGGGGTATATTGGCATCATTCAAGGCATAAGGTCTCTCTCGCGAGAGGGGGATTTAGTAACCGGAGGTTATTAATAATGAAGTTCAGGAACATGGCCAGGGCGGCACTGACGCTCGCCCTTGGCGTGATGACGACGACGGTCCTGGCTCTCGATTACAAAGAGAGTTTCGAGGACGACAGCGTAGGATGGACGGTTAACGAACCGGGGACCATGACCAATGCGGTCAACTGGTACGCCGGACCCAATGACCAGTCGTATGTGACCAATGGGGTCACCTATGTATTGGACGGTGGGATTAGTGGCCCCATTTCGGGCATTTCGGGCGCCAACACGCACGCGTTGCGGCTCAACACCGAGGGCGACACGCTGACCAACAAGTTCAGCACGGTTGAAACCACGTTTGAGTCGGATCCGATCTGGCTCGATACGGTGGTGCAGTTCGTCCTGAGCGAGGACCTCCCGACGGGATTGGCGGACGATGTCGATGTCAAGATGGCCTTGTATGCCCTCGCGGGCGAGACGAGCACCAATCTGGTCGTCTACCATGCCATATACGATGGAGTTTTTTTGGCCACCAATACCGTCACGGATATCGAGATCGATCCGGAGGCCTGGTATCGGGTAACGGTCAAAATGGCCGCGGGTGAAACGCAGTTCGAAACCGCACAAGCCTTCAGCATTATGGTAAATGGGCAACTGGTTGAAGTCACCGAAAACGCCTACGGTGCGGATTGGCTAGGTACGTTTGAAATGACTCCGGCGGGCGCGGGTTCCTGGTTCCTTTCCGCGGGAACGGCGGGAAGTCATCCCACCGCCATTGAATCGCTGGCCTTCCAGGGCACGGGCTTCATTGACGATCTCTGCCTGGTGGACACCGATCCGTTCGCGATCCCGCCCTCGGGCGAAGGTTTCCTGATTACCCAGAACGTCGGCGCCAACGGGGCGGCCAATCCGGCCGGCGAGATTCAAATCGCCGACGGTGGCACCACCTCGATCGTCTATACCGCCGATGACTGGTATCGTATCCAGGAGCTCAAGGTCGACGACGTGGCGGTGACCGAAGCCGCGGGCCTGCGCAGCTTCGAATGGACGCTGGTGGATGCCGACGCCAATCACACGGTGGACGTTTCGTTCGGACAGACGACCTCCTACGGCGAGGAAAGCCTGAGCGGCGATGTGGTCAACTGGCTGATCGGCAACAGCTATGATGAAGACGCAGTCAACGGAGTGATCCCCCTGGCTACGGCCTACCTGCTGGATGCCGATCCGACCACGACGACGTCCTACAGCTTCACGGTCGATTCGATCGTCGTCGACAGCGATGTGAAGGTCTCCGTCAAGCTGCTCGTCAACGACGCTCCGCATCAGGGCATCAATGGCGCGCTCGTGCTGTACGGCCGGGCAAGCCTGACGGAAGGCGACTGGGTTGCCACCGGTCAGATGGAGATCCCGGGCGCGTCCGTCTTCGACGTGAACGGCGTCAAGGAATTCACCTTCACCGATGCCGATCCCGACAAGTTCTATAAAGCGGTCATCGAGACGTACGAAGATGTTCCCTGACCCTGTAGCGACTTGACACTCAAGCGATCCAAGCCCCGCGGGAAACCGCGGGGCTTTTTTTGTTGGGCGTGCCGGGCCGCGCGGGCATGGCCCGCTCACGAGGGTCGAGGGTCCGCGCTGAATTTTGGATTGCCATTGTTCGCGATTCCTTGTTCAATGTT
>CAZIUM010000038.1:0-19025 GCA_964542285.1 uncultured Lentisphaerales bacterium
GTGGACATCGAACGCTTGGCGGAGACGATGGCACAAGTCCTGTAAACGGTATTGGACAAGAGCATATGACCGTTAGGCACCCTCCCGTAGACCACGTAGACGACAAACATGGCACACGTTGGCCCGTACGTCGGCTGACACCGGACGATCGCGAGCTCTTGCAAGACTTTGCGCGGGAGTTATCTCCCGAGGCCACAAGGATGTTTCTGCCGCATCCCTACGACGATGTCACTCTTAAGGCGCTGTTGCGACGCTCGGTCCAGGGGCAGGATTTGGTCATGGGGCTGTTTGACGAAGAGCGGATCGTCGGATATTTTTTCCTGTGGTATTTTCGTTCCAGGGTTCCGTTGCTCGGTATTGGGATGCTGGATGCGATTCAGGGGCGGGGCCTGGGCGGCCCCATGATCCGGCTGTTGCTGGATGCCGCGCGGGCCGCGGGATGCGACGGGGTCGAATTGACAACGCAGCCCAATAATCACCGCGCCTTCTCACTCTATCGAAAATTGGGCTTTCATTACTATGCGGACGTGCAAAACATGGATGGAAATGGACAACTGCTGACGGAACGGGCCATGTTTCATGCCTTGAAACCCGGCGCCCAGCCCATGCAGGGACCGCATCGACCGCCATTGCCCATGGACATGGAGTAACCCATGTGGGTTTTGGAAGGAAGGCGTCGAAGGCGAAATCATGACCGCAAGGAAATGTAATCCGATTGCTTCTTCCTCCAGCGCGGATATTTTGCGCCGGGGTGCCGAAAATATTCTGGAGAGCATATCGGATGGTGTGTTCACGGTGGATTTGAACTGGAAAATCACGTTTTTCAATCATGCGGCCGAACTTATCACCGGGGTTTCGCGCGGCGATGCCCTGGGGCGCCCATGCCAGGATGTTTTTCGGGCCAGCATGTGTGAAACCGGCTGCGCCCTGCGGCATACGTTTGAAAGCGGGCACCCGTTGGTCAATCGTTCGGCTTTCATCGTCAATGCGGATGGACGGCGTATTCCGGTCACGGTATCCACCGCGTTGCTGCGCGACGAGGCGGGACGGATCATCGGGGGAGCGGAAACCTTTCGGGACCTCAGCCTGGTGGAGGAATTGCGCAGCGAACTGGAAGGGCGGGTGCGGATCGGCGATCTGGTCAGCCGCAGCGTGTCCATGCGCCGGCTGTTCGAAATCCTGCCTCGCATCGCCGCGAGCGACGCGACCGTTCTAATCCATGGCGAAACCGGAACCGGCAAGGAACTTGTGGCTCGCGCGGTGCACCAGTTGAGTCCCCGGCGCGACAAGCCCTTCGTGGCGGTGAATTGCGCGGCCCTGCCTGACGCGCTGTTGGAATCGGAGTTGTTTGGGTATGTTCGCGGCGCCTTCACGGGGGCCGATCGCGACAAGCCGGGTCGGTTCGATTTGGCGGCTGGCGGCACGTTGTTTCTGGACGAGATCGGCGACATCAGCCCGGCCTTGCAGGTTCGCCTGTTGCGGGTGTTGCAGGAACGCGAGTTTGAGCCCCTGGGGTCGAATCGTCCGCGACAAGCCGACGTGCGGGTTGAGGCGGCGACGCACCATGACTTGAAGAAGCGCATTGCGGACGGCACGTTTCGCGAAGACCTGTATTATCGACTGAATGTGGTGGCGCTGGATCTCCCGCCGCTCAGGGACCGCAAGGAGGATGTCCCCCTGTTGGCGGAGACCTTCATTGCCCGCCTGAATCGCCGCGAAAACAAGCAGGTCTCCGGCATGGCCCCGGAAGTCCTGACCTTGCTGATGACCCACGATTACCCCGGCAACGTGCGCGAATTGGAAAACATCATCGAGCGTGCCTTTGTAATGTGTGCGGGAGGTCGAATCGAAGTCTCACATTTGCCGCCTGAACTCGTGGGACGCCGTCCCGCGTCCGTTGGTCACGGGCCGAATGAATTGGCCTGCAGCCGCCGCCTGGCCGAAGCGGCGGCCATTCGCGAGGCGCTTTCGCGTCACGGCAACAACCGGTCGAACGCGGCGCAGGCGCTGGGACTTCATAAAAGCTCTCTGTACCGTAAAATCCGCGCCCTGGGCATCGAATTACCGCGGGAAGACGGACGCTCGCGGGGGCGAAAATCCGGTTAGTTCTGGGGCGACCCCGCGTAGGGTACTCTGTTTCGCATCTTGAGGGAGATGCGTCCGTCCTCCTGCAGCCGGCGCAGCAGCTTGCGCAGGCGCGATGCATCGCAACCGAAGGTGGCGGCCAACGAGGGCAGGGAGGCCGGGTGGCGGCAGACCAGAGCCGTTACGGCCGCGCCCAGTTCGTCATCGGTCAGGTTGGCGGCTTCCGCCGCCGGGAGGACGTCGCTCGGCAGCTCGGCCGGGGGCCGGAACAGCAAGGAAAGCCGTCGCAGCACGTTGGCGTCCACCGGTCGCACCTCGGGGTCGGCTGGGGCGCGCACGGCATGATTCAACTGGATGCGGTCCGGGCCGATTTTTCGCAGCCGTGTGGCGATGCGGGCCATGTCGTCTGGATGGTCGTTGATTCCGGGTACCACGAACACCTCGATCGCCAGTTCGCCACGATACTCGCTCCGGAACCGGGCATAACTCTCCACGATCTCCGTGAATCGCAGAGCAGGGTGTGGACGCACGATCCGTTCAAAGGAAGCCTGGTCCCAGGCGTGCAGCGAAAGCTTGACCACATCGGCATTGGCGGCGGCATTCCGAACCTCGGGCAGGGTAAACAGCGTGCCGTTGGAAAGCAGCAGGGAGCGCAGATTTTCCCGGCGCGACCAATCCAGCACCTTGCCGAAGTCGGGATGCAACGTAGGCTCGCCATTGCCGGAAAGTGTCACAAAATCGGCCGTTCCGCCGCGGCGGCGCCAGTCCTGCAATTCCGCCAGCACGTCCGCCATGGCAACGTCGGCCTGCCGCTCCACGGTGACGGCCGCGGTTGGCCCCAGTTGACAGAAGACGCAGTTCAGGGAGCAACTTTTGGCGCCTGCCGCTTGCAGGTCCACGCCCAACGATCTGCCGAAACGACGCGAATGGACCGGGCCAAAAAGATGGCGATAGGGTGAGGGCATGGGGATGGATCAGTTGTGATTGAGTTCGTCGATACGCACGTCGGGGCCGAACACCAGCAGCCGGTCGTCCTTCTGGATGGTTTCCTCGCCCGATGGAATGATCACGCGACGGGGCAATCGGGGGTCCTCGCACAAACGACGGATGGCCAGCACCGTGACCCCGTGGTTCTGGCGCACGCCGGCGGCAATGACCGATTTCCCGACCACATCCTCGGGGGGGATCACTTCCGCGACGCTGATGCCGTCGGTGATTTCAAACAGGTCGATCGGGCTGCGGGACAGCAGGGAACGCGCCAGGCGCTGGGCTCGATCCCGGTCTGGATATACCACGATGTCGGCCCCAACGCGTTTCAGCACCTTTCCGTGCAGATCGGAAACCGCCTTGGCCACCACGGTGGGCACCCCGAGGTCCTTGCAGTTGACCGTGGCCATGATGCTGCCTTCCATGTTGTCTCCAATGCAAACAACCACCACATCGCAATCCTGGAAGCCGGCTTCCTTGAGCGTGCGTGCATTGGTGGCATCCCCCTGGACGGCCTTGGTGACCGCATCGGAGAACTCCTGGATCAACTCGATATCCTCGTCGATCAGGAGCACGTCCGCTCCCTTTTCGGACAGGCTTTCGATCAGGGCTTGTCCAAAGCGACCCGACCCGATAATTCCTATGCGTTTCATCCAACCACAACCTCTTCCACCGGAAACCGTACACGGTCGCCGGTTTTTGGCCGGCCGACGACCAGGGCGATCGTCAGGGGGCCTAGACGCCCCACAAACATGGCCACGATGATAACCACCCTTCCGGCGGTTGACAAGGTTGGGGTCATGTCCAGGGACAGTCCGACCGTGCCGAAAGCCGAAATGGTTTCGAACAAGAGGGGAATTCCGGTGTTGGGGTTCGATTGGGAGGTTTCGGTCAGTAACAAGCCGGCGTAGGCGGCGCTTATGAAGAAGATCGCCAGGAGGAAGATCACGATCGCTTCACGCACGATCGTTTCAGGGATCGCACGTTGGCGATACAAGGTAACGTGACGGCCGCGAATCATGGCTACGATCGTTAATAACAACACGATCATCGTGGTGGTCTTGATGCCGCCGGCCGTCGATCCCGGTGCGCCCCCAATGAACATCAGCACCATGGTGAGAAGCCTTCCCGGTTCGCTGATGGCGACCGTAGAAATGCTATTGAACCCGGCGGTTCGCGGAGTTACCGCATGAAAAAGCGCATTCAAAATTTTGTGGGGACCGGACAGGTTTCCGAGGGCGTGGTTCCACTCCAACAGGGCAAAGGCCAACCAGCCTCCAAGGATCAGAATAACCGTTGCGGTCAGCACCATCCGGCTGTGGATGGTGATACGTCCCCTGGCGCGACGGTCGCGATGCCAGAACTTGTATCGGCTGAGGTTGTGCAACACAAGAAATCCCAGGCCGCCGGTGATGACGAGGCCCAGAACCGTCAACAGGTAGGGGACGTCCTTTTGACAATTCGTGAGGCTGGCGCCTGCCGGAAAGAGCGCAAAACCGGCGTTGCAGAAGGCGCTGACGGCGTGAAAAATCCCCTGAAACATGGCTTGAGAAAATTCCAGTCCCTGCCGCCAGTGGCGCCAGGCCAGCAGGGTTGCCCCACAAAATTCAAACAGGATCGTGAAGGTGATGGTACGGTTCAGTAGACCGCGGAGGTTGGGTGTTTCTCCTCCGCCCAGCGATGAGGCCAGAAGCGATTCGTTGCGCACGCTCATGCGGCGCCCCATCAGCACCAGCAAAAAGGTGCCGAAGGTCATGATGCCCAGCCCGCCGATTTGAATCAAAAGCAAAATGACCAGTTTTCCAAACAGGGAAAATTGCGCCTCGACGTCCAGCACCGTAAGGCCCGTGACGCAGGTGGCACTGGTAGCGGTGAAAAGCGCGTCGACCGGGGCCGGGGGGGGGGATCCGGGACGGCTGGCGCAGGGCAGCAACAACAAGATGGCGCCGATTAGAATGGCAACGGCAAATCCGGCAATTAATATCCATTGGGGGCGAACGGTCGCCAACCGGGACTTGGCATGGTTGAAAAGGCTCATTCAATCGACTTCGTAGAGGGTCACTTGTACCTGGCGTAAATCTCGTTCGCGGCGGCAGACGATCGTCACGGCGTCCCCCGGCTGGTGTCGGTCGAGGATTGCAAGCATGTCCTCGACACAGGCAACCGGCTGGTTGTCGATGGCCACGATCACGTCGCCCAGGACCATCCGTCCGTCGCGGGTTTGGGTCAGTCCTTTCAGACCGGCGGCCGCTGCCGGAGTGCCCTCGAACACCTGGAGAATGGCCGCGCCGGATTGGCCCGCACGTTGCGTGACGTGATCGGGAATCAGTTGCACGCCCAGTCCCGCGCGACTGACTTTGCCCTTGACGATGAGTTGCGGCACCACCCGCGCCACCGTGTCGACCGGCACCGCGAATCCGATGCCGGCATAGGCGCCGCTGGGACTGAGAATCGCGGTGTTGACCCCGATCAACTCGCCCCGAGAGTTCAACAGGGGCCCCCCCGAGTTTCCCGGATTGATGGCGGCATCGGTTTGAATCACGTCGTGAATACGACGTTCGGTCATGGCGGTGATGGTGCGTCCGAGCGCGCTGACCACCCCGACGGTAAGGGTGGTGTCGAGGCCGAAGGGATTCCCGATCGCCAACACGGCCTGTCCCACCTGCACGTCATGCGAGATTCCTGGGCGAACCGGCACGAGCGTGTCGCGGGGTGCGTCGATTTTGAGCACCGCCAGGTCGTAATCGGGGGCTACGCCCACGATGACGGCGTCGTAACTGCTGCCGTCAGGAAAGGTCACGGACAGTGCCGAAGCCTGGTGCACCACATGATAATTGCTGATGATGTGGCCTTCCCTGTCCCAGACGAATCCCGATCCGCTGCCTTGCGGCACCTGATAGAGCTGGAATCCGAACAGACCGCCGCGCACCAGGGCCCGGTTGGCCACCGAAACCACCGAAGGCGACAGTTCACGGTAAATGGCGATATTTTTTCGTTCGGCTTCCCCCAGGTGTTCGAGCAGGTTGGCAGGCAGGGTGGGCGCGTCAGCGGCGGGCATGCGCGATGTTCCCGGTCGGGATGGAACGGTTTGGGGACGCGGTGGGACGACGCCGGGGGTCCGTGCCACGGGTGGCGCGACGAAGGTTTTCCAGGCCAGCCAGGCAAACAACAGCAGAAGAAAGACCGTCAGCCAGGGGATGCCGGGACTTGGTGTACGATGGCTATGCATAACGAACAATTCCCTTGCGGCTAGCGTTGCGCGTAGTTTTGCTTTACCCATTCAAGGTAGGCGCCGCTGCGCACATGGTCCACCCAGGCACGGTTATCCAGGTACCAGCGCACGGTGCGCTCGAATCCGTCGGCGAACGAGGCGTGTGGACGCCAGTCCAGCTCGCGCTCGATCCGGCCGCAGTCGATCGCGTAGCGGCGGTCGTGCCCGGGGCGATCCTTGACGAACGTGATCAGCTCGCGTCGCGGACGGCCGTCCGGCAGGGGAGGCGCCAGTCGATCGACCAGGTCACAGAGGTAATGGACCACCTCGAGATTGGTTCGTTCCGAACGTCCTCCCACGCAGTAGGTGCCTCCGGTCTGGCCGCGGGTCATCACCGTCCAGATGGCTTCGCAATGGTCTTCGACATAGAGCCAGTCGCGCACGTTCAACCCGTCTCCGTAAACCGGCAGAGGCTTGCCTTCGAGGGCGTTGATGATCATCAAGGGGACCAGTTTCTCCGGGAACTGGTAGGGGCCGTAATTGTTGGAGCAGTTGGTTGTGGTGACGGGCAATCCGTAGGTTTCGTGGTAGGCGCGCACCAGGTGATCGGAAGCGGCCTTGGAGGCGGAATAGGGACTGTTGGGACGATAGGGGGTCTCCTCGTCGAAACACCCCTGGTCGCCAAGACTTCCGTAAACCTCGTCCGTCCCGACATGGTGGAAACGATGGATGCGATCGGAGCGTTCTCTTGCCAGTTGCAGCAGGTTGTAGGTGCCGATGATATTGGTTTGAATAAAGTCGTCCGGAGCCACGATGGAGCGGTCGACGTGCGATTCGGCTGCGAAATGACAGATGGCGTCCACCTCGTGACGGTCCAGGATGGCGGCCAAGGTCTCCCGGTCTCGAATGTCCGCGTGCTCGAAGTGGTAGCGCTGGCCGTAATGCCCGGCGATATCCTCCAGACTGGCGGGATTGGCGGCGTAGGTCAGCGCGTCGATATTGACGATGCGTCCGCTGAAGGCCGGATTGCGCAACAGGCCGCGAATGAAGTTAACGCCGATGAAGCCGCAGCCGCCGGTGACGGCCAGATTCTTGATGGGGTTCATGATTTCAATTCCTCGATCCAGTCGTGACGTACCCATTGCGCGAAGGCTTCGACATCCTTTTCCCACGGAACCATGACGTCCAGTCCCAACCTTTGCAGGTTACGGTTGCGCAGGACGCTGCGTTGCGGACGTGGGGCCGCGGTGGGAAATTCCGCCGTGGTCACGGGAATGATCTCGCAGGGGACCTGAAGCTGTTCCAGAAAATATTGCGCCAATTGGTGCCAGGTGCAATGTCCATGTGCCGTGGCATGATAAAGGCCCGGGGTGAAGTCTTCAAGCAGTCTTGCGATCTGGCGCGCGAGACGCCCCGACCACGTGGGCGAACCGAATTGATCGTTGACCACGCGCAAGGGGGGCCGCGGGGTGCGAAGCGCCAGCCGTACCATGGTGCGCGGAAAATTGGACCCGTGCTCTCCGTAGAGCCAGGCCGTGCGCAACACCGCCCCCCGCGACAGATTCAATACGGGCTTTTCACCCTCGAGCTTGGTCTTCCCGTAGGTTCCCAGGGGGGCCGTGGGGGCGTCTTCGTCGTAAACGGCATCCGGCGGCAACCGCCCGTCAAAGACATAGTCGGTGGAAATATGAACAAGGATTCTTTGTGCGCAGGCCGCGGCCAGATTTCCGGGACCCTCGGCATTGATGGCGCGGCAGACATCCTGTTCTTGTTCAGCCTTGTCCACCTGGGTGTAGGCGGCGCAGTTCACTACGGCATCGGGATTGACGCGTTCGATCCAGTCATGGGTCTGGCTGGCATTGGCGATGTCGCATTCGGGCAGATCGAGGCAGGTGATGTCGTGACATGCGCCCAGTACGGTGGCGCAATCACGTCCCAGTTGACCGTTGGCGCCCACGATTAGTATCTTCATGGTTACAGGGTTTCCTTTTGGCAAGCTTGCAGCATCGCGCCTGCGTGTTTCAATGTTACGGAAGTCATGTCCGCGCCGCCCAGCATGCGAGCCAGTTCGGTGGCTCGTTCCCGGTCGGACACGCGCGCGATCCTGGCATGAGTGCGCGCATTCCGCACGACTTTGTTGACGGCAAAATGCGTCTGTCCATAGGCGGCCACCTGCGGCAGGTGGGTGATGCAGATTACCTGGCGGTTGCCGGCCACTTGGCGCAGCTTGCGACCGACAGCGCGTCCGATGGCGCCGCCGATGTTGGCGTCAATCTCATCGAACACCAGCACCGGCACGGCGTCGTGTTCCGCCAGGATGGATTTGATGGCCAGCATGACACGGGCGATTTCCCCGCTCGACGCGATGGCC
Source organism: uncultured Lentisphaerales bacterium (assembly GCA_964542285.1). Classification (GTDB taxonomy): domain Bacteria; phylum Verrucomicrobiota; class Kiritimatiellia; order RFP12; family JAAYLN01; genus CAZIUM01. The sequence continues at coordinate 8,655 of CAZIUM010000038.1, forward strand.
CGCAGGGGGGCAGCGCCTTCTCCCGCGTTGGGGGCAAAACGAAAATCCACCTGATCGGCGCCCTGAGGTCCGGGCGAAGTGGGGGTGATCTCGATGTCGAAGGCTGCGTGTTCGAATCCCAGACCCCGCAGTTCACCCGTGATGGCGGCGGTCAGGCGGTCGGCGGCACCGCGGCGCGCACGGCTCAGAATGGACGCTTGGTGGCGCATCGTTTGCTCGTGCCGGGCGATGTCGGCATCGAGTTCCGCCAAGCGCATGTCCAGGGTTTGCAGTTCCCGCAGCCGGGATTGGGACGTTTCCAGCCTGTCGAGAACCTCACCCAGCGTGGGACCGTACATTCGCTTAAGCCGTTGGACCCGGGCCATGCGTGTTTCCAGCGCTTCCAATTCGCCGGGGTCGGTCTCGATGCGCTGCAACCGGTCCTCGACCGTCCGGCTCAGCTCCTGCACTTGCAGGGTGGCGGCACGCGCCTCCTCCAGCCAGGCTTCGGCATCCGGCAGCAGTTTTGCCAGGTTGGAAAGGGCATGTTGCGCCGATACCAGCACGTCGAACGCCGAAGGTTCCCCTTCCTCTAGAATGGTACGGACTTCGTTGCCGGCTTCCAGGATGGCGGCGGCGTTGGCGGCTTCGGCATGGCGCACGAGCAGTTCTTCGTCGTCCGCGGGAGTCAGTTGCGCGGATTCGATTTCGGAAACGATAAAATTCAGGCGGTCGATTTCCTCCGCAGCGTTGCCGGTGGATTCAAGAAGCCTTTCCTTGTCGGATTGCGCCTGGCGCCAAGCCTCGAACCCCTCGCGGTAGCTCCGGCCTTCGAGGGGCGCCTCCGCGCCGCAATGCCCATAGGCGTCCAGAACGGTCCGTTGCGCGGCATTGGCCAGCAGGGACTGGTGTTCGTAAGGGCCATGCATGTCGACCAGCAGGTCGCCCACCCTGCGCAGTGTCTGCACGGTGACGGTAGCGTCGTTCAGTTGGCATCGTCCGCCGCCGTTGGCCGATACCCGCCGGCGTACGATCAAAACCCCTTCTTCGCAACTCGGGAGCCCCATTTCTTCCAGGAGTCGATCGATCATACGACTGTCCGCCAGTTCAAAACAGGCTTCGACAATGGTCTCGTCGGCGCCGCCACGGATCGCGCCGCGGTCGGCGCGTTCACCCAAAACCAGGTTCAGCGCGCCGATCAGCACCGATTTTCCCGCTCCGGTTTCACCGGTAACGACATTAAGCCCCGGATCGAAATCGATTTGCGCTTCCGCGACAATCGCCAGGTTTTTTACACTTAGATGACGCAACATGACATGGGGCAGCATAGCAGTTTCGTCCGCAACTGTCATTTGGAACAATGAAGTCAATCGACCCCGATTCTTGGAGTCGGCGTTCGGAAGCTTCACGGGGACCGTGTGGTTTGATAAAATAAGTCGCAAACCAATCGAGTTTCACGGGTGCCTGGGAAATGAGATCGGTCGGATCGTATTTCCTTGAGCTTGCGTTGCAACGGGATATCGAAAACGAAAAAAGCATTTTCCTGAATGTGGCTTGCCATTCTGGTGACCGGTTGCGCATTGCCGAGGTATGTCAACAGTGTGCGGTCGGTCGAGTCGGTCAAGGCGAGCGAGAGCTGGGATGGACAACCGTTGCCTGCATACGGGCAGGGGCTCCAGAAATCACGATTCGTAGAGGTTGTGGACATTTGGCATTTCGGAAGGAATGATGGGGATGTCCCTGCGGAAATCATCGTGGTTTAGGTGGGTGAAAAGGGCAAGCCGATTACCATCGAAAAGGCGAGGTTCGAATGACTACGGTTGAAAAACTGAATGTTGGCATTGTGGGGGCCTGTGGACGGGGCGCGAGTTTCAAAACGGCCTGCGATGCCGTTGCGGGAGTGCGGATTCATGCCGTGTGCGACAAGAACGCGGAAGGGTTGTCGGCGGCCGCGGCACGTCTCGGAGCCGGCGAGCAATACGAAAATTTCGATGACATGTTGAATGCTTCGGAGTTGGATGCCGTCATCCTCGGTACACCGATGCCCCTGCATGTCCCACAGGCCATTGCGGCGCTGGAACGTGGATTGCACGTATTGAGCGAGGTGCCCGCCGGTGTGTCGGTCGAGGAATGCCACCGGCTGGTAACCGTCTGCCATCGGCGGAAACGTGTTTACATGATGGCCGAAAACTACACCTACAGGCGACCCAATGTTCTTGTCCGCGAACTGGTCCGCGGGGGGCTTTTCGGTACGCCCTACTATGCCGAGGGCGAGTATCTGCACGAACTGAAACACATGAACGAGGTCGATACCCCCTGGCGTCGTCGTTGGCAAACGGGCATCGATGGCATCACGTACGGGACACACAGCCTGGGCCCCATCCTGCAGTGGATGCCGGGAGACCGGGTGACGCGTGTCTGTTGTGAAGGGACAGGAGTGCGCCATGTGGATCGCACCGGCGAGCCATATTGCCAGGCTTCCAGCACCATGCTTTGCAAGACCGAGAAAGACGCCTTGATCAAAATTCGTGTGGATATGCTCTCGGACCGGCCGCATGCCATGACCAACTACCAGCTTCAGGGAACCGAGGGCGCTTACGAATCGGCGCGGGCCGCGGGGGAATCGCATCGAATCTGGCTGCGCCGGCGCAGTCCGGACGCGAAGTCATGGATGGACCTGGAAGACTTGCAGGACGAGTTTCTGCCCGATTTCTGGAAACAGGGAATGGAACGCGCGCAAAAGGCAGGTCATGGCGGGGGGGACTATTTCGAGGTGCTCGATTTCATCGACGCCATCCTTGGCAAGCGGCCGAGCCCTATTGGCATCCACGAAGCCATGGATATGACGTTGCCGGGATTGTGCAGCCAGGAATCGATCCGGCGGGGAGGCGCCTGGGTCGAGGTGCCGGATTCAAGGTCCTGGGTTTCAGAATCGTTGACATAATGCTTACCCTCGAATCGATCTGTATTGGATATGGTCCGTTGTCACTCAATACCGGTTAGGACGGAGCCCAACCCTTCAATATGAATTAAACGGCTCCGTTCCTGCACTGGAGGGACAGCCACCGTGTCGTCCGCGCTTCAGTTGGGCCAGGCCAGAATCTTCATATTCTCTGCGCCTTGCACCGGGAACGAATGCTCCCCCCAGGGCTCGTGCCAGCAAAGCGAGCCGGTCAGGCGGTTCTCGGGATCGAACACGCCATGGCGCAAGCGTGAAATCTCCGGCTTCTGCTTCTGTCCGCCCTCGAAATTTATGCTTCCGATGATGACGTTGCAGGGGCCTTTGCGGTGACCGAACAATTCTTCGCGGGTGGTACTGAGGATGCAGGTGTTGTGCTGGCAGCAGAGATGCTGGATCACGGACAAATGCGAGCTGTCATGAAACACCAGGGCTTCTTCGCAGTTGTGCGCGTAAAGATAGTCCGCCACGACATGTTCTCCCAGAACCAGTCCGTAGCGGAAACCCTGAACGGCGACATTGCGAAGCACGTTATTGTCGTTCTGGTCGCCGGAGGCCATCAAGCCCACCGTGTGGCAGGGGTTGGGCTGCAGTTCCTTGCCGAGTTTCGCGTCGCCCACGTTTTCGTTCAGGCAGAACTGCGAATCCTGGACGTTGATCCGGGAAACGTGTTGCAGGTTGACCGCGCTTTGGGTCGGATACATCCTGTGGTGGTCCATCGCCACCCTGAACTCCAGGTTACCGATCGAAAACTGGGGCACGGAAAAACGTCCGTTGCAGGAGTCGCCCTCCGGCGCGGCCAGGATCGACCAGGGATGCGCCGTGGGGTCGGATTCCTCCGGGGCGTCCCAATCGGAAAACAGGCAGGTGTTGACCGCCGGCATTTCGCCAAAGAGCGTCGGTTTGAATTTCTTGGCGATGTCGAGGGGACGCACCTGGTAGGTGTACAGCATGCGGCAGGGCATTTCCCCTTCCATCTGGATATTGCTGGTGCCCGGTGGAATGACCAATTGCGCACGGCATGGACGGCCTCCGACTTCTTCCCGGGCTGGTGACGCGAGGCGGTATCCCCGGGGGGTGTACGGGAAGAAAATCTTGCCGCCGCCACGCTTGGCCACATGGTCGATCGCCGCCTGGATGGCTGCGGTGTCATCGGCGACACCATCCCCTTTTGCGCCAAATTCCATCACGTTGAACCCAAAATGCATGTTATTCACCTGTTGTCAATCCAAGCCTGGTGCGGTCACGCGGAGGCGGAGCCGCTGTATCCCATTAGTAAAGCGCGAATGTCGAAAGAAGGCAAACGATATTCGAAACACGGAAGACTTCATTCAGGGACAGCCGCCTGGAAAGCTGGTACAATAAGATTTTACGCGTTGAGCCAGGAATCCGGTCCGAAAATGAAAACCAAGCCCAAACGTTTTCTTGTGTTTGTTTGCATTCAGATCCTTGCGCTTGCAGCCCTTTGGGCGCAACCGGTGGCCGGCACATCCGGTGAAGAGAATCTGGCGATCGCGTCCGCCGGGCAGACTTCGGCGGTAGTGGCCGTGGCGCCGGACGCCGGGGATCGGCCATGGGAGCGGCGCGCCGCGGAGGATCTGGTCCGCTATATCGGCTTGATGTGTGGCATCGAACCGGCGTTGGCCGATACCGCGGATACCATCGCGGCGGCGCTGGCAGGCAAGGACCCGGTGCTGCTGGTCGGCGAGGTCGCCCTGGAGACAAAGCCTGAATTGCGCCGGATATTGACGGAAACGTCCGTTAAAAATCCTGTCTTGCGCCCCGATGCCATCGTGTTGCGCCGCGAAGGGAACCGGGTATACCTGGCCGGGATCGATCCGCCGGAAGAACACGTCGTGCGCCGGATCCTGAAAGGGGAGGGGCACTACTATGCCGCGGCGCGTCTCCTGCACCTGTGGGGGCTGCCGCTGGTATATGCCGACAGAATTCGGCGAAGTCGTGCCCGAGCATGAACGGCTGGAGGTGGGTGCGTTGAACGAGGCGTACGCGCCCCCTTTCGAGGTGCGCAACGGGGCGGCAGGATTCTCGTGGCTGGGCGATTCCACCGGCCGCACCGAATTCATGCGCCGTAATTTCATGAATGAGGTGCGCATTCCCTGCGGGCATGCCCTCGGGCGCTACGTTAAGGACCTGGTGCCCGAGGGGGGATCCGTGCATGACGTATCGCTTTCCGATCCGCGGACCATTGACCATGTCGCGGGCATGGTGGACGAAGCCTTCGCGGAGGGACGTGACATCAACATGGGCATGTGGGACGGATCGATCAATGCCGAGTCCCCGACGGATGCCGCCCTGGTGGCGAATCTACGCGACAAGTATTTCCAGGTTCCCGTGGTCAGCGACCTGATGATGACCTTTTACAACAAGGTCAGTCGGCGTTTGTTGGAACGCCACCCCGGCAGTGCTTCCCGAATCGGCTTTTTTGCGTACGTCAACATGACGCTTCCGCCCCAGCGCCCAATCCAGGCCGCCTCCCCGCTGGTGGCCTACCTGGCGCCGATCGACATCGATCCAAACCATGGGATGGACGACCCGCGTTCGCCGCCCAAGCAGGAATTCCGAGCGATGATGGAACGCTGGGCGCAGATTATGAACGGGCGCGTGGTGATTTACGATTACGACCAGGGCATGCTGGTCTGGCGCGATTTGCCGAATCCTTCCCACCAGGCCTTCCGTCAGGATATTTCCCATTATCGGGATGCCGGTATTCTCGGGTTCCAGACCGAGAGCCGCGGCGCCTTTGCCACGGTGTTCGTCAATTTACATCTTCGGGGACAGCTCATGTGGGACCCTGAAGCCGATGTCGATGCGTTGCTTGCGGAGTTCTATCCCAGGTTTTACGGACCGGCGGCCGCGCCGATGGAACGGTACTGGAGTGCCATTTACCGGGCCTGGGAAGAGACGGTTGCGACCGAGCACGAGTTCTGGGCGATCCCCGCCATTTATACCGAGGCTCTCGTTGTGGAACTGCGCGGACATTTGAAAGACGCGGTTGCCGCCGTGGCGGGGCTGCGTGCCCGGGATTCGCAAGCCCTGTCGCGCAACGAAGCGTTGTATCTCGATCGGATGGCCTTTACCGAGGCCAGTTTCGGAATGATCGAGCATTACGTCGCCATGCTGCGGGCGGGCGCGACGGAAGCGAACTTTGCCGCCGCTGCCGAAGCGTCCGACCGTTTGCTGAACGCACGCCGGAAGTTGATTGACCTGGGGAAAAAGTGGTCCGTGCAAAAACAGGGAATCTTCGTGAACACCCGCATGGGGGAGAAGGGCGCCCCATGGATTTTCGGCGAAATCCAGCAGTATCGCGATCTGTTGGCCCTGACGGACGGCTCCCGGGGCGAGTTGATCGCGCCGCTGCCCCTGGAATGGGCGTTTCGGCGCGATCCCAACGATACCGGCCTGCCGCGCGGCTTCGCGTATCAACCGGCGGACCTGACATTTTGGCACGAAAACAAGGGCCGTTACGCGAGTCCCGAGTCGCGCAAGGATTACCCGACCACCGAATGGGAGAGCCTGCGTTCGGACCTCTATGCCCAGGCACAGGGAGTTCTGCATCCCGATTGGCAGAGTTTCACCGGGTTTCTATGGTACAAGACGGACGTGACGCTGACAGCGGATCAGCTTGCAACGCGGGTGCATGTGCGTTTCCCGGGGTTGTTCAATGAAGCCTGGCTGTATGTCAACGGCGGACTGGTGGCGTATCGTCCGCAGCACCCCATGGCGTGGCACAACGATTACCGCTTTGAATGGGATGTCGATCTGGCCGGCCATCTGAAGGCGGGACAAAACGACATTACACTGCGCGTGCATAACACCTGGCACAACGGCGGCCTGTTCCGCCGCCCGTTCCTGTACGCTCCGGACGGAGAATGATCTCAACCTTCCACGAAGGAGATGTACAATGCGATGGATGTTTTTTTGCATACTGACCCTGATGTTGAACGGCGGGGCGGCCCTTGGCCAAAAGACGGACGACACCTCGTCGCCCCCGAAAGTCCCTTCCCCGGTGCCATATCTTTGGGCCACGGCCTATCACATTCCTCCGGAGACCACCACCGAGGAGTCCGGGTACTTCTCCTTGTGCGAGGGAAAGAACGGGAAAATCTATCTCGGCACCGCGGCATACGGACGAAACGCGTATCTTGTGGAGTTCGACCCGCGTGCGGAATCCATGAATGTTGTCGTCGATGTGCATAAACGGGTCGGTTTGCCGCTGGATCCCACCGGTTACGCGGCCCAGGCCAAAATACATACCCGGAATTTCGTGGGACCTTCCGGCATGCTCTATTTCGGAACCAAGCAGGGCTATCCCACGTCCGAGGAGCGAAAGAACGGACGGAAAGCAACGTACCGCGGCGGGTATGTCATGACGTATGACCCGCGGACGGGCGAAGCAAAGAATCTGGGCATGCCAATGCCGCTGGGGGACCCGAGGTTGCCCCGGGAAAACCAGGCCGCCGATGCCGAGGGCGAAGGGGTCATCGATGTGACGGCCGACGAAAAACGGGGGCTGATTTATGCCATTACTTGCGAGCACGAATTTTGGATGCTCCATGAGGTTAAGGCTCCCGAGAAAGGCTGGCGGCGGATGGGACCGGTCCTGGATGGCCAACCCAACACGCTGATTGACGGCCGCGGCCGCGCGACCGCCCTGACAAAGGACGGACGCGTGGCGCGCTACGACCCGGAAACCGACCAGGTCACGACGGAAGTCTTTCGGGTCGACGGCAAGCCTCTTCGCGAGATTCTCGGCGAAAAAGTTACCTGCCCGGACTGGCGGTTGGCCGGTGACGGCCGCACGGCCTATCTGCAGTATCTCAACGACGCGCGGCTGTTCGAGGTGGATTTGGGTGGCGAGGCAGGGGAACCCGTCACGGGCCGGTCGGTGGGGGTGCGTCTGGAAGGCGAACGACCGGATTCCCGCGGCTCGCTGAGTATCGCGCCGGACGGACGGGTGTACTCGGTGATTCGGATCAACAACGACACGGGGTTCGGCAAGGGGTACCTGCACCACCTTGTGCGCTACGATCCAGGAAACGAACGCATGGAAGACCTGGGCGTGTTCGCCGTGAAGAATCCGGATTTCTTCGATTTCGAGGGCCCGCAGGCGTTGAACCCGGATGGGAGCAAGCGCCCCCGACACGGGTTCCACCGGCTTCCGGACGGCACGCTCACGCCGCTGCACAACGTATTGTCCATGATCGTTACGGTCGACGGTTCGATCTACGCGACCGTTCTCTATCCTTTTACGCTGCTTCGGGTCGATGGAATGTTTTAACAACCGTCCGACGGAGAATCGCACGAGAAAACAAGCGGTTTATACATGCAAACAATCCACTTTCCCGAAAATCGTTGGAATGCCATCCGGCAGGCCTACCGGGCCTGGTGGGATGGAACGCTGGATCGGCCGTTGATCGCCGTTACACTCGGCGGATTCGATCCGGATCGACCCGAGCCGGCCTTGCCCCGCTACAACTTTTTGTCCCGATATGCATTCGAGACTCCGGCGGAGGCGGTGATCGACCGGTTGGATTACGATCTGAAGCGGAAACGATTTCTCGGGGATGCCTTTCCCGAGGTCTGGATAAACTTCGGCCCCGGAGTCGCCGCGACCTTTCTGGGCGCGTCTCTCCGCAATGGAGAAAATACGGTCTGGTATCAGCCTCGAGAGGTTCGGGAGATCGTGGATCTGCCCCTGCGACTGGATCCCACCAATGGCTGGTTCCGGCGCATCGGGGAACTGAAGCAGGTGGCGATGGAGACCTGGAAGGGGGACGTACAGGTGGGCATGACGGACCTGGGAGGTATCCTGGACCTGGTTTCGACGTTCCGACCGGGCGAAAACCTTCTTTTGGACCTGTATGATCATCCGGAAGCGGTCCTCCAGCGGAGCCGGGAAGCGCATGCGGCTTTCTGGGAGGCGTTTCATGCCTACGAAAAGATTCTTGCCATCGCCAATCCCGGGTATACCTGCTGGACCACCATCTTTTCCGAAACCCCCTATTACATGCTCCAGTGCGATTTTGCCTATATGATCGGTCCCGACATGTTTGACCGGTTCGTTCTGCCGGAACTGCGCGAGTCCTGCCGAAAGCTGGATCATCCATTTTTTCACCTGGACGGGCCCGGGATGCTGCCTCACCTGAACTCCCTTTTGAGTATTCCCGAACTGAAAGGGGTCCAGTGGGTGCCGGGGGCCGGGGCCCCGGATATCTCACAGTGGCCCGAGGTGTACCGGAAAATACATGCTGCCGGAAAACGAATCCAGGTCTCGATCCACCAAAGTCCCGCCGGGTTGGGAATTGTCGATATCCTCGCCGATCAGCTTGGCGATGTTTCGGGACTCCTTGTGATCGGTGGATTGCCGCGCGAACAGGAGGCCGAAGCGCGCGCCCTGCTTCGCAAGTACGGGGCGGAGAACCCGTAATCGTCCTTCCGAGTGCATTGACACCTAATGGATCCCGTAACAAGACACGGAACGCAGATGAGTTTTTGAGCCTTCCAGCGTATTGACACTATGGAGCCAATCATGGGAACCATCGCTTCAAGTTATGAACAGACGCGTCGCAACACCGAACGGTTGCCCGACGGAACCCCGCTCGAGTACACCCTTCGCACCACTCTTTGGCAGCTACGGGATGGCCGCGCGCTATGGTGGGCCATGACGGGCGTATGTTCAGTTTCGAGAACCGGAAGTCGGATTTGCAGTTCGAAGATGTTTGGCTGTGGGAATGAGCCCTCGAAAACCACCGGGACGTGAAGCGTACCGGGCGAAATTACTTTCCAACGAGAGAACGGCAATGCTCACGCTTACCCAGGAAAACGACAAACGGCGATTCAAGGCCCGCATCGGCGAGGCGTTTCCCCTCGTGACCTTCGCTCCCGCACGGGACCCCGGCACGTGCCGGATCCATCCGCATCTGTCGCGTCTTCCGGGCGGGCGGTTGATTCTCTCGACGAACATCCACGGCGACATCGAAGGGACCGAATCAGCCGCCTATGCCAGTGACGACGGCGGATACACCTGGCAACCGTTTGCCGATTGTCCCGAGACCGCCGCGATTTCCGGCTCGGTTTCGCGCATGGCGATCCTCGATTCCGGGACGGTGCTGGCGGTATCTCCCGGGCACCTGTACGAAACCGGTGAGCACGGCATGTATCACTGGGGTGTGCAGCGTTCGACCGACGGAGGCATGACCTGGGGCGCGATCGAACCGGTCCGGGTCGAAAACACCTTCGATCGTCCGCACCGGGTCGGCATGCAGACCAAGACGGAGCCGCTGAGCACCACGCTGACTCTTCCCCCGGCCAGCCTGTCGGTTTTTGAAATCGGCCTGATTTGATACGATATCGAAAAGGATACGGATAAAATAATTTTGAGCGGTATTGAAAAGGAACTCCAAAGTGAAAAC
>CAZIUM010000039.1:0-18678 GCA_964542285.1 uncultured Lentisphaerales bacterium
CTCCCTCCGCCGAGACAGCGAAGCCACCATGGACTGGTAGATACTGTAGCGCTCCAGTCCCACAGAATCGAAGGGTTCCGTATCATCCAGGCGATCGCGGCTCGAATCGACCAGCCGGGCCTGCAAAATCTCGCGATAATGCCACCGGGCCGGATTCCGAAAAAAGTCATAAACTTCGTCCAGCGACAGGCCACCCTCCCCGGTCCAAGGATCGTCCTGCGCGGCAGCATCCCCGTGAGGCGCCGCCGCGGCGGCGGTCGCGGACGGGGGAGCGGCGCCGCCTGCCCGCCGCAAGGCCAGCGCAGCTTCATAGTCGGACTGGGAATACGAAAAGCGCTGCCCCTCCCGTTGGAAATACTCCGGATCGAAGCCATGCAGCCGATGTTCAACGACCTCCATTCCCTCCCCGAGGTACTGGGCGAACTCCGTCACCACGGGAGACGGCGGCTGCAGGCTGTTGTCGACATTGCCGCGACCGGTCCAGGTGAGGATCAGTCGATCCCGTGCGGACATCAAGGCCTCGAGAAAGGCCAGGCGGTCCTCGCGGCGCAGGGAGCGGTCGCCATAGCGCGGGCGCCGGCCGAGCAGGTCGAATTCGGGACGTTCGTCGCCACGCGGAAACGTGCCCTCGTTCAGGCCCATCAGGACGATCAAGCGACGCGGCGTAGGCTGCATGGTCCGAAGCGGCGCGAACAAAACCGCGTTGGCGGCCGCGTTGCCCGAGGGGGTCAGTTCCTCGAGGCGCGACTCGAGCGCGTCGGCCATAACGGTTCCGCCGACCGGCGGGTCTCCCGCCAGGACACCCGCTTCGCAGAGTTCCGCGATCGTACGACGCAGCGTCGCCAGCTCCTGAAACGTGCTTTCGGTGGACAGGAAAAAGCGGTCCAGGAGGCCCTCCAACAGGCGTTGCCAGGCCCGGACGCTTCGCCTGCCGCTCAACTCGTCGGCCGTCCGACACAATCTCTGATAAAAAACCCCCAGCAATTCCGTCAGCCGGGCCGTCGTGCCCTCGACGGCATCCCACGGCAGGAGCGGTCCGAGCGCTCCCGCCTCGACAGGCAGTCCAGCCGTCTCGGGATCGTCGCGTCGCCCGATAGCAAAGCCGGCCAGCAGGCGGTCCAGTCCTCGACGCCAAGTCAGGGTATCGGCGGGATCGTCCTGTCCCAGGAGCCGCGCGACATGGGCGCGGTCGCGTCCCCAGCGGATGCCGGCCTCGCGCACCATTCCGCGCAGGGCATCCAGCTCCCCGGGCGCCACGCCCAGGGCAGCGCGCACGGGGTCGAGCTCAAGCAGCGACAGCACCTCCGGCGCCGTCATGCGCGACTCGTGGAGGCGCAGCAGCAGGCGCAGGGCATCCGCGACCGACCCGCTGCCGGACGAAGCGTGGCGACCCAGCACGGCGGGCAGCGCGGCATGGGCGCGACCGGGTTCGAACACCGATTCGACAAACGGCAGGTAGCCGTTGAAGTCCGGCACCAGCACCTGGACATCGCGCGGTTCGGCGCCGGGATGCTCCTCGAACCACTTGAGGATCAGGTCGCGCACCACCTCCGTTTCGCGCAGCGGGCTGTGGCAGGCATGCAGTTGAATGGAGCCGTCCGCGGCGGTTTGCGGATCGCCGCCCTCGCGGCGGCGGATATCGCCCTGCACCCGCTGAAGCAGCGTCCGGTCCGCGTCGCCGCCCCAGGCCGGCACCGCATCGACCTGTCCCTCGAGGGTGTCCAGCAGGGAAGCCAGGAAGGCCTGGACGCCCTGTCCCAGCGCACCCAGCAACGGATGCGGAGGGTCGATCCAGGCGATCGGTTCCGTGCCGCGGGCCAACTCGCGCAAATGTTGCCGCGCCCCGGGGTCCTCGATCCAGAATTCGCGCGAGGGATTAAACGCATAAAGTTCGACCGGCACGATCTTTCCCGCCGCGACGAAAAACTGGAGGTAGGCCGGCGGCATAGACAGGATGTTAAAAATCGAAATGCGGCGATAGGTCCGCGCGAGGCCGCATTTTTCCAGCAACCCTTCGCGAATCAATCGGTCGAACTGCGCCGGATAGGCATCCGGCGCTTCGGCCAGCAACGCACGCCAGAGGGTGGCCTGCCAGTGATGATGCGGTTCGAGTCCCCGCTGGCCCCCCTCGGCCCAGGCGGCAAGCAACTCGGGGCGGTAATTCTGGTAATCGTCCAACAGGCGGGCCAGGCGTCCGGCCAGTCCCCACAGCCGCCATTCGGAAGTGGCGTCGCCGGCGGCGGCGTATTGGCGCAAGGGCTGATAGGCTTCGACCTCCGGACGCTGCAATTCACGCCAGATGCGCCATTGCAGCGTATCCCTGGCATAGGGATGATCGCCAGCACGCCTTGCGCCAAGGGCCACGCCCCCGACGGCATGGGCGAGCCAGTCATTGACAAAGGCATGCAGCGGCTGGACATGCCAGTTGGCGAGAACCTGGTGCGGTTTACGCTCCGGCGGCAACTCGTACAGATAAAACTGACGCAACCAGCCGGCGGCGCTGTCGCTGCCCACCAGGGTGCATTCGGTATCGAAAGGGTCACGCGGCGGAGGGGTACGCCGGAACATCTCGTCCGCAAGTCTCCCCAGATTGTCGCCCCAAAAAACTTTTATGGCCATGACGTACCCCGGTCGGGACGCCGCCCGGGATCACGGGGCCGCGTCCACTCGAACCGTTCCTATTCAACAGGCGCGGCGGAACTTTGGCAAGCCGGGAATTGGAGCGCGTGGAATTCAGGAGCCGAAGACCGAATTCAGAATATCTGTCGCGCGGGGACCCCGCGCGCGGCGGCGAAGGGCCTCGCCACCCTACCATTATGACGCAAAGCGTCAAAACAGTAAAAACATGCGATTGGCCTCCCTCCAGGTTCCAGCCCATTACGACCCGTGCGCGGAAATGGGGGCGGACCGCGGGAATCAGCGGTCCGCCCCTGCGTTGGATTCTCAGCCGAGCACCGAGTCGCAGGCTTCTTCGAAGACCTGGAGGGACTCTTCCAGCATGTCCTCGGGGATGGTCAGGGGCGGTGCGATCTTGAGGCACTCGCCGCCGATTCCAACCGGCGCAAACATCAGCAGTCCCCGCTGGTAGCAGGCCACGTTGATGCGGGTAGCGGTTTCGGGGTCCAGTTCCCGGGTACCGGGCTTGTAGACCTGCAAGCCGGCCACCAATCCAAGACTGTGGAGGCAGGGCATGTGCTCGGGGTACTTGCTTTGCACGCGTTCCAGGCCCTTCTTCAAGATTTCGCCCAGGCGCGCGGCACGCTCGTCCAGCTTCTCTCCCGTGAGAATCTTGAGGTTGGCGATGGCGGCGGCCACGGCCAGCGGCGAAGCCGAGTGGGTCGAGGTCATGGAGCCCGGCGCATAGAGCCCGAGGATGTCGCCGCGACCGATCACGGCCGAGATCGGCAGCGAGGAGCTGATGCCCTTGCCGCAGGCGATCAGGTCCGGGCGCACGCCGTAATGCTCGAAGCAGAACATGCGTCCGGTGCGGGCGAAGCCGGCCTGCACCTCGTCCATGATCAGGCAGATATCGTGCTCGCGGCAGAAAGCTTCCAACTTGCGGGCATACTCCACCGGCAGGAAATCCGGTCCGCAGCCCTGGTAGCTTTCCACCAGCACGCCGGCGATCGTTCCCGGCTCCACGTTTTGCTCCTCGAGCGTCTTGAGAAACAGATCGAAGGAGGTATCGGGGTTCTTGAATCCGTCCGGGAACGGCACCTGCACGAAACCGGGATAGTCATAGCCGATCCATTCCTTCAGCTTGGGCTGTCCGCCGGCCAACTGCGAACCGAGCGTGCGTCCGTGGAAGGCGTTGTTATAGGACACCAGCACGCGTTTTTCCGGGCCATGCTTTTCCATGGCATAGGTTTTGGCGAGCTTGATGCAGTTTTCGACCGCCTCGCTGCCGGTGCTCAGCAGAAAGACCTGGTAAGTGGAAGGGTCCGGCGAGATTTCACGCAGCATGCGCGTGAGGTCCGCGCGGCCCTGGTGCACGAACACGTAAGTTGCCAGCAGATGGCGATCGACCACCTCGCGCAGGGCGGCGGCGATTTCGGGACGTCCGTGCCCGACGTTGGTGATCAGGACGCCGGACGACCAGTCGATCCAGCGGTTGCCCCACCGATCTTCGACGGTCGAGCCCTCGGCCTTGTGCCAGACGATGGGTGGCTGGCCCATCATGGAACGCGGCTCGGAGCGCTTGAGTTCCTCGAAGACCGGCAACGATTCCGGCACCGGCAGGGCGGTTCGGATGGTGCGATAACGTGTATTGACTTCCGGCACCTGGACGGGAGTCAGATCGTAAACAGCCATGGTATTGTTCCTTGTGTTGTGTGGTTAAACGATTTTACGAGCGCAAAGACACCCCGGCCTTTGCGCCGTGAGCGATATCGACCCAGGCGCCATCGTTCAAGATGGACAAGCGTGCGGCTTCCACCACCAATTCATTGATGGCGCTGTTGGCCGGGGTGGCCAGGATGCCCTGTTCATCGACTTCGGTCACCAGTTCGCGGCGCTTCACGAGGGCCTTGTCCGGCTCCATGCCGGCGGTTTCCGTCTCGATACGGATCATGGTTTCGATGTTGGCAGCCACCGAATCGTAGCCATAGCCGACGGGACGCGCGCCGGGCTGTTCCCAGGGGACCAGGCGGAAGAAGTCCGGGCTGACATAGCGATAGCGCGTTCCCTCGTCGTTATCCGCGTCGAGGTAGGCATAGCGCACGCCGCGTTCGTTATCGACATGTTGAATCATGCCGTTGCGGTCATCGCCTTCGCAATACAGCAGCATGCCCTGGTCGTTTCCGCCCCCGGCGCCGTTGGGATAGCCCAGCCCGGCGGTGACACTCAGCAGCGCGCCGTTCTCGTAACGGATGCGTCCATTGGCCCAGAGATAGCCGCGCTTGCCGTTGGGGAAGGACCCCTCGACGCCCGAGACCGACAGGCCCACCGGCTTGATGCCGGTGACGAACCAGACCAGGTCGACATAATGGCATCCGACATACACGAAGGGATCGGTCTTGTCGCAGGTGAACCAGTTCTGGAAGTTCGAATGGCGATAATAGTAGGGTTCGATCAACTTGGCCTCGCCCATAACAAACTCGCCAAAGCGTCCGTCGCGGTACTGACGCCGCGCCACCAGCGAGCGGCGGTCGAAGCGCTTATGGTACTCGACGCCGATGTAGAGGCCGCGATCGCGCGCCAGGTTTTCGACCTCAACCGCCTGGGCGTGACTGAGCACCAGCGGTTTGACGCAGAGCACATGCTGGTCGTGCTCGATGCAGAAGCGGACCACATCGTAATGGAAGGCATCCGGGACGGCCACGATCACGGCTTGGCGCGGCGGCAGGGCGGCAATGGCCTCCTTGTAAAGATCCGGATACATGTTCCCCGGCGCCTCCTCCAGGGAGGGATTGGCCACAAAGCTCATCCCCGGAAAGGCGGCCAGGATTTCCTTGCTCTCGCTCAGGGCCCGCAGGGGGGCGCTGTTGAGGGCATTCACGGTAACGGTACCCACGCGGCCCAGGCGTTGCAGTTGGTAGACGCTCGGCAGCAGCAGGTCATGGGTGATCATGCCACCCCCGACAATCAGCACATCCATTTTATTCACGAAACGATTTCCTTTCTGGTTATTGGGAGGAGTTACTAAAAAAATTTACGGCAGCAGACCGCGCGCCATGACCGCGGAGGCCACCTCGCGCACACCGATCAGCATGGCGGCCTTACGCAGACTGAGCTTGCGTTCTTCAGCGGTCTGGTGCACCTTCTCGAAACGTTCATGCATGCGGGCGGCGAGACGCTGCAGCACCTCGGTCTCGCGCATCTGCTCCATCTGGGTCTCCTGGGTGTACTCCAGATACGACACGAACACACCGCCGGCGTTGCACAGAATATCGGGCAGGACCGTGATGCCGCGCTCCGTCAGAATGTCGTCGGCTTCCGGCGTGGTGGGTCCATTGGCGCCCTCGGCGATCATGTCGGCGCGGATTTCGCCCGCGTTGGCTTCCGTAATGGTGCCTCCGGCGGCAGCGGGGACCAGCACATCGCACTCGATCCGCAGCAGCTCCGTCGGATCGATCGCCTCGGCGCCGGCAAAGTCCGGCACGCGGCCGGTTGCGGCGACATGTTCGGACAGGGCAAGGATGTCGATGCCCGCGGGATTAGCGATTGCGCCGAAAATATCGCCCACGCCCACGACCTTGACACCGGCCTGCGCGAGAGTTTGTGCCGTAACGGCACCCACGTTGCCGAAGCCCTGTACCACGGCGGTCAGCCCCTTGAGGTCGCGTCCTTGCGCCCGCATGGCGGCCTCGATCACATGCACGACGCCACGTCCGGTAGCCTCGCGCCGTCCGGGGATGCCTCCGAGCATGACCGGCTTGCCGGTGACATAGCAGCCCAGGGTGGTGGCCTGTCCATGCGAATAGGCGATCGAGTCCTTGATGTGGCCCATATCGCGCTCGTTGGTGCCCATGTCCGGAGCGGGAACGTACAACAACGGGTGGATGTGGCGATTGGCATTACGGGCAAAGCTGCGAATCACGATTTCCTTGTCGTGCGCCGACAGGCTGTCGGGCGCCGCCACGATTCCGCTTTTGCCGCCACCGAACGGCACGCCGATCAGGGCGCATTTCCAGGTCATTTCCATGGCGAGCGCCTGCACATCGTCCAGCGTCACGTCCGGCGTCATGCGCACCCCGCCCTTGCAGGGACCGATGGCGGAACTGTGCTGCACGATAAAAGCACGAATCAAGCGCACCTTTCCGTCGCTCAGCAACGGCGCCAGGCGCATTTCGATGCGTTCACGCGGCAATTTGATTTTTTCGAGAATCTCGGACGGAAACTCCTCGCGTAACAACCCCGCCACCCGGTCGAATTGCGATAACGTATGTTGCAGCATGCTCATTATGCAATCATCCTTCTTGGTATCCCTTCCCGCTTGATTGAAACACAGGAATGGCGTTTCACCAACGCGGGCACAATCCAAACGGTCTCGACGCCTTCCGACTGGGTCAGCATTTTAAAAGCCTTTCTCACCAAGGCATGCACGGGCTGACGCAGCGTGGACAGGCCCGGGGTCACCAGGGCCGCCGCAGGGATGTCGTCCACGCCGGTGACGGAAATGGCATCCGGGATCCCGACTCCATGTTGCCGCCAGCCGGCGATGGCATGCAACGCGGTCTGATCGTCAAAGCCGATCCAGGCCGAGGGCGCACCGGAATCCGGACGAAGGTCCCATGGGGGCGTCTTGGCGCGCCCGAGCCGTGCCACCGTCAGCGGAGGCAAATCAAAGGTTTGCAAGGCGCGTCGCAAGGCCGCTTCGCGACGACGGCTGCGTGCATCGGGCACCGCCAGGTAGCCCATGCGCTCATGCCCCAGATTGCAAAGGTACCTCACCAGGGTAGCCATTCCGGCCCACTCATCCATGGCCACCTGCGCCACGCCGGGCACCCGTTCGCCGATCCCCAGCCGGACCACCCGCAATCCATCCGCGACACGTCGCCGCACCTCGTCCGGCATAAAATCGCTGCCCAGCAGCAGAAGTCCGTCCGGGCGATAGCGCGTCAGCAAGGCCGATTCCC
Source organism: uncultured Lentisphaerales bacterium (assembly GCA_964542285.1). Classification (GTDB taxonomy): domain Bacteria; phylum Verrucomicrobiota; class Kiritimatiellia; order RFP12; family JAAYLN01; genus CAZIUM01. The sequence continues at coordinate 7,578 of CAZIUM010000039.1, forward strand.
CAGGCGAACCGCGCCCCTTTTCGACGCCGCTCATCACGAGGCTGAAGCCCGAACGCCGGGCCAGGCGGTCCAGCTCGGAGAGCATCTGGCCGAAAAACGGGTCGCCAAAATTCTTCACCACCACGCCGATCGTGCGGGTAGGTTCCCCACGCAAGGCCAGCGCGGCCGCACTGGGGCTATACCCCATGCGCCGCGCTTCATCGCGAATGCGACGCACCGTGGCCGGATTGGCGCGAATGCTGGCGGCCGTGCCACGCAAGGCACGCGAGACCAGCGAGCGAGAAACGCCCAACCGTCCGGCGATGTCCTTTTGGGTCGGTTGCATATCGTGAGTATGCCCTATTGGCGGAATATGGTCAAGCTCACGCGTGTGAGCTTGTTTTGTCCCGGTTTTGCATTTCGGTCGAAGGATTCCGCTGGCCAGAATGCCATGAAATCGCCTACACTTGCCGGAATGGGACGCAGCGACGCGTCCGCGTGCCTCGGTGGGCGCGATGGATTTGTTACACAGGAGCGACATGCCCAACATCATTTTAGTCGGAGCCCAATGGGGTGACGAAGGCAAAGGGAAAATCATCGATGTGCTGACATCGCAAGCCGATCTGATCGTGCGCTACCAGGGAGGCAGCAATGCGGGGCACACCGTGATCGTGGAAGGCCGCAAGCACGTCCTGCACCTGATTCCTTCCGGCATCCTGCATCCGGACAAGCGGTGCCTGATCGGCAATGGCGTGGTGATCGACCCCCTGGAACTGCTGGAAGAAATCAAGGCCTTGGAACGTCAGGGCTACCGGTTGAGCGGCCGGCTTTTCGTCAGCGACCGCGCGCATGCGGTCATGCGCTACCACCGCGCGCTGGACGCCGCCGAAGAGGCCGCGCGCACCGACAACGCCCGGATCGGAACCACGGGCCGGGGCATCGGACCGGCCTACCGCGACAAAGTCACGCGTGACGGTCTGCGTCTGTGCGATTTTCTATGCACCGATTTTGAAGAGCGCTTGGCGTTGCGCATCCGGCAGGCCAACAACCTGCTCGAAGGCCTGGGCACCAAGCCGCTGGACGTGGAAGAAACGGTCGCGACGTACCGCCGTGCCGCCGAGGAACTGGCGCCCTACATTGCCGACACGGTGGTCATGCTACACCAGGCGGATCGGGAAGGGCGCAGCCTGCTGCTGGAAGGCGCCCAGGGCACCATGCTGGACATCGACTTCGGCACCTATCCCTTTGTAACCTCCTCCAACCCGACCGCCGGCGGCGCCTGTGCCGGCACGGGACTTTCGCCCCGGCGCGTCGACCATGTCATGGGGGTGATCAAGGCCTACACCACCCGGGTCGGTCGCGGCCCCTTCCCCACCGAATTGCACGCGGCCGAAGGCGATGCGCTGCGTAAACGCGGCGGTGAATTCGGCGCGACCACCGGAAGGCCACGCCGTTGCGGCTGGTTCGACGCCGTGGTGGGGCGCCATGCCGCCGCCATCAACGGCATCGACCTCTGGGCGCTGACCAAGCTCGACGTGCTGGACGAACTGCCCAGGCTGCGCATCTGCACCGCCTATGAATGCGACGGCAGGACCTTTGAAACCCCGCCGGCCGACAGCGTCCTAATGGCACGCTGCCGCCCCGTCTACGAAGAAATGCCGGGCTGGATGACAAGCACCAGCCACCTGACCGACTACAAGGACCTCCCCGATGCGGCCCGTGCCTACGTCACGCGCCTGATGGAACTGCTGGGCGGCAAACTGGCGTTGCTCTCGGTCGGTCCCGGTCGCGAAAACACCCTGCGGCTGTCCTTCTAGCGTCGGCGCGAGCCCGCTCGGAAAGCCGTGTTCAAAGCACCGCATGACACCCTATCCTCTTGAGACCGGCACCTGACAATTCGCTGCCACGACACGTGGCCATGATCATGGACGGCAACGGCCGCTGGGCGCAGCGGCACGGGCTGCCACGGCTCAAGGGACACGAAGCCGGCGCCGAAACGGTGCGCCGCGTCATCCGCTTTTGTCGCGATGCCGGCATTCGCTACCTGACGCTTTACGCCTTCAGCAAGGAAAACTGGTCGCGCCCCGTCAGTGAAGTCAACGGACTGATGCGACTCCTGCAGCGGTCTCTAAAGGAGCAGGAGTCCGAATTTCACCGTCACCGACTGCGGCTGCGGGCGATTGGCTGTCGTGAGGACTGGCCGGCGGCGGTGCGCCGGCAGCTCACACGCATCGAGGAGGCCACGCGTGACTACCAGGAGGGGACCCTGGTCATCGCCCTGAGCTATGGAGGTCGCGCCGAGATCGTCCAGGCCGCCCGCCGACTGGCCCTGGCGGCGGGGCGCGGCGACCTTGATCCATCCGCCATTGATGAAGACAGCCTGGCGTCGCGGTTGTACGCACCCGACGTGCCGGATCCCGACCTGATCGTGCGCACGAGCGGCGAGCAACGCATCAGCAATTTTCTGCTATGGCAGGCGGCCTACAGCGAACTGTATTTCACGCCCGTGGCCTGGCCCGATTTCAGCGACGACGATTTTCGACAGGCCCTGGCGGCCTATGCCACCCGCAAGCGGCGTTTTGGCGGGTTGGAAAACCATGACGCGAAAGAAGGTCCCCCATGCTGAAACACCGCCTGCTCTATGGCATTCCCATTGCGATCGGTTTCGCCGCCAGCATGGCATTCCTTCCCGGCCCGTTGCTGTTTCTGCTGCTGCTGGCGTTTGTGCTGGCCTGCCAACTCGAGTTCTATCGCCTGGCCGAGCAGGGCGGTTACCGTATTCATACGCGTTTCGGAATGCTCCTGGGAGCCGGATGGCTGGTAGCGGTCTATGTCCTGGCGGCGCCGCCAGGCAAGCCCCACCCCGAACTTCCGGGCTGGGAAGGCGCGGCCCTGGTGGCCATCGGCTTCGCGGTTCTGCTGCGGGCCCTATGGGATCGCCGTGCGGTCAAAGCCTTCGAAACGGCCACCATCACCTTTTTCGGCATTTTTTACGGCCCGGTGCTGCTGGGGTATTACCTGCGCCTGGCACAATGGGAGGCCGGCACGGCCCTGGCCACCACCCGCGCCGGAGTTTTCCTGGCCTTTTACCTTTCGTTCATCGTCAAGATGAGCGACACCGGCGCCTACGCCTTCGGCATGTCGCTGGGGAAACACAAGTTGTTCCCGCGCATTTCCCCGGCCAAGTCCTGGGAAGGACTGGCGGGGGGGCTGGTCACCGGCGTGGGCTGCGGCCTGGGACTGGCCCTGCTCGCGCAACGCTGCCAGTGGGGTCCCGCCGGAATCTTCTGGTCGTCGCCCGGAGGCTCCCCCCCGGCGGTCGGCACGCTCCAGGCCGTCGCGATCAGCCTGGCGCTGGCGGGAGTTGGCATGCTGGGCGACCTGATCGAATCGATGTTCAAGCGTTCCGTGCACGCCAAGGATTCCAGCGGCGTCATCCCCACCATGGGCGGTCTGCTGGACGTCGTCGACAGCCTGATTTTTGCTCCCGCCTGCTTTTACTTCTGTCTGGCATGGATGCTGCCATGAAGGCGATCACGATCCTGGGCAGCAGTGGATCCATCGGAGCCAGCGCGCTGCGCGTGGTAGCGGCCCATCCCAAGCGTTACCGCATTGCCGGGCTGGCGGTGCGAAGGGCGTCGGACAAGCTGCTGGAGCAGGCCCGGCAGTTTGGCGTCGACAAAATCGCAATCGCCGACAAAAAGGCGGCGCAGGCTCTGCGCCGTTCGCTCCCGCGCGGCATGCGCCTGCTGGCCGGTGCCGAAGGGGTAGCGGAACTCGCCGCCACGGCCGAAGCCGACATCGTGCTCTGCGCCATGGTCGGAATGGCGGGCCTCGCGCCGGTGCTGGCCGCGATGCGGGCCGGACGTCACATTGCCCTGGCCACCAAGGAAGTCCTGGTGGCGGCGGGCGCCATCGTCATGCGTGAACGCTCCCGCCACAATGTAAGTATTCTCCCCGTAGACAGCGAGCACAGCGCCATTTTCCAGTGCCTTCAATCGTCCGTTTTTACGCCCCGGTGCGTGCGTCACGCCGACGCGCCCGTAACGGATTATGCCGAGGCGCGTATCCGCCGGCTGCTGCTGACCGCCTCCGGCGGCCCCTTCGCCGGACAGCCCGACGTGGATTTCGAACGGGTGACCGCCGCCAAGGCCCTGCAGCATCCCCGCTGGAGCATGGGGCGCAAAATCAGCGTGGACTCGGCCACCATGATGAACAAGGGGCTTGAAATCATGGAGGCCCACTGGCTGTTCAACGTGCCTCTGGCCGACATCGAGGTGCTGCTGCATCTCGAAAGCGTGGTCCATTCGCTGGTGGAATTCCGCGACCGCAGCCTCGTGGCGCAGTTGTCACAACCCGACATGCGGTTTGCCATTCAATACGCGCTGGACTGGCCCGATCGCCGCCCGGCGTCGCTGCCGCCTCTGGACCTGGCGCGCCTGTCCAAACTACACTTCGCCAATCCCGACGCACAGCGTTTTCCCTGCCTGCGACTGGCGCGCGCGGCGGCCCAGGCGGGTGGGACTCAGCCCGCCATGCTCAACGCCGCCAACGAAGTCGCCGTGGAAGCCTTCCTGGCCGGTCGACTCTCCTTTGCCGGCATTTGGCGCACGGTGGAGGGGGTCATGAATGCCGCAGAAACCCCCTCGCCACATCCTCCTTCGCTGGAAGCAATCGTCGCCGCGGATTACGAAGCGCGCCGAATGGCGGCTGACCTGGCAGGTTGGAAGGCCGCCGTCCCGCGCATCCAAGATGCCGCACAACCACGTTGAGCCGTCCCATACCGTACCGAACCATTCTCCATCATGCGACGCACGCTGCGAATGTTGCTGGGTCTGCTCCTGCTGCCCCTCTGCTGGGGGGCGACACAGGCCACGCTGGACCTTACTCCCGCCACCTTCACGGAGCATCCGCCATGGGTCGCCCCTGCCCTGCTGGCCATGGCATCGGGACACCTCTGCTGGCTCCTCGTTTTCATGCTGATACCTCCGCCGGTGCGCACCTACATCTGGGCCCACGAGCTCACGCATGCCTTTTGGGGCTTCATGACCGGCGCGCGCGTGGGACGCATTCGGGTTTCCGCCACCCACGGATCGGTCAGCCTGTCGCATGCGGGAGTCTTTACGACCCTGGCTCCGTATTTCGTGCCGTTTTACACGGTCCTGGTCATCGTGCTGCGGCTGCTGCTGGCGTTCGTTGTGGACGTTCGCCGCGCAGACCTGTTCTGGATGTTCCTGATCGGAGCGACCTGGGGCTTCCACATGACCTTCACGCTACGATCGGTGGCGCAACGCCAGCCCGACATCCTGACGGTGGGTCGAATTTTCTCCTATGCGCTGATCTATCTCGTCAATCTGGCCTGCATTGGGTACGGCATCGTGGCGGTAACGGATGCCGACCTGGCGACCTTCCACGATCGCCTGGCGCGGCGGGGTGTTGCGGTCTATGCCGTCCTTGGCCAGGCCGTCGGAGGGTGCGCTTCGAAGTTAATATCTCAATTCGGGAGTTAGCGGACTTGCGCTTGCTTAATGACGCGTTTCGACACTTGTAAAGCGCACCCGTTGGCCGGATTGTCGACTCGCGCATCGTGGGACAACCCGATACAATATTCCGCATCGGAATGCGTCTTACAAGGTATCGCACGATGAACAGACCCGAAAACAAAACGCTGCAGCGGAAAGGGTAACGGAAACGCCCATGCCGGACAGCGAGCCGAATGACATGGATCTGGTCCGTGCCTGTTTAGGCGGCGACGAGGAGGCCATGGACATCCTGGTGGCACGACATGAGCGCGCCCTGATGGGATACCTGCGGGGCAAGACCAACAGCCTGGAAGAGGCAAGGGATGCCTTTCAGGAAACCTGGCTGCGGGTTCTACGTCACCTGCATCGTTTTAGACGCGGCAGTTTTAAAGCCTGGCTGACGACCATTGCGCGGAATTTTCTGATCGACGAGTCGCGTCGGCGGCGGCCCACGGTCAGCATTGATGCATCGACGCCGGACCATTTTTCCTGGGGCGAGCGCCTCGCCGGCGATGTAGCCTCGCCGGATGCCGGGCTCCTGGCCGCGGATGTGCGGGAACGCATCCAGGAAAGCGTACGCTCCCTGCCTCCGGACCAGCGCGAAGTGTTTCTGCTGCGTACGCAGCAGGATCTGAGTTTTGCGGAGATCGCCAAGCTGCTGAACATTCCGCTGAACACGGCGCTCGGCAGAATGCATTATGCCGTCGTGAAGCTGAGGGAGCAACTGGAGGACTTGCTATGAACAACGATTCAATAGAATACAAAGCCCTGCTGGCGGACAGCGGCGAAGCCCGTTTGTCGCGGGAGGAACAATCGCTTGCGGCGGACTGGGTCCGCGATGTACAGCGCCTGAAAACGTTGTCGCGCGCGTCGTTGTGCCCCGAACCGGTCGACCGCGAACTGCGCCAGCGACTGCGAACCACGGGGCGCCTGCGTCTGCGCATCCAGCGCCGCCGTCGCTTCCAACTGCGGCTGGTGGCCGCCGCGGCACTGGTCCTTCTGGCCTGGAGCGGCTGGGATACGCTGCGCATTCAACAGCAACAGGAACGCCTGTCCAACCTGGACAACGTTCTGGCGCTGCTGGAATATGGAGACGGCCAGATGGCCGGGACCGGCGGCGACCTGCAGGCGCTGTCGCAACGTCTGACCCAATTGCAGGAGGTCGATCTTTCCAGCGACACGTTTTTCTAGCGATCCTCGGTCTCCCATTCGCCTTCCGGTGGACGTTCGCGCAGCTCGTCCTGTCCGCCGCTCGACCTGAGCACGAGAATTTGCCGTCTTTCGCGCTCCTTGGCGCGTCCTTCCAGGCGTTCTTGCCGTTTGGCCTGAAGCAACTGCTCCTGCATGGAAACGATGCGCTGAGAATAATCCCAGGCCACGTAGGTTCCCAGCGACAACACGTGGCCGTCGAGCTGTACTTCGCCCTCCAGGCCACGCAACCTTTCGATCACCCTGGGTTTCAGCTCCTCGATCTCCTCCTCGATCGCGGAAAGTTTTTGCCGCAATTGATAATACCGTTCGATCACATCGGCACTCATGCTGTCATTCTCCCCGTTTCGTCCGCATGCCATGATCCGTCCGAACCACGGTGACGGGCTTCCCACGCGACTCGCGCCGCGCCTCATGACAATTCCGTGAGATGGAATTGCCGGTTTCTTTTCACCCCGGTATTCAAGCGCGCGCGACGAGGGGATGCAAGCCTGAAACGAGGGGTTGACACCCGATCACGCGTTTGGCAGACTGCTTGGAACATGCGAGGAGATAGAAAAACGATCGTATTTCTTGGCGACGGGATGGCGGACGAACCGTTGGACGAACTGGACGGACGCACCCCCCTGCAGGCCGCGGTCACCCCCGGCATGGACCGGATTGCCCGCGAAGGCCGCAACGGCACGCTGCTGACCCTGCCGGAAGGCTTTCCAACCTCCAGTGACGTAGCCAACATGTCGGTGCTGGGATGCGACCTGGCCACGGAATATTGCGGACGCGGTCCCCTGGAGGCCGCCGGCCAGGGCATCCCCCTCGGACCGGACGACGTATGCTTCCGCGTCAACCTGGTGACGGTCGATGCCAAGGGGGTTTTGGAGGATTTTTCGGGAGGGCATCCCTCACAGGAGGAGTCCGCAGAGGTCATCGCCCTGCTCAATGCAGAATTAGGCCAAGAACGTATTCGTTTCCATACCGGAGTGAGCTATCGCAACCTGCTGGTGTTATCGGGCCGCGACTTCGATGCGGCGGTGGATTGCGAAAAACCGGACGATCACCAGGGCGACCGGATGGCCGATTTCCTGCCCCGCGCGCGGCAGCCGCCCGCGGAGTCCACGGCCGAAACGCTGCGCAACCTGATGGCACGAGCCGCCCCCCTGCTGCGAAGGCGGCAGGCCAATGCCATTTGGCCCTGGAGCGGAGGACGTGCCGGAGCGATCCGCCCGCTGTCGGAAAAATACGGCTTGCACGCCGCCGTGATCTCGGCCGTGGATGTCATCAAGGGTTTGGGCCGTTGCCTGGGCATGGAAGCGATCCGGGTTCCGGGCGCCACCGGATACATCGACACCCACTATGAAGGCAAGGCAGAAGCCGCGGTCAAGGCCCTGGAGCAATTCGACTTCGTCTACGTGCATGTCGAAGCCATCGACGAGGTCTCGCATGCACGCAACTTGAAGCTGAAACTGCAGGCCATCGAGGATTTTGACCGCCGGCTGGTTTCGCCCGTGCTGGCCCGAATCGGGAAGGAAGTCACCTGCGCGGTGCTGCCGGACCATCCGGTGCCTCTGCGCATCGGCAAACATACGCGTACGCCCGTGCCGGTGGCGGTGCGGGGTCAGGGATTCGCGCCGGACGGGGTGGCGAGCTATGACGAAATCGCCTGTGCAAAAGGCAATCTGGGCGCTTTGCGCGGTCCCGATTTCATGAACGTCCTGCTAGGGTAGTTCCCTGCGCCCCGCGCTCGATGCCCCGCAGGGTTTGTTCCGGGGGGCGAACCGCGTCGTAGCCGCGACAGAAGGTCAGCAGTTGATCGCGGGTGTAATGGTTAAGCATGCGCTTTAACGAGCGCAGATCGAGAGCCCGCCGCCGGCGTCGTCCCATCATCCGTCCGCGCGCCGGACGCAAGGCATCGGCATCCGTCAGAAAAAGCCGGGGGGAGGATGCATCGGAATCCTGCACCATCACGTTGCCCGGCGCCAGGTCACGATGCCACAGTCCGGCGTCATGCATGCGTCGGACCATGCCGCCGAGTTCACGCATGCAATCCGGCATCGAAGGCCGCGACACCTCCCGCGGCAACGCGGCATCGCGAATGTCCGTCAGGGAACAGCCGGCTTGACGGTACCGATGAACATAGAAATGTTCGCGTCGCCAAAACGAAACCCGGTGCGTCCAACAGGCGACAACCTGGACAGAGTCGACGCCCAGCGCCTGCAGATACCGCGTTCGAATCATGGCCTGCCGCCCGGGATTGCGCAGCCACAATTTGACCTGGTTGCATGCAAGGCGAAAGACGGGATAATTGACGCCCCGATGAATCCGTTTCTGCACCATGGAATCCCGGCAACCATCGATCGCGACTTCCACCAGTTGGTTCATGCGGTTGCGCGTTTCAATCGCACGCCGCCGGCGCGGTCGCAGAAAGATCCCGGAAAGAATATACCGCTTCAGGACCTCGGCCTCGGGATCGGCGGAATTGATCCAATAATGACCGGCGTCATGGCGCCCATGAACATATCGCATCCGCGACAAGCCCGGGTGGGTTTTCATGCCGGTTCAACCAGAATATGGCAGGTGCAGCCGTTGAGATCGCAGTTTTCGCCCTCGGGCAGGGCTTCGACGGCGACGCAGTCCAAGGCGAGGGTTTCGGTCTGAATCGAATCGACATGGCGTCCCAAGGCCTCGCGCAGTTCCGGCGCGGAGGTTTGATAGCGGACATGAATCCGCTGCGTGACCTCGAATCCCGCGTTCTTGCGCAGGTTCTGCACACGACTGATGAATTCACGCGCCAGTCCCTCGGCCACCAGCTCGGGGGTCAGCCCCGTTTCCAGCGCCACGATCAAATCCTGATCGGCCGACACCACCAGTCCGGCGCGCGGCTGCCGCTGGATTGCGACATCCTCACGCGCCAAAACGACCTCCTCCCCATCCACCGTCAGGGAAAGAGGCGCGCCATTAATCAACCCGCCAACGTCTTCCGCCGTAAGGGCGGCCATGGCGCGGGCCACGGCTTTCATGCGCGAACCGAAACGCGGGCCCAGCCTGCGAAAATCGGGCTTGAGGTGGATGTCGGCCAGTGTAGACTCGTCATTGTCGTAGCTCACCTGCTTTATATTGAGCTCATCCTGAATCAAATCCTCGAAGAGTCGCAGATCGTTCAAGTGGTCCGCGTTGGCCGACACCACGTGCAGGCGGGACAGCGGTTGGCGCACCTTGAGATCGTTTTCGGTGCGCAACTGGCGTCCCAGGCGCACCACCCGCTGAACCCGGTCCATGCGACGTTCGAGCAGGGGGTCGCGCGCCGTCTCATCCGGCTCCGGAAAATCGCACAGGTGCACCGAATCCGGCATGTCTTGCGCGCGCAGGTTGCGATAGATCGCTTCGCTGACAAAGGGGGTGAAGGGCGCCGCGACCTTGCACAACTGAACCAGGACATAGCGCAGGGTGCGATAGGCGTATTGCTTGTCGGCATCGTTGCTGGATTTCCAGAAACGTCGTCGGCTGCGCCGGATGTACCAATTGGTCAGGTCCTCCACGAAACGCACGAAGGGACGCACGGCGCGTTGCAAGTCATAGCCGTCCATGGCGTCGGTCACCTCGGCGATCAGCGATTCCAGCGAGCTGACGATCCAACGATCGAGGGGATTATCGCTGTCGGGGGGGTTCAGGCGGTCCTCGTCCCAGCCGTCGACATTGGCATAGGTGACGAAAAAAGCGTAGGCGTTCCACCATGGGATCAGCAGGTTGCGCAGCACCTGCCGCACGCCATGTTCCGAGAAGCGCAGATTTTCGGCGCGCACCACCGGCGAATGGATCATGTAGAGCCGCAGGGCATCGGCGCCATAGGTGTCGAGCATCGCAGTGGGATCGGGATAGTTCTTGAGGCGTTTACTCATTTTCTTGCCGTCTTCGGCCAGGACCAGGCCATTGACGACCACGTTGCGGTACGGGGCGCGATCGAAAAGCTGCACCCCCAGCACCAGCAGGGTATAGAACCAGCCACGGGTCTGATCGAGTCCCTCGGCGATGAAGTCGGCCGGAAAAATTCGTTCCAGGTCCTCCTGCTTGCGGGCAAAGGGGAAATGCTGCTGGGCATAGGGCATCGACCCCGACTCGAACCAGCAGTCGAGCACTTCCGGGGTGCGGCGATAGGTCTTGCCATCCCTGACGATCTCGATTTCGTCGACAATATGCTTGTGCAGGTCGTCCACCTTGCATCCCGACAATGCTTCCAGTTCGGCGATCGACCCCACGCAGAGCATATCGGAGGGATCGTCGCAATTCACCCAGACGGGGATGCAAGAGCCCCAGAAGCGATTCCGGCTGATGTTCCAGTCACGGGCCTCGCGCAGCCAGTTGCCGAAGCGCTTGTCGCCCACATATTCCGGCATCCA
>CAZIUM010000040.1:0-7330 GCA_964542285.1 uncultured Lentisphaerales bacterium
GGGGCGCTGGTGATTCCGCGCGTATCGGGACAGCGGGAATGGGGGATGGCGCAAAAACTTCTCGCCTTGGTGGGTCGGGGATCCAAGACCATCAAATTCTTCACCTTTGGCCCGGAATACAATTTTCCCGGCAATTGCTGGTCCGAGAATCCATCCGTGTTTGCGGCCCTTTCGAAAGGGATGAAGTTGGTGGCCCGGGGTGAGGATTTGCTGTATCCGGGACACTGGCGCACGCCGGAAGTGGCGATCCTGGCCCCGCAAAGTGCGCAGTTGTGGGATCTTGAAAGTCCGGACGTTGCCTCCGGTCTCCTCGATGTCACCAACAACAACATGTTTCGCCGCCACATGGCGTACATGTCGGAAACCTACGGTCTCTTTCTGGCGCTGGCCCACCGGGCGGTTCCGGTACGGTTCGTGGACGAAACCGCGCTGCAGAATCATGACGAACTTGAGGGGGTCAAGGTTCTCTATGTAACGGCTCCGGACCTTCCGGAGTCCAGCGTGGAAGGACTGCTCAAATGGGTGCAAAAAGGCGGGACGCTGGTGCTGACTGCCGGGAGCGGGGTGGCCGACCGTTATCGCCAGCCGTCGGACCTCTTGCTGTCCGAGGCGGGGATCACGCTGGAATCCGTACCCCCACGGTCTTTGCTGTCCTCGCTGCAGTCCGTGAAGCAGAGTGCGGTTTTGCGGGAAGAGGGCGATGCCGCGCTGACGGTGTTTGGCCCCGTGGAAACCCTTTCGCCGGCCGCCGAAGATGCGGGGGTGCATGCCACGTTCGAGGACGGACGTCCGGCGGTCATCGTGCGGCCGCGAGGACAGGGACGAATCATGCGTTTTGCCTGTTTTCCCGGAATCTCTTATCGCCGGACGGCGGAGCTGGCGAAAAATGAACTTCCGAAAGGCTTTGACGCGGGATGGCGGCGCCAGATTGTCCAGCCCGTGGAGGAGGCGGGGGTGGACCTTCCGGTCCGCCTGGACCGGGACCTGATCGAGGCGCCGGCGCTCTACAGCGACAAGGGGATTGCCGTAACCTTCTTGAACTGGAGCGGCTCGGGCCAGCCCGGGGTCACGGTTACGGTTGCCACCGAGCGTCCCGCGTTCCGCGTGGCTCTGGCTTCCGGTGGAACGGTTTCGTGGCGTCAGCGCAGGTCCGGCGCGGAAAATGGCGTGGAGGCCACCGTCGATATCGGGGACGCCGATGTGCTCCTGATCTACTACGGACCCCCGCCGCGAACGTCAAACGACTTTTCTCCCATTCCGTGAAGTGGTAACCTACATCCCTTTCGATATGACGATTTTTCGCAGGACACCGCGTTTTCCGGCACGGTCCCCTGTCGTCGGAGCGCGTGAATCACGGGAGCAAACATGGCAACCAAACTGAATGACGGCGAAACGATTCTTTTCATTGGCGACAGCATCACGGATTGCGGTCGGCGGACCGACAACGCTCCGTTGGGCAACGGGTACGTGCGCTGGTTCGAGGTTTTGGCGACACTCCGGGAACCCGAAAAATCCCTCCGTATTCTGAACAAGGGCATTGGGGGCGACCGGGTCACGGGATTGCGTTCGCGCTGGACCGACGACGTGTTGCGGCATGCACCGGACTGGCTATCGATCAAGATCGGCATCAACGACCTCCACAGCATGCTGCGGGCGCCGAACGATCCGAATTGCGTTCCGCCCGCGCTGTTCGAGGAGGCCTACGAGGAAATCCTCACCCGTACGCGCGAAAGTCTGCCGGAATGCGCAATGCTCCTGATCGATCCGTTTTACATCAGCATCGAAACCAGCCCCAATAGTTGGCGTCGCAAGGTGCTGGATGCCCTCCCGGACTATATTGCCGTCGTGGAGAAAATGAGTCGAAAGTTCGGCACTCGCCGGCTGGAAACGCATGCCATGTTTCAGGGCCTGTTAACGTTTCGGGACGCGGACACCTTCTGCCCCGAGCCGGTGCATCCCAATTCCGTCGGGCATCTTGCCATTGCAGAGGCCCTGTACAGGGTCCTGAGTTGTTAGAAACGCACCGTATCCCCGTCGGGGATCGACCGTGAGTCGATTTTCGGACTTACGCGGCGCGAGGGGTTCAGTCCCGGTCCGGTTGAATCGCGCCATCAAGGGGGTTGCGTATCTCGTTGGCCGCTTGGATTAGCTGGCGCAGTTTCTCGCGGTTGGACGAGGCGATGGCTCCTCGGAAAACGGTTGCCTGCCCCAGGAAGTCGTCCAGGGCTTCGAGGATCGCGGCCTGGTTTTGCAAGAGAATGGGGACCCACATGGCCGGGGAACTCTTGGCGGTGCGTGCAATGGACGCAAAGCCACCTCCGGCCAGTTGCAGAATCAGGCCCCGGTCCCGTTCCGCGGTTAAAGCGCTCAACGCCAGGGCATAGGCGATCACATGGGGCATATGCGAAAGGCAGGCCACATGCCGGTCGTGCTCCTCCGCGGGCATTCGAACGATCGGCATGCCGAGGGCGTTCAAAAACCGCGTGGCGATGTCGAGGGCGTCGTTGTCGCTGTCCTCCGCGTCGCAGACAACCGCGGTATGATCGCGAAACAGGCCTGCCAGGGCGGCATCGGGGCCGGAGTTTTCCGTTCCGGCCATGGGATGCAGCGCTACATAGCGACCCCGCCTCGGATGGTCGCGAACCGCCGCAACCGGCATCGACTTGGTCGACCCCAGGTCCAGCACCACCGCATCGGGCGCGATCCGCGACAACAAGGTTGGCAACAGTTTGACGATGGCGTCCACCGGAACGGCCAGCACGATCAGGCGGGCCTCGGGAAGGGCTTGATCGAGCGGGCGGATTGCATCGACCAGGTGGCGTTCCAGGGCACGTCGAGCATGCTCCGGGTTCGCCTCCACGCCGACCAGTCGGTCGGAGAATTGGCTCCCACGCAAATCCAGCGCAACCGAGCCGCCAATCAACCCCAAGCCTATGATGGTTACCTGCATGACCCAAGGATAAACGATCTCATGGCATCCGTCACCTGTTCCCATTCGGGTTCGATCTGGAGCGCATGCGAAGCATCCGGTGCGACGGCGATATCGCGCGGCGTTGCCGGAGATGTGGAAAGCCATTGCATGGCGAACCGGCTGTCGACCACGCGGTCGTCGCCCGCCAGGCGCGCGAAGAGAGGTTGCGCCGGTATTTGTGCCGCTCGCGGACGCAGCCAGTTGACAAGCGCGAAGAGGTTGCGATAGGTGGCAAAATGAACGAAGCGGTCACGTTGATAGGCATGTTCGCAGGTTTGCATGTCTACGTCGCCGGAGAAGCCAGATTCGAATTGACGCGAGAAGGGTAGCGCCACACGCGCCACGTTGAACCAGACATGCGGCGGCAGCAGCGGCGAGCGTGCGCGCGAGACGCGAAGCAGTGGGGACAACAGCAACAGGCCGTCGCAACATTCGGGATTGCGGATGGCGGTGGCGATGGCGAGCGCTCCACCCATGGAATGGCCGGCGATCCATACCTGGCGGTGCGAACGACGCAGGGCGGTGGCTTCGTTGTGGATGGCATCCAGCCATTGTTCAAGGGTGCAAGGGCGTTGCGCATACTCTCCGGTTCCCGGAAGGCGCATGGCGCGGCAACGAATCCCGCCGTTTTGCGTCAGCCGCCTGCACAGGGGACGGAAGGTGGACGGAACGTCGGCAAAGCCATGCACGCACAGGACAGCGATTTCGCCCTGGCCGCAATCGAAGGGCGCCGCGTCAAGCAATCTGCCCGCGGCATCGCGACGTCGATCGCGCTCCCAGAGTCGGCGGCGGCAGGAGATGACCAGCGCATGGGCCAGGTTCGCCAGCAACCAGATCGCGGGAATCGCCCACCAACGGGTCATGGCGACACGACCGTGGAGGGGGGCTGGTTGGTCATTGTCGCCGGGGGTGCCAGCTCCGCCTGGGCGGCCAGCACGTCCGTGGCGTTGCGCACGCGCCGAATCTCGTCATTGATGCGTCCGGCCGTTTCCATGTCCCCGGCGATGGTGCGCCGACGCTGCATCTCGCTCAGGATGCCGATTTGCTTGTCGGCCAGTTCGACGATGGCGCGGGCTCGCTTGATCCGGAAATCGCTCAACAGGGTGATTTGCTTGCGTTGCAGTTCCTTGAGCCCGGTCGGTTCGGCGACGACATGTTCAGGGTGCAGCACGCGGTCGATCTCAAAGCGCTCGATTTCGTTATTGACCGCCTGCCAGGCTTCGTATTCGCCGGCTTCCTGATAGGCATCCAACATTTTTCGCAAGGCGTTCAGGTAGGTTTCCGGCCATTCTTCCATGTTCTTCAGGAAGGCGTTTTCGAGAGCCGTGGCTTTTTCCTCATATTGTTGCCGCAAGGGTTGCAGATCGCCCAAAAGCCCGTCGGATGGGGGGACGGGCAAGGGGGGGGTGCCGTCCGTGTCGGTGGAGGGCCCCAGTTCCGCCAGGAGGGCTTCCGCGGATTGGACCTCCGGCGAGGAGCGTACCGTACGAATGACATGATTGACCCTGGCGGCATCCTCCATGCGGCCATTTTTGGTGAAGTCGCGTTGCAGATCGGTAAGATCGTTGACGAATTTTTTGCTGGAGCCGACAATGCGCCGTGCCAGCTCGGCGCGGGCACTCGAAACCATGTTGCGGTATTTTTGTTGCAGGGTGGCCAGTTCGGTGCCGACTTCGGGAGTGGTCGGTCCGATGACGCGGGTTTCGGAAAATTGTTGTCGCTCCTGGTTGAGCGCATTCCAACCGTCGAAATCGCCCACCGAACGACGGCGCTCCATCAAGGTTTCCAGTTCGGCGAGATATTGTGTGGGCCACAGCTCGCCAAAGCTCCGGTGCTCCTGCTCCAGGGTTTCGATGTGGTGGGTGTAATTGGTCTGAAAATCCACCAGTTCCGGGGGGGGGACATTCTGGTCCATGGCGGCCATGACGGCGTTGGTGCGGGCCACTCCGTTGTCGAGAGGGGCGGTCTGCCACAAATTCGCATAGGTTTGCAGCGGTTTGCGCCAGCCGTTAACCTGGTAGCAGAAGATGGCCGGCTGGTACGCCAGCTGCAACCCACGCGGGAGGGGCGCCCCGGCAAGGCGGATCAGGGGAGGGAGCGAGAGCAGGTACAACAGGGCCAGTCCCGCGGCGATCATGATCCCGCGGGCCCCGTGTCGAAGGGCCTGCCGCCGCAGGATGGCGCGACGCATGGCAATGCATTCGGGATGGTCCGGCGCCACGTCGTTCAGCAGGGTGTCGCAAAGTTGCAGCGCGAAGCGCCCTTCGCCGGCGTGCATGGCCCGGGCGGCTCGTTTCAGGTCGCGCTTCAATTGCAGGCCGGGTAGCTCGGCTTCCACGTCGGCAAAGAGTTGCTGGTTGCCGCTCAGGCGGCGCAATTCCTTGATGAAGTCCCTGGCGCGCTCGTAGTTTTGCGCGCGCACTTCCAGCGGAATCAGCTCGTGAAGCTGGTCGCGTCGCGAGATATGCTTCACAGCCTCGTCGCGAACCTCCTGGATCTTTCGTGCCAGAGTACGGCCTGAGGGACCGGCCGGTTCGAACCCCTGGCTGCGTGCGGCCAGCGAACCGACACGTTCGAATTCAGTCGCCTCCATGGCGGAACGCATGCGTCGCAGCAGAATTTCGGCCCCTTCGTAGGCCCTGACATCCGCACCGCATTTTCCGCAATACTGCATGCCGACAAAGGTTTCCGTGCCGCATTCGGGACAGGTTTCGCTGCCGTCCCATCCACACTCGGAACAGAATCGAATCGTCAGGGGATTAATGGTGTCGCACCACTTGCAGCGCCAGGTGGTCTTTGCGGTAGGGGTTTCAACGCGGGTGCGCGACTGCACCGCGCGCAGGGCTTCGAGATATTCGGTGGCATTTGCCCACCGTTGCTCGCGGTCGGTGGCCAGCGCTTTAACCAGCACATCCCGCAGCGCCACGGGGATGTCCTGTTCGCGGAAATAACGCGGATTCTGCCCCGTGATGGCAAAATACAACAAGGCACCGAGACCATAAATGTCGGCTCGCTCGTCGCTGACGCTGGCATCGCTTTCCTGTTCGGGCGCGCCATAGCCCAGTGACAACAGTTTCTCTCCGGGAACCGTGAGTTTGCTTTCCTCTTCTCGAGCCAGGCGCGCCAGGCCGAAATCGACGATTTTGGGCTCGCCGGTTTCGTCGAGCAGAATGTTCCCCGGTTTGAGGTCCCGGTGAATCACGCCGCAATCATGGGCATAGGCGATGGCCCGGCTGATTTTAACCAGCAGGTCGATGGCTTCGTTTACGGTGTACTGTCCGTTCCTCGATACATGTTCGTCGAGAGATACCGGGGGATTGGGATGACTGCGTCCGGGGGGATGACTGCCCGCGGCGTCGGCGGGGCCGGGCACGTATTCCATCACGATGTAGGGCCCTTCGCTGTCCTCGCCCAGGGCGTAGATATGTACAATGTGGATATGGTTCAGGACCGCGACGGCGCGGGCCTCGTGAAGGAAGCGACTGCGTAGCGATGCGATTTCCTGCGCCTGGTGATTCAGGCGCTTGATGGCCACGAAACGTCCCAACCGGCGATCCTTGGCGAGGTAGACGACCCCCATGCCGCCATCGCCGATTTTGGACTGGATGGCGTAAAGGCTGTAAAGATCGTCCAACCGTCTGTCCGGAGCAGGGGCCGGATCGTCGGACGTTGCGGATGACTCAGGCAAGCGCACGGTGCGCTTGTCCGTGTCTTCCGCCGGGTTTAGTGTCCGGGAGGAAGGAGGGATGTTGATGCGTCTGGTTCTGGGGGTTTCCACTCTCTTGGTTTCCATTCAGGGAATAACCATCAGTTTGGCTTCTGATTGCGCGAGGCGCAACCAAATTCGGTCGCCAAAAAGCATTGCAGAGGTCGGTCCGATTTGCGATACTAATAAATTTATTGAGGGGCAGTGGTCCATGCAAGCAGGCTGTTGTCCATGGTTGGATTCATCCTGGAAGAACAATGCGCAAGAAAATCATCGCCGGCAACTGGAAAATGAACAAAACGCCTTCGGAAGCGAAGGCCTTGATCGCGGAATTGCGGCAGATCCTGGGCGACGGCCCCCGGTCGGTCGAAGTGGTGGTTTGCCCTCCGTTTGTCAGTCTGCCCGCCGCGGCGGAAGCCCTGGCCGGAAGCAAGATTGGTTTGGGCGCCCAGAACATCCATGCCGCGGCCTCGGGCGCCTATACCGGGGAGATTGCCGCCGCGATGCTGACGGAATGCGACGTGAATTACGTCATCATCGGTCACAGCGAACGGCGCACCTTGTATGGCGAGACCGACGAGAGTGTCAACGCCAAGGTCAAGACCGCCC
This sequence comes from uncultured Lentisphaerales bacterium, assembly GCA_964542285.1. Classification (GTDB taxonomy): domain Bacteria; phylum Verrucomicrobiota; class Kiritimatiellia; order RFP12; family JAAYLN01; genus CAZIUM01. The sequence continues at coordinate 7,287 of CAZIUM010000040.1, forward strand.
TGGCGGCGGGCTTGATCCCGATTGTCTGCATTGGCGAGACGCTG
>CAZIUM010000040.1:7430-18616 GCA_964542285.1 uncultured Lentisphaerales bacterium
CAAGACCGCCCTGGCGGCGGGCTTGATCCCGATTGTCTGCATTGGCGAGACGCTGGCGGAGCGCGAGGCGGGCGAAACCGATGCCGTGCTGGTGCGCCAGGTAGAAGGCAGCCTGGCGGATCTGGGGGAAGGGTTGCCGCGTTGCGTGGTGGCTTACGAGCCGATCTGGGCGATTGGAACGGGGCGCACGGCCACTCCGGCGCAGGCGCAGGAAGCGCATGCCCTGATCCGTCGCACTTTGGCCGCGCTGTCCGACGGGCAGACGGCGAATGCCATTCGCATTCAGTATGGCGGCAGCATGAAGTCCGACAATGCCTCCGAGCTGCTGTCCCAGCCCGACATTGACGGAGGCTTGATCGGTGGCGCTGCCTTGAAGGCCGAGCCTTTTGCCGCGATCGTTGAGGCGGCCCGCTAAACGCAGGGGAAGAGGTGTTGCATGACTGGCTTGGTAATATTGTTGCGTGTCGTTGAGGTCCTGGTCTGCGTACTGCTGGTGGGAGTGATTCTGCTGCAGCGATCCAAGGGGTCGGGGGCGGGGGTCAGTTTTGGCGGCGGCATGGGGGAGGCCATTTTCGGCGCGCAGATGGGCGATGTTCTCACACGAACGACCGTCATTCTGGGCATCGTTTTTTTGGTCAACACGCTGGTGCTGTCCATCCTGGCCGGGCGTGTCACTCGTGCCAGTCGGCTGGACGATTCGCTGATGTCGGGCGAACAACCCCCCGTGCCCGCAACCGCGCCGATGGTGCCCGGTAGGGGGGACGGCGAGATGGCGCCTCCGGCGGGACTGCCCGAGGACGCCGTCCGGGTGTTGGACGAGGGCGATCGCGCGAAGATTCCGGAACCGATTCAGGGGACCGAACCCCAGACGGTTGCCGAGGAGCCGGTCGCGGTTCCCTGACCGGGGACGTGACCACGTCTGTACGCCGCGGGGCCCCGGGGACGTTGCAATAATGGAGGCGATGTCGCCATGATCGACAAAACGCCGGCGATCGCTTTGCGTATCGACGCATTTTCCCGCACCTCCCACATGGTGACCTGGATCACGCCCGGGCGGGGACGCATTGTCACGTCGATCAAGGGGGCCTGTCGTCCCAAAAGTTCATTTCTGGGGCAATATGACCTGGGGACCCGCTGCGAATTGCTGTACTACCGCCGCGAACGGGATGGGGTGCACATCGCGCGTGAATGCGAGCCCCTGGACGGTCGCGAGCAACTGCACCAGCACTGGCGCGGCGCCTTGGCGGCCGGATATCTGTGCGATCTGGTCGATCGTACGGCCCAAGCCCAGTTGCCGGCGGCCGCCACATTTCGACTGCTGGACCGCACGCTGTCGATATTGCACCTCTACGGCGACCTGACAATTCCCATATCGTGGTTTGAGCTGCAACTTCTGGGGACGTTGGGACTGGCCCCGGATTTCACGCCCTGTGCGGATTGTATAGAGCGGGAAGGACGCCATTGTCGTTTTGTCCTTTCCAGGGGGCGACTGGCCTGCCCCGCTTCCCCGTCGTATCGTCCCGATGGCGCGACGGTCGTCATGGCGCCGGGCGTTCTGGACCGGCTGCGCATCTGGCAAACGTCGGATCGCCCTCCTCCGGTGACAGAATCGTTTCAGGATGCTACCATTGTCCTTGCCGTCCGACGTTTCATCGGAATGTTCATGCAACATCATCTTGACATGTCACAGAAATCGAGGCAGTCCTTGATCCACTGGCTATCGACGAGCGTTTCGGAGCAGATCAAAACACGCGAGGAATCCGCATGATGCTTTCCCGTTTTACACTGACAGGGTTGCTGCTGGCCGCCGTTGCGGCGGGTTGTTCCCGCCAGGCGCCCGAGAATTCTGACAAAATCGTCCAGTCCGGGGAGTCGATTCCCGTTGACGATGACGAATTCCCGGGGGCCGATACGGAGCGCGATCCTCGTGAAGTCGTGGCGCGCGTTGATCGGGCCACTCTCACCTGGGGCGACATGGAACGGCGCGCTCGCACCTTTTACATCGAGGAATCGCGGTCCATGGTGATTCCCCAGGGCCGCGAGCGGGAAGCCATGGAGTTCTTCCGGCGTCGAGCGATCGAGGTATTCATTTTCAAAACCGTCATGCTGGACGAGGCCCGCAAACGCGACATCGCCATCACTTCCGCGGATCGTAAAGAGGGGCTGGCGCGACTGCAAAACTCGATGATGAAGCGTCGAGGAATCGATGCCGATACGTTTTTCCGCGAATCGCCTTTTGGCGAGGAGGCCGCGCGCAAGGAGTTCGAGGAAGGACTTTACGTCGACAAGCTGCTCAAGCAGGAGGTGGAAGGCAACATCAAACTGACCGATGTCGAAGTCGATGTCATGGCGGAGACCATCATCAAGGAGCGCAAGGAAGCCCGAGAAAAAATCGACGGGTTGCGCCAGGAATTGCTGGCGGAGGCCGACTTTGCGGCGCTGGCCCGGCGTCATTCGGATTGCCGCAGCAGCCGGCGGGGAGGGTTGCTGGGGCGCATCAAGCGTGGCGAACTGCCGGAACCGCTCGACAAGGCGGTCTTCTCGCAACCGATCGGCGAGGTGGGCGCGGTGGTGGAGGGACCGCGAGGCTATCACATCTTCCGGGTGGAGGAGCGCACCCCGGCACGCGAAGCGTCCGGCGGGCTACCCGCCGGTGAGGAAAGCGCGCAGGTACGGCATATCCTGGTGGAGGCGCGTCCCATTATGACGCGACTGCAGCTTTCCAAGGAGGCCTATCGCACGCAGTACAACGAGCGTGTGCGCGCCTTTTACGCGGCCCTGAAACAGGAGCGCCGGATCGAGTCGATATTTCCGGACATGGTTCACTGAGGCGTACTGAACTTAGCCGTCCGCATCGCGGAAAGGCTGCAATAACGCTTCCCGGACCTTCTTTTCGTCCCGGACGTGTGCCAGGACCGTGACCTGGTCCCATCCCTTAAGCCGGGTGTTGCCTTTGGGGCTGACCACCTGGGTGCCGTTGCGCGTGACCAGGTTGATGACCGCGTCGGCGGGCAGGTCAAGTTCCTGGATCACCGGGCCGTCGAGGCCTTGCGGGCCGGGTAGATCGACGACAAAAAGGTCCATGTCGCTGCGTGTCATGGTGATCAGGTCCAGGTTGTAAAGCGGTTGGGGGCGTGAAGGCTTCGCCAGGCCCAGAAGGCGCGCCAGCGGACTCAGGGTGGAGCCTTGCAGCAGCACCGAGAGCAATACCGCGAAGAACACCAGGCTGAAGATTTCCTGGCTGTTGGACAGTCCGTAGACGGCCGGGTAGGTGGCCAGAACAATGGGGACGGCTCCGCGCAGTCCCGACCACATTACGAACAACCGCTTGCGCCAGTCGATGCGCATCCAGAAGGTGCCGATCAACACCGCCAGGGGACGCGCCACGAACGACAGCACCGCGAACAAGATCAGCCCGTCGTGCCACAAGGTGCCCCACTCGCGCGGTGAGACCAGCAGGCCCATGAGCACGAACATGCCGATGTTGGCGATGGTCGACAGGGCCGCGGAAAAGTTGGCCACTCCCTGCTTGTGCACGAAGGAGCGGTTGCCCATGACATAGCCGGCCACGAACACGGCCAGGATGCCGCTGGCGCCAACGGCTTCGGCAACCCCGTACGTCAGCATGACCACCCCGAGAAACAGCACGTAGTAATGTCCGCGGTCCTGTGGTTTCAAGCGATTGAACAGCCACAGGGAGCCGCGGGCCAGCAGCCAGCCGATGGCCGGGCCGCCGACGAACTTCCAGAGGAAGGCCAGGATCGCCATCAGGTTGAAGGACGCCCCCGCCGCGATGCTCTGGACCGTAACCACCGTCAGCAGCACCGCCATGGGATCGTTGACGGCGCTTTCGATTTCCACCAGCGAGGACAGCTTGCGCGGCAGGGCATGGCGCCGCAGGATTGAAAAGATGGCCGCGGCATCGGTCGACGAAATGATCGTGGCCAGCAGGCAAGATTTTTTAAAATCCCAGCCCGCCACTTTCCAGAGCGCGAGCATGGTGATTACCGCGGTCAGTAGCACACCCCAGGTGGCCAGGCCGCCGGCCGGAAGGGCTACGTCCTTGAAATCCTCGCGCTTGGTGCAGAATCCACCATTGAAGAGGATGAAAACCAGGGCCAGGTTAGCGACCTGATTGGTCAGCAGGGCATTGTCAAAATGCCATAGATTCAGCACATCGCTGCCGAACAGGATGCCGGCGCCGAGCGCCACAACAATGGCCGGCACACTCCAGCGGTCCAGCCAAACGGCCCCCAGCACCACCAGGATCAACAGCAGAGGGGTGACGATATATAGCAGCTCAGCCACATTCGGTTACTTCCCTGCGACCATGCCGGGACGCCGGCCCTTGTACCAGGCCAGCATCACCGGGGTGGCAATGAATATCGAGGAGTAGATTCCCGTGACGATGCCGATGGTCATGCAGAGCGCGAAGTCGTAGATGGCCCCGCCGCCGAAGAGCAGCAGCGCGCCGACCGCCAGCATGGTGGTGAAAGAGGTCAGCACGGTGCGGCTGAGGGTCTGGTTGATGCTCAGGTTGCACAGGTCGCGGAAGGGCAGGCGCTGATTGAGCTTCATGTCTTCGCGGATGCGGTCGAAAATGACGATCGTGTCGTTGATCGAGTAGCCGACGATCGTCAGCAGGCAGGCCACGACGGTCAGGCTGACTTGCCGGTCCAGCAGCGTGAAGATGCCCAGGGTGATCAGCACGTCGTGGGCCAGCGCCACCAGTGCGCCCAGCGCGAAGCCGAATTCGAAGCGAATGGAGATGTAGATCACCATGCCGACCAGGGCGATAATTACCGACCAGAAGGCGTCACGCTTGAGGTCGGCGCCGATTTGGGATCCGATCGTTTCCTCGCCGCGGAACAGCAGTCCAGCTTCGGGGAATCCACCTTGCAAGGCCTGAGTGACGGCTTTGGCCACGGGAATACCATCCACGGTTTCCATCCCGGTTTTGACTTGGATCAGCGCGTGCGCGCCGTCGAGGTTGCCTTCGCGCTGAATCAGCGCATCTCCGATGCCTGCCGCGGACAGAACGTTGCGCATGGCGTCGCCGCCGGGGTCCTGGTCATAGGCATACGAGATGACGGCGCCGCCGGTGAAGTCTACCGCCATGACGCTGCGCGGGTTGCGCATGAGTCGAATGGCGAAGATCGACAGGGTCAGGACAAGGACCGCCAGCGAGAAGGTGATGGCGACCTGGCGCTTGCCGATGAAGTCGATGCTGGTGTTGCGAATCCATTCCAGCATGCGATAGGGCTTGGTCCGCGTTTCGGGCACGGAGGCATTGAAGATCATGCGTGTCAAGACCAGGGCGGTATACATGCTGATAATGATGCCGGCCGAAAGGGTCACCGCGAAGCCGCGGATCGGTCCCGAGCCGAAGATGAAGAGGATCGCGCCGATCAGCAGGGTCGTCAGGTTGGAGTCGAAAATAGCCAGGAAGGCGCGCTGGTAGCCGGCATTAACCGCCGCCCGCGCCGACTTGCCGGACTTGAATTCCTCGCGGATGCGTTCGAAGATCAGCACGTTGGCATCGACCGCCATGCCGAGCGTCAGGATGATGCCGGCAATGCCCGGCATGGTCAGCACTGGCAGCGTGATCGCGCTCTTGCCCTGTGTTGCGGCATCCCGGACAAAGGTACCGAAAATGCCCGCCACCAGGATCATGCCGGCGGGCAGCAGGAGCATGTTGGTCAGCAGGGCGACGTTGGCGATCAGACCGCAGTAGGAGTAGTAGATCAGCATGAAAATACAGACCAGCACGCCGCCGATGATGGCGGCGCGTACGCCGCTCCGAATCGCGTCGCGCCCCAGCGTGGCGTCCACGGTGCGTTTCTCCAGGACTTTGACCGGGGCCGGAAGCGAACCGGCGTTGAGGATGTTGCGCAGCAGGGCGGCCTCGTCGAAGGAGAACGAACCGCTGATGCTGGCGCGGCCGCTGGGAATCGGTTCGCGGATCACGGGTGCGGAATAGAGGGTGTTGTCGAGCACGATCGCCAGTTGGCGACCGACCTGGCTGTCACGGTTTCGCGAGCCGCCGGGGGCGTACTGGCTGGTGATTTTGGAGAACTGCGTGGCGCCCTTCGGTTTGAAAGTCAGCGAGACATGAACTTCTCCCGACATCGGATCGCGTTCGACATCGGCGCGTTTAAGGGTTTCGCCGGTCATTTCGGAGCGTGTGCGAACGTAACAGGGGGTGTAGACCTGGCGACCGTCGCGCAATTTTTCCGGCATGAGCATGAACACGTAGTTGGGGTCCGGCTGTTCGAAGCTGGCCAGGCGCCTGCCATAGCCCGGCTCACGCCGCAGCTTGTCGTATTCGCTGGTACGGGCGTAGTACTTGCGGGGACCGGCCTCCACGATGGTGTAGCCCTCGGGGACCTTGTGGTTCGCGAAGAGGGACTCCACCAGGCGCATGTTGTCCTGGTGCACCAGCCGGAATTGCAGGAAAGCGGCACTGCGGATGCTTTCCTCGGCCGCTTCGCGTTGTTCCTCGTCGGCGCCCGGCAACTGGATCAAAATGCGGTGGTCCTTGCCGGCGGCGATGAGGGGTTCGTTGACGCCCAGGGCATCGACGCGATTGCGCAGCACCTCGACGGTGCGGGCATCGGCATCGCGCATGATTTCGGCGATCTCGGCGTCGATTTCCTCAAGGCGGCGGCTCGGGTCCGCGGCCATCATGTCCTCGCGCAGGCGCTCCCGGTCGATCTGCACGGTAAAACTGGTGCCGCCGGCCAGGTCGAGTCCCAGACGTATTTTCTCGCGCGGCGGACTCACCGTAACCAGCGAGAAGGCCGCGATGACGGCCAGAAACAGCCATTTCCACAGTGCATGCTTGTCCATTGCGCAGTACTCCTAGCGAGCGTTTTCCTCGACGGCGGGGGTGTCCCCGTCCTGCAAAAGCTTGGCCACGGCGCCACGCGCCACTTCCACGTTGACATCCTTGGCAATCTCGATCACGAAGGTGTGCGGGCGGACTTCTGCGATGGTTCCGATCAGCCCGCCGGCAAAAAGCACGCGCTGCCCGGCGCGCAGCGTCTCGATGGTTTTCTTACGTTCTTTTTCCTTACGCTGCTGCGGGCGAATGAGCATGAAATAGAAGATCGCGAAGATCAATCCCATGGTGATCAGCATGCCGAAGGGGTTGCCGCCTTGCGCCGGGGCCGCCTGCTGTGCCAACATTGTCAGTCCGTATTGCATGTTCTCGCTCTTTCCGGGGATAAGCCCCGTTTTATGTTAACATTTTCCCAGCCGTGCGGCCTGTTCACGCCGCCAGGCCGTGAAGTCGCCGTTGGCGATGGCCGCGCGCATCTCGCGCATGTACTCCATGTAGCAATGGATGTTGTGGATCGTCAGCAGCCGCACGCCGAGGATCTCCTTTACGTTGAGGAGATGTCGGATGTAGGCACGCGTGAAATGCCGGCAGACATGGCACGTGCAGCCTTCCTCCACCGGTCGGGTGTCGAGCTTGTACTCGGCGGCCTTGACCGGGTAGGCGCCCTGGCGCGTGAATGCCGAACCATTGCGCGCGTGGCGGGTCGGCATAACGCAGTCGAACATGTCCGCGCCACGCGCCACCGCCTCCGCCAATTGCCACAAGTCTCCCAGCCCCATGACATAGCGGGGCTGTTCCCGTGGCAGGAAACGTACGCCATCCTCAATCTCCCGCAACAGAACCGGCTCCGGCTCCCCGACACTGACGCCGCCGACGGCATAGCCGTCGAATCCGATGGCCGTCAATTCACGCGCACAGCGTTCGCGCAAGGCGGAAAATTCACCCCCTTGAACAATGCCGAACACGATTTGTCCGGGCGCCCTTGCCTGCTCGCGGCAGGAAATGGCCCATGATAGGGTGTGTGTCACGGCCTGACAAGCGTATTGTGCGTCGCAGGGGTAGGGCGGACACTCGTCAAAACACATGGCAATGTCGGAACCGAGTGCGCGTTGCGCGGCCATGGCCTCGACCGGTCCCAAGAAAAGCTCGGCCCCGTCGATGTGCGAATTGAAGACCACGCCCTGGGGAGTCAGGCGTCGCAGCCGCGCGAGGCTGAACACCTGGAAGCCGCCGCTGTCGGTCAAGATGGGCCCGTCCCAACCCATGAAGCGGTGCAGGCCGCCACAGGCGGCGATGACTTCCGTGCCGGGACGCAGCGCCAGGTGGTAGGTGTTGCCGAGCAGGATGCCGACCCCCAGCTCGCGCAGGTCGCGCGGTTCGAGGGTCTTGACGGTGGCCTGGGTGCCGACCGGCATGAAGGCAGGGGTCTCCACCGCGCCGTGGGCGGTCCAGAGGCGTCCGCGCCGGGCTTTCCGGTCTTCCGCCAGCCGCTCAAAGGTGCCCGCAGGGCGCGGAGCGGACGCCTTTTCGTCCGGGGGGCGGGCGGTATTCTGGTTGTGGTGGGACATCCCCATGAAAAAATCCGGATTTTCGTGCTTTAGCGCGTCATGCGACGCCGCATCTGGCGGGTCAGGGATTCCTGCTGGGTGGCGTCTCCGGCGTCGTCGGGGGGACCGTCCGTCCGAACGGCCTGGCGGCGACGTTGCCAGTACAGTTGCGCGATCGAGAGCATCTGGCTGACGGTCCAGTAGAGCACCAGGGCCGAAGGCATGGAATAGAACATGAACAGCATCATGGCGGGCATCATCCACATCATCATCTTCTGCTGCGTGGGGTCTCCCATCGAGGGGGTCATGCGGCTCTGCAACAACATGGTTCCTGCCATGACGAACGGCAGGATGTTGAGCGCCGGAACCACCGGAAGTACGCCGGCCAGCAGGTTTTCCGGTTCGCTCAAGTCCTGGATCCAAAGAAACGAGGCGTATCGCAGTTCGACCGCGCTGCGCAACACCGTGAAGAGCGCGATGAACACCGGAATCTGGATCAGCATGGGCAGGCAGCTTGAAAGGGGATTGACCTTGTTTTCGCGGTAAATCTGCCAGGTTTCCTGCTGCAGTTTCTGGGGGTTATCCTTGAACTTGGCCTGGATTTCCTTGAGCTTGGGCTGCAGGGCCTGCATGCGCTTCATGCTCTCGGTGCTTTTGTGGGTCAGGGGCCAGAAGACGATGCGCACCAGCAGCGTCAGCAAAATGACCGCCACGCCGTAATTCGGAATCAGGCGATGAAAGAAATTAAGGGTGGGCACCAGCAGCACGCACATCCAACGGAAGGTGCCAAATTGCATGATCTCGGCCGTGCGATGGCCCAGGTGTTTGAGCAGGGACAGTTTTTTGGGCCCGATGTAGAGCGAGTAGTTGCGGACCAGCGATGCGCCCGGGGCCAGTTCGGCGCCGTCGAAATGGACTTGCGCTGAGACATGATCGAGTTGCAGGCGTCCGGGGGCGTTGACGCGCGCCAGGTTGACGCGAAAGCCGCGGTTGGTGATATCGCTGCTGAAAACCTGCACGAAAAAGCGCGATTTGAGCGCCAGCCAGGCCTGCGGCTGCTCCACGCGGGTGTTGGCCACCAGGGGCAGGTTGTCGGCCGGGGGCGCGCCGGCGCAGCCGCGCCCGCTGCCGCCGGTAAACAACCCGTTCATGTGCTTTTCCCAGTGGCGCACTTTGGGCGCCTTGCCGCGGGTGTCGGGCTCCAGGGCCAGCGAATCCATGGCCAGGGTGTCGTTTTTGGAGGTCCCGCGTTGGATTGCTCCCAGCGACACGCTGTTGGTGGCCAGGGTCAGGGCGCGTTCGGAGTGGTTGATCAGGCGGTCGCGTACCTGGAGTCGATAATCCGGGGCCAGTCGGATGTGGCGTTCCTGGACCAGGCCGCTGGCGGACTGGCGCTGCAGCAGCGCTTCGGTGGAACTGGACGAGACCACGGAGAAGTCTCCGCGCGGATGCAGCCCGGGCAGACCGCGCAAGGCCAGAGCGGGTTGTTCGCCGAAGTCCAGGCGCACGGGCGTTTCGCTGTTGGGGGCGCTGGGATACTCCAGCAGCGTGGCGTCTTGCAGCACGCCGCCCCAGGACGAGACCGTCAGGTCCATTTCGTCCGAATGCAGGCGCAAAACCTGTTCCGGGGCGCGCGCTTCCGGTTCCTCCGGCGGCTCGGGTGTGGATACGGGCGCCGGCATTGGGGATTGCGCTTCGCCGGTGGCCGCTTCCGGTGGGGGCGTCCAGGCGGCGGATTCCTGCGCCTGGCCGGAGATTGCGGGGGCTTCGGCGCTTTCCGTCCGGGGGGCCTGGGTCGTCCGGCGCGTTTCGGTATGGATTTGGTTCTGGTAAAAAAGCCAGCCTAAAAGCGCGGCAATCAGCAGCGCGACAATGGCAACGTCGTGTTTGTTCATGAAATCTTTCGGGAAGGTTGGTGTGCCGCCGGCGGCACGGGGTCAAGGCCGCAGGGGCCGAAAGGACGGCAACGCAACAATCGGCGTCCGCCGAGCCAGAGACCGCGCAACGGACCGTGCCGTCGGATGGCCTCGATACAATATTCGGAGCAGGAAGGCGTGAAACGGCAGCAATTGCCGAGCAGTGGGGACAGCAACGCCTGGTAGAGACGCACACAGGCGATCAGAAGCAGACTGACGACACGGCCGATCATGAATCCGCGTCCCCCCGCCAGATGCCCGCGGCGCGGCATAAACGACGGAAATCGTCGGCAACCTGGGCGTACCCGGCCTTGTCGATGCGCGCGCGCGCTAACAAAATCATGTCCCATCCAGCATGCAAATGCCCGCGATTCAATCGATATGCCTCCCGCATCAGGCGACGCGCGCGGTTACGGGTCACCGCCAGGCGCAACGTGCGTCGCGATGCCACCGTGCCCATGCGCCCCTGCCGGGCGTCGTTCTCCAGCACCCACAACACCAAAAAACGTCCGGCGCGCGAACGGCCGGAAGCGAAAACCTCGCGGTATCCGGCCGGCGGCAGACGACTCGCACGCGGCAATCCGCAACCGACCGACCGAACCGCGGTCTCACCGGTTGCCTGCCGTTGCTGCATGACGCGGCTCCGCTGGTTTTAGACCACCGTCAGGTTTGTGCGTCCCTTGCGGCGACGGTTGGAAAGAATTTTGCGACCGTTCCGGGTGGCCATGCGGGCGCGAAACCCGAGTTTGCGGGCGCGTTTGATCTTGGATGGTTGCCAGAGTTGTTTCATGGTAAAAGTTATAAATTAGGCTGCTCGGATCTCTTCCGTGTGTATAGAAATCAAATATCCTAGCAGATTTTGCTTCTTTGTCAAATCGGGGT
>CAZIUM010000041.1:0-18303 GCA_964542285.1 uncultured Lentisphaerales bacterium
GTCAACTGGTTTGCGACAACCTTGACGAGCGTCATTACGCCTTTGCTCCGAGCCGTTTCAAGGGCAAGCCGACCGCCGTGCGGCGTTGGGCGATCGAATCCCAGAAACAGGCCGCCAAGGCCGCCGCCAACATGGGCATCAAGGTGGTGTCCGGCTTCACCGGATCGCCGATCTGGCCCCTGCTGTATTCCTTCCCTCCGGTCTCGCCGGCCATGATCGACGCGGGATACAAGTCCTTCGCCAAAACCTGGAAGCCGATTCTGGACGTCTATGCCGAGCAGGGCATCAAGTTCGCGCTGGAAGTGCATCCGACCGAGATTGCCTTCGACATCGCTTCGGCGCAACGGGCGATCGAGGCCCTCGACGGGCATCCGGCCTTCGGGTTCAACTACGATCCCTCGCACCTCGGGTACCAGGGCGTCGACTACGTCAAGTTCATCCGCACCTTCCCCGACCGCATCTTCCATGTTCACATCAAGGATGCCTGGTGGGGCCGTGGAGACGGCACCGTAGGGGTTTTCGGAGGCCACACGGAATTCGCCGATCCGCGGCGCTACTGGGATTTCCGTTCCCCGGGACGCGGCGACGTGAGCTTCGAAGACATCATCGTGGCCCTCAACGACATTAACTACGACGGACCGCTTTCGGTCGAATGGGAAGACTCCCGCATGGATCGCTGCCATGGCGCGCGCGAGGCCTGCGACTTTGTACGCGCCATCGATTTCGAACCCAGCAATATCGCTTTCGACGCACAGTTCGACAAGTAAGCCGTCCAGGCGATTCAGAACATCCCATGAACAACACTTCTTCCCGGTCGCCGTCCGCCCCCATGGCGGGCGGCGACACCTCCAGGCATTTCATTCGGCAGACGATCGCGGATGACCTGGCCGCGGGCCGCAACGGCGGCCAGGTGGTCACGCGCTTCCCGCCCGAACCCAACGGGTTCCTGCACATCGGGCATGCCAAGGCCATCTGCCTCGACTTCGGCATGGCGCAGGAATTTGGCGGACGCTGCCACCTGCGCATGGACGACACGAATCCCTCCAAGGAATCGGAAGAGTTCGTAAATGCCATCAAGGAAGACGTGCGGTGGCTGGGCTTTGACTGGGGAGAGCATTTTTATTATTCCGCCGACCTGTTCGAACGCATGTATGCCATCGCAGAGGAGTTGATCCGCCGCGGGCAGGCCTACGTATGCGAATTGTCCCAGGAGGAATGGCGGGATTACCGCGGGGTGCCGACCGCGCCCGGGCGCGAAAGTCCCTGGCGCAAACGTCCCCCCGAGGAAAGCCTGGCGCTTTTTGCGCGCATGCGCGAGGGCGAATTTCCCGAAGGCCGCATGTGCCTGCGGGCGCGCATCGACATGGCCTCGCCCAATATTCATTTTCGCGACCCGGTGATCTACCGCATTCTGCGCCAGCCGCACTATCGCGCCGGCGACAAGTGGAAAGTCTACCCGACCTACGATTTCGCGCATCCCATCGAGGACGCGATCGAAGGCATTACCCATTCGCTCTGCACCCTGGAATTCGAAGTACACCGTCCCTTGTACGACTGGGTGGTCGACCGGATGGAGGAAATGGGGTTGCTGGCGGAGCGCGACGGGACCCGCATCCGTCCGCGTCAGACAGAGTTTGCGCGGCTGGTGCTGGACTACACCGTCATGAGCAAACGCAAGCTGCTGCAACTGGTGCGGGAAGGACATGTCGAAGGCTGGGACGATCCGCGCATGCCCACCCTCACGGGCCTGCGGCGACGCGGCTGTCCGCCGGAGGCCATCCGGAATTTTTGCGAACGCATCGGGGTCTCCAAGTACAAAAGCGCCACCGACCTGGCGCTGCTGGACGCCTGCATTCGCGAACATCTCAACCACACCGCCCCACGCCGCATGGCGGTGTTGGACCCCCTCAAGGTAATCGTCGACAACTACCCCGAGGACGCGGAAGAGACCTTCGAAGCGTTGAACAACCCGGAGAACCCCGAAGACGGCTCGCGTCGGGTGCACTTCAGCCGCGAGCTGTGGATCGACCGGGACGACTTCATGGAAGACCCGCCCAAAAAATTCTTCCGCCTGTCCCCCGGTCGCGAGGTGCGCCTGCGCTACGCCTGCCTCTTCACCTGCACGCACGTCGTCAAGGACGAGCAGGGCGAAATCGTGGAGCTGCACGGCACCTACGACCCGGACTCGCGCGGTGGCAGTGCCCCGGACGGGCGCAAAGTCAAGGGCACGATTCACTGGGTGTCGGCCCGCCATGCCGTCCCCATCGAAGTTCGTCTTTACGAACCGTTGTTCACCGTGCCAAATCCCGAGGATGACGAGACCCGGCCTTTCACGGACTTCCTCAATCCCGATTCGGTGCGCACCGTCAAGACCTGGGGGGAAGCGGCGCTGGACGAGATTGAGCCCGGCGCAACGGTTCAGTTCGAACGCCGCGGATATTTTTGCCTGGACATTCGCCAGCCACGACCGGGCGCCCCGGTGTTCCACCGCACCGCCACGCTCAAGGATGGCTGGAAGAAACCGGCCGCGAAAGCGTAATCGCGCGGGGGACCCGCGCGAGGCGGCGAAGGGCCTCGCCGCCCTACCATTCCGGCACAAAGCGCCGAAATAATGAAACCTTGCACAAAAAAAAGGTAGGGCGTGTGAGGCCCTTCACCGCCGCTTATAACCAACCGCTGCCTTATTGAAGCGCGCGGGAGACCCGCGCGCCAGAATTCAGGATCCGATTTTTCATGCGATGGCCAGCAGTTCCGGCGCGTACCGCGTCAGGGTATCGCGGCAGAGCTTGAGCACGGCGCCGGCGCTGCGGGCGGCCAGGGCCTCGGAGGCCAGGGCTTGGGCGACCGACAGCGGCGTCTTGCGCAGGGCGTCCTTGACCACCGGCAGGGAACTGGGCGCCATGCTGAGGCTGTCGGCCCCCATTCCGACCAGCAGCAGGGCCAGGGCCGGATCGGCGGCCATCTCGCCGCAGACTCCCACGGGCATGGAATTGTTGACGGCGGCACGAATGGCGGTATTCATCAACGACAGCACCGCGGGGTGGGCGGGTTGATAAAGGTGCACCACCTGTTCGTTGATGCGATCGGCGACCATGGTGTACTGCGTCAGATCGTTGGTGCCTATGGAAAAGAAATCCGCATGGTCGGCCAGGAGGTTGGCCGTGAGCGCGGCGGAGGGAACTTCGATCATCACTCCCACGGGCAGGTCCGGCTCGCGCCCCCCGTAATCGGCCGCCACTTCGCGACGACACAGGGCCAGAAGTTCGTTGGCGCGGCGCAGTTCGGCGACATCGCTGATCATCGGGTACAGGATGCGCACATCGCCTTCGGCGGCGGCGCGCAGGATGGCGCGCAACTGGGCCTTGAACACATCGGGATGCCGCAGCAGGTAGCGGATGGAACGCATTCCCAGGAAGGGATTGCTCTCGCGTTCCAGGCCGACATGCCCCATGAACTTATCGCCGCCCAAGTCGAAGACGCGCACCGTCAAGGGGAGCCCCCCCAACGCCCGCACCGCGTTGAGGTAATGCGTCGTTTGTTCCTCCTCCCCGAGGGGACGGCCGCCGGCCAGCCACAGGTATTCGGTCCGGAACAGGCCGACCCCTTCGGCGCCATGGGCGCCGATCGAACCGATTTCGTCGACCTTTTCGATGTTGGCCAGCAAGCCGATGCGCCGTCCGTCGGGCATCAACGCCGGTTCGTCCCGCAATCCGGCCAGCCGCCGCAACACATCCTGGCGCGCGGCGGCGACGCCATGCAGCCGGCGCAGGTCGCGCGCGGAGGGGTTCACGAAAACCATGCCCTGGTGTCCGTCGATCGCCAGGACGTCCCCCGAATGCACTCTTCTCGAAAGGTCGCCCAGCCCGAACACCGCCGGAATTTCCAGCGCGCGGGCAATCAGGGCCGCATGCGATGTATAGCTGCCATGGTCGAGCGCAAACCCGAGAACCCGGTCGCGCGGCATGGAAATGGTCTCGGACGGCGAGAGATTTTCTGCCACCACAAGGCAGGGGTGCGGCCAATCGCTCGGCGGTTTGTGAGGCACGCCCATCAAGTTGCGAATCAGCCGTCGGGCGACGTCGGTGAGGTCATCGACCCGCTCGGCCAGGTAGGCCTCGCGCGACTCGGCCAGCCGGCCGGTATAGGCATTGACGACCTCGCTCACGGCCCATTCGGCGTTGCGGTGATGATCGGCGATCTGGCGCTGGATACGTCGATTGAGCTGCGCGTCATCCAACACCATCAGGTGCGCGTCGAGTATGGCCGCTTCGCCGTTGACGGTTTGCGTATCGAGATGATGGCGCAATTCCCGCAACTGCGAACGCGCCGCGGACAGCGCCACCTGGTAGCGGTCCCATTCGGCCGCGGCTTCGGCAAGCGGCACGCGCCGGACGGGAATTTCCGGCAGGCGCGAATGCAGCACCACGACCGGACCCACCGCCACACCCGGCGATCCGCCGATGCCGCGCAGTTCCTGCGCCGGCGTGGCGTTCGCCCGGGGATCGATGGATGGGTCAGGATTGTTCATCCGGAATGTCGAACTTGCGCTCCACCAGCGCCGCCAGCTCGTCCAGCACCTCGGCCGCCTCCGGACCGGTGGCGCTGACGTGCAACTTGGCGCCGCAGGCGGCTTCCAGGGTCATCAGCGCCATGATGCTCTTGCCGGAGACTACGTTGCCATCCTTCTCGACCAGCACTTCCGCCTGGAAGCGCGAGGACGTCTTGGCAAACAGGCCAGCCGGTCGCACGTGCATGCCGTATTTGTTCAGCAGGACCAGGTCGCGGGTCAACGTTTGATTGTCGTCGCTTTTACTCACGCCCCAGTCTCCATGCCAACGGTGTGATGCTGCTTGATGCGTTCATCCAACTCCTTGAAGGCTACCTGTCCGGAAAGCCTCAGTTTGTATTCCTGCGCCACGGTTTCCACGATATTGACCAGGTCCCGCCCCGGCGCCACGGGAAGGACCACCTGGGGCATGCGCACGCCCAGAAACTCGCGCCAGAGTTCCGTATCCCCGGCACGATCGATCTCGGCATCCACGTCCGATTGACGCATCAGCGTCACCACGAGGTCGAGCTGTTTCTCGCCGCGCACCGCCGAGGCGCCAAAAATGGCCGGCACGTAGATGATCCCCAGCCCGCGGATTTCCATGTAGTAGCGCGTGACCTCGACGGCCGCGCCCATCAGGCGTCCGCTGCTGTCGCGACGCAACTGCGTCAAATCGTCCGCCACCAGGGCGTGGCCTCGCTTGACCAGTCCCAGGGCTGTTTCGCTCTTGCCGATACCGGGCTGGCCTTCGATCATCACGCCCACCCCGGCGACTTCCAGCATCGTGCCGTAGTGCTTGCAGCGCGGCGCGCTGAGGTCTTCCATGACGATGGTGGCGGCATTCATGAAATGACCCGTCACCATCTGGGTGCGCATCACCGGCACGGAAAACTTCTCCGCCAGCGCGGCGATGTCGTCGAAAGGTCGCTTGTTGCGGGAAAAGACCACGCAAGGCACGCGCATGGCGAACAGTTCCGCCACGCGTTGCGCTCGCATGTCGGCTTCCAGCGACATCAGGTAGGTATATTCGGCAAACCCGATCAATTGAATTCTCTTGCTCGGGAAGTAGCGGTAAAACCCCGCCAGCGCCAAGCCGGGACGATTGATGGCCGGCTCGCGGATGGTGCGCTTGAGGCCACGCTCCCCGGCCATCAATTCCAGCCGTAACCGGTCGCCGCCCTGCTCGATAAAATCGTGCACGGAGACCGGAGAAACGGGATATTTGGGTTTCTTCCGCGACATGCCTCGACCCCGAAAAGAAATCCTCAGGCCTTCCCGCCGCCGGCATGGCGCGAAGCCACACGTTTGTCGATCATCTTACGAATCTGGCGTGTCACCTTTTCGGACGCATCATCGATGGAAGTCACCATGTTTTCGGGATGTTCCGCCACGCCGACGCACTGCGCGCCGTTGTAATCGACAATGAATTCCGCGCGGTAACGGTGGCCTTCGACCTCCAGCACGACATGCACGTGTCCGGTCTTGGCAAAATCCTTCTGGATTGCCTCGGCCCTGGCGCGGGCATGATTCTGGAGTTCGGTGCCGATGTGCTCGTGTCTGGCCGTAATTTCGATGCCCATGACTGTGTCCTTTCCTTGGTTACATTCTGAAGCTGCGCCCCAGATAAAGTTCCCTGGCGACCTTGTCGTTGATCAGAAAATCGCTGGTTCCCTCGCGCAGGACCTGGCCGTCGCAAATCAGGTAGGCGCGGTCGACGATGGCGAGGGTTTCGCGCACATTGTGATCCGTGACCACGATTCCCAGGCCGCGGTCGCGCAGGTTGCGCACAATTTGCTGGATGTCGCTGACTGCCAGCGGATCCACACCGCTAAAAGGTTCGTCCAGCATCAGGATCGCCGGCCGGCGCACCAGGGCGCGGGCGATCTCGAGTTTGCGGCGCTCGCCGCCGCTGAGGGTAAAGGCCCGTTGCCTGGCCACATGGGTCAGGCGCAGGTCCTTCAGGAGCTCCCGCAGACGCTGGCGGCGCGCGGCTTCGTTGAGATCGAGCGTTTCGAGGATCGCGAGGATATTGTCCTCGACCGTCAATTTGCGAAACACCGAGGCTTCCTGGGCCAGGTAGCCCAACCCCATGCGCGCCCGGCGAAACACCGGCAAGCGGGTAATATCCCGACCGCGGTAGCGCACCTGTCCACCATTGGGTCTCACCAGACCCACAATCATGTAAAAGGTGGTGGTCTTGCCGGCGCCGTTGGGGCCCAGGATGCCGACGATCTCGCCACATTTCACCTGCAGGCTGATCCCCTTGACGACGTTGCGCCCGTGGTACTGCTTGAGAAGGTCGACGGCTTCGAGATCGGGCCGCCCTCCCACCGAGGCCCGCGCGGGGGCTTCCTGTGGCATGACAACTTCGTTCACGGCATGATCCGCTTGCCATCGCCCGAAATGGTTGAAGGCTGGATCACCATGCGCGCCGGCTTGCATTCCATGCGCTGGTCGTCGACCCAGATGGTGATTTCCTTGCCCCAGATTTGGTCTTTCGCGCGCTGCAGGACGGCGTCGCCGGTCATCACGATGCGTCCGTCTGCCCGGGTATAGACCGCCTGGGCGCAGCGGGCGCTGCGTCCGTCGCTGACCACCACGACATTCCCGATGGCGCGCACCTGGCGCACATCGTTGGTGCTTTCCATGAAAACGAGCACGCGATCGGCCGTCATGGAGAACTGGGGGTCCTCGATGCGGACGTTTTCGTCGAACAACACCACCGACTGCTCGTAATCGTATTCCAAGCGGTTGGAGGTGATGACGGTTTCGCCCTTACGCGGGGCCTGGGCGGCCAGGGCGTTTCCCAGGACCGCGACCATCACCCAGCCGGTAAAAAAAACACGTTTCATTTAAACAGGTCTCCCATTCCTTCGATAAATCGATCCGTCCGCACCTCGGCTTGCGACAGAATTCTTACGTTGCGCTCTTCCATCAGCCACAACATGTCGACCCCCGTAATGCGCACACCCATGCGTTCGATCCTGACCTTGCCCTCGCAGTAGCCACTGGAAGTGGCGCGGTCGACAATGCAATGATCGGCCACAAAAAGTCCTTCGAGCTTGCCCAGTTCGTCGTACAACTCGATCACCACGTCGCTGGCGCGCACGAAGCCTTCGTTGGGCACCAGGGCCTTGCCGGCCTTGAGC
This sequence comes from uncultured Lentisphaerales bacterium, assembly GCA_964542285.1. Taxonomy (GTDB): domain Bacteria; phylum Verrucomicrobiota; class Kiritimatiellia; order RFP12; family JAAYLN01; genus CAZIUM01. The sequence goes on from CAZIUM010000041.1 coordinate 7,699, forward strand.
AGCGCCCGCACCCGGAGATTCGGATGATGATCCAGCGGCAAGGTCATGTTCTCCACCGGCATGGCGCGGTCGTCGTCCGGGGTCGAACGCCAGGCTTCGCGCAAGGTTTTAAGCATCGCTTCCGCCGTCGGCGTGGGGGCGCCCTCCTGTGCGCGCAGGACACCCGCCAGCAACAACACAAGCAATGAACGTGCCAGCAGCGCCGGCATGAATTTGTCAGCGGACCAAGTCATCGATTTGCACCAGTTTGCGCCACAGCCTGGCGAGATGCGCCAGCGGAATGGCATTGTCTTTGTCGGACAGGGCCTGTTGAGGGTCGACATGGGTCTCGATAAAGACGCCGTCGCATCCCGTGGCGACCGCGGCGCGGGCCAGCGCGGGAGCCCAGCGCCCGTCTCCCCCGCTGTGGCCGCCGGCGCCGCCGGGGTGCTGCACGCTGTGGGTGGCGTCGAAAATCACGGGGTACCCGGTCTCGCGCAACCGCAGCAGACTGCGCATGTCGGCCACCAGATTGTGATAGCCGAAGGAGGCGCCGCGTTCCGTCAACAGAATCCGGCGATTGCCGCGGCTCTCGATCTTGGCGATCACATGGACCATGTCCTCGGGCGCCATGAACTGGCCCTTTTTGACGTTGACGACGCGCCCGGTGTCCGCCGCCGCCAGCAGCAGATCGGTCTGGCGGCACAGGAAGGCCGGAATCTGCAGCACGTCGACCCCCGAAGCCACCGCTTCGGCCTGCCGGGGCTCGTGAATGTCGGTCAGCACGGGCAGGTCGAACCGCGCGCGGATTTCGCGCAGGATGTCCAGCCCGGCTTCGAGTCCGGGGCCGCGGAAGGAATCGACGGAAGTGCGGTTGGCCTTGTCGAACGATGCCTTGAAAATCAAAGGAACGCTCAGTCGCCGGGCCAGGTTCGCCAGTCGACGCGCCAGATCGACACAAGCTTCCCGCGACTCGATAACACAAGGCCCGGCGATCAGCGTCAGGGGGCGCCCCGCGCCGATCCTGAGCTTGCCAACCCTCACGTTTTTGCTTCGATTTTTGGACATATTGCTGTTGTTGATGAGCCTCTCCGCCGTCAATGGCCACTGATGGCGGCCAAATTCCGTTGTTTCAAAGCCGTTTCAATGTACTCTACATCCCCGGGTTTGTCCACTCCCCCGCCGGCCTCGTCGACCCGCAACACGGCGATGCGCGCGCCCAGGTGCAACGCGCGCAACTGTTCGAGCATTTCGCAGCGTTCCAGCGCGCAGGGCGGTTCGGCCACCAGTCGGCGCAGGAACGCGCCCCGGTAGGCATAGATGCCGATGTGGCGCAGGTACAGGTCATGTTCGAAGCGCGGGGGGCCGTCGCGACGGAAAGGGATGGGCAGCCGCGAGAAATACAGCGCACCGTCCTCGTGGTCGAGCACCACCTTGACGGCGGTCACGTCCTCGAGCTCGGCGATCCCGCGGATCGGGCTGGCCGCGGTGGCCATCTCCCAGCGCCGGTCTTCCAACATCCTCTCGACCAACGCATCGATCAGGGCGGGATCGATCAGGGGTTCGTCGCCCTGGATATTGACGACGATGTCGTCGTCCGCCGCCTGGGCGGCCGCGGCCACGCGATCGGTCCCGGAGGGCAGGTTCGGATCGGTCATCACGGCCCGCGCGCCACTGCCTTCCACGGCCCGCGCGATGCGCTCGTCGTCGTGGGCCACGATCACCTCGTCCAGTCGCGCGGCCCGTTGGACGGCCTCGACCACCCACCGCACCAGCGGACGCCCCAGGATGGGGTGGACACACTTGCCGGGAAAGCGCCGGGAACTCCAGCGTGACGGAATGACGCCCAGGATGCGCATAGGAACTCCTCAGGCCTGCAGGGAACGCAGCAACCCGCCGGCAAGGACCAGCCGCCGCTGGCGTGCGGTCAGTGCCGTCTCGACCTCGAATTCATAGTCCTGGGTCGCGTTGCGCAGGACCGGCGGCGCGCCGGTTTCGACCGCCCGCCGCAGACCCTCGCATTCCAGGCGATCCTCGGGTTGCAGTTTGCGGTAGTCGCCCGCGTCCTTGAAGGTGCAGGGCAGGATGCCGAAGTTGATCAAGTTGGCCTGGTGGATGCGTTCGATCCCCAGGGCCAGGACCATCCGCACCCCCAGGTACATCGGGCACAAGGCGGCATGTTCGCGACTGGACCCCTGGCCATAGCTTTCGCCCGCCACGACGATGTTATGGCGCCCGGCATCCCGATGCGCCGAGGCGCGATGGTGGAATTCAGGGTCGACCCCCTCGAAGACATAGCGGGCGTATTCCGGGACGTTGGAGCGGTATTTCAAACGCGCCCCGGCCGGCATGATATGGTCGGTGGTGATCTTGTCGCCGACCTTAATCGTCACCACGCCATCGAGCCGGTCCGGCAGCGCGGACCCGTCCGGGGGCTCCCCGATGTTGGGGCCGCGAACGATGGGCGTTTCCGGCACGCCCCGTCCCGCGGTCTCGCGATACAGAAAGAGGCTGTCGTCGATATCGAAGGCGCGCGGGCGGCGCACCGGCGGCGGCAGGTCTTCCAGGGCGGAAGGATCGCAAAACTCCCCCCGGATCGCGGCGGCCGCGGCCGTCTCGGGACTGACCAGGTAGACCTGGGCGCTGACCGTGCCGCTGCGCCCCTCGAAGTTGCGGTTGCTGGTGCGCAGGCTGACCCCGTGGCTTTCGGGCGCGCAACTGTTGCCGATGCAGAATCCGCAGGCATTCTCCTGCATCCGGAACCCCGCGCGGATGAACTCGTCCAGCAGGCCTTCGCGGGCCAGCATGCGCACGACTTGGCGCGATCCCGGCGCGACGCCGGCCGAGACCTCGGGGTGCACCCTCTTGCCGCGCAGCATCAGGGCCACGGTCTTGAGGTCTCGATAGGAAGAATTGGTGCAGGAGCCGATCATCACCTGGTTGACCCGCTTGCCGGCCAGGGAAGCCACGGTGGCCACGTTGCCGGGCGAATGGGGACAGGCGGCCAGGGGCTCCAGTGTCGACAGGTCCAGATCGAACACGTCATCGTACGAGGCCCCGCGATCGGCCTTGAGCGGTCTCCAGGCCTCCTCGCGCCCCTGGGCCCTCAAAAAGCCCCGGGTCATGGCATCGCTCGGGAACACCGACGTCGTGACCCCCAGTTCGGCGCCCATGTTGGCGATGGTGGCCCGCGCCGGGACATCCAGGGTGGCGACGCCGGGACCGCCGTATTCGAGCATCCATCCCACGTTTCCCTTGGTTCCGAACCGTTCCAGCACCTTGAGGATCACGTCCTTGGCCGAAACGCCGGGCCGCAGCCTGCCCTGCAGCTTGACCAGCCGGACCCTGGGCCAATGGAGGTAAAAGGAGCCGCCCCCCATGGCCACGGCCACGTCGATGCCGCCGGCGCCAATGGCCAGCATGCCGATGCCGCCCCCGGTGGGGGTATGGGAATCGCTCCCCAGCAGGGTCTTGCCGGGAGCGCCGAAGCGTTCCAGGTGCAATTGATGGCAGATGCCGTTGCCGGGCTTCGAAAAAATGGCCCCGTAGCGTTTGGCCACGCTGCGGAGGTAGGCGTGATCGTCGGCATTCTCGAAGCCCACCTGGATGGTGTTGTGGTCCACGTAGCTGACGGCCAGCTCGGCCTCGATGCGCGACAGCCCCATGCTTTCGAACTGCAGGTAGGCCATGGTACCGGTGGCATCCTGGGTCAGGCACTGGTCAATGCGGATCGCCACCTCCGCGCCGGCACGGCGTTCGCCCTCCTGCAGGTGGTCGTCGAGAATTTTTTCAACAATGGTACGGGTCATAGGGACTCCTGGTTCACAATTTGCCGTTGCCGTCTCCAGGAACCGAACCGGGCGCGGGAGGAAAAATGCCATCCAGCGCGTTCTGGATCAAGCGACGGGTATCGAGGGGAAAATCGCTGCGTAGAATCCATTTAAGAAAGCCGGGGTCCTCCTGCACCAGGTCCCGTACCGGCTGGCCCTTCTTTTTGCCGAAATTGATCGCCATTTCGTTGTTGATCCAGCGCAGTTTGCCGGACCGATCGACATTCAGGGGATCGACGGCATTGAATTCGCGGTCCAGCGTTTCGAGATCGCGCGGCAGGTCGTCGTAGCGCCGGAACTCGCCCAGGATCACATCGAGCGTGGCGCGCGCATCCGCTTCGGCGCCGTGCGCGTCCTGGTGATCGCGTCCGCAGAACAACCGCAGGGCGGCGCCGAGGTCCCGCGGCTCCTTCACGTGAAAAATGCGCTGGGCATCCAGCACCCGCCGGCTGTCCACGTCGAAATGCAGGCCGACGCGCATGAATTCCTCGCTCAGGATCGGAATATCGAACCGCAGCACGTTGTAGCCCCCCAGGTCGCAGTTGGCCAGGAAGGCTTCGACCTCGCTGGCGATCTTGGCGAAGGTCGGCTGGTTTTTGACATGCTCGTCGGTTATTCCGTGAATGGCCGTGCTTTCGACGGGGATCGGAACGGTCGGGTTCACCAGCCAGTAGCGTTCGACCGGCTCGGGCGCGCCGGGATCGATGCGAATGATGGCCAGTTCGATAATGCGGTCGGCCCGGGGGCTGATGCCCGTGGACTCGATGTCAAAAATCGCCAGGGGGCGATCCAGTTTTATGGGGAAATCGTACATCACGGTTGCATTCTGCCATAAACTTGGTATGATGTCCAACTCGTTCAGAGAAGGAAGAATTTATCATGAGTCAGCATCGCAGCCTTAAAGGATCCAGTCAAATCGTCGCCAAGCGCAATGTACTGAAGCGTTTCGAGCGTATCAACCTGCTGTCCCAGCGCGGCCAGTGGAAGCCCGGCGACCGCGGCACGGGACTGCGCAAAACCAAACCCGCCGTCTAGCACGTCGTGATCGCCATTGCGCAACCCGGCGGAATGCAGGCCTGGTCTCGCGAGCGCCTGGCCGCGGGAGAACGCATTGCCCTGGTTCCCACCATGGGTTGGCTGCATCCCGGTCACCTGTCGCTGATCGACATCGCGCAACACCACGCCGACCGCGTGGTGGTCTCCGTGTTTGTCAACCCGACGCAATTCGGTCCCGGAGAGGATTTTGCCGCCTATCCGCGCGATGCCGAACGGGATACCGCCTTGTGCCGCGAACGCGGTGTGGACGTGTTGTTCATGCCCGCCTCCGAGGCGATGTACGCGTCAAGGCACAGCGTGTTCGTGGTCGAGGAAAGTCTTTCCACCACCCTGTGCGGCGCCTCGCGTCCGGGACATTTTCGCGGAGTTTGCACGGTGGTGGCCAAGCTTTTCCATTGCGTGCGTCCGCAGGTCGCGGTGTTCGGGCAGAAGGACTATCAGCAACTGGCCATCCTTCGGCGCATGGTCCGCGATTTGAACTTCGAGGTCGAGATCGTGGCCGCGCCCATCGTGCGCGAACCCGATGGCTTGGCCATGAGTTCCCGCAACCGACGCCTGACCCCGGATCAACGCCGTGCCGCCCTGTCGATCCACCAAGCCCTGCAACAGGCCGCGGAACAGTGGCGAGCGGGAAAAGACGACGCCCGGAAAGCCTGCGATGCCATGCGCCGCAAGATGGAATCCGCCGGCTTGCGGGTCGACTATGTCGCGGCGGTGGATGCCGAAACCCTGGAGCCGCGAGAGCGCATTGGCCAAGGGACCCTGCTGGCCGCGGCGGCCTTCGCAGGCCCCGTTCGCCTGATCGACAACGAGTCGATCCGCTGAAAATTCCGCGCGCAAATCATGCAATTTTTCATCACGGTCTGGCTTAAATTCTTCTTCATCTTTACCCCGTTCTTCGCCTTGTCGATGTTTCTGAGCATGACCAACGGGTATGAACCGCGGCACCAGCACAAGCTGGCGCTGCAAGCCACGGCCGCCACGGCAGGCATCTGCCTGGCGCTGTTGTTTTTCGGACAGGCCATTTTTACGATTTTCGGCATCACCATCGAAGCCTTTCGCGTGGGAGCCGGAATTTTGCTGTTCCTGACCGGGCTGGGGCTGACGCGCGCGGCGCCTTCCCCCGTTCATCCGGCGCGGGACGACGACATCGCCGTGGTCCCGCTGGCCATGCCCATCATCACCGGGCCAGGCACCATCGGGACCCTGCTGGTGATCGGCGCGGAAATGGACACGCCCCTGCTCAAGGCCACCGGATGCCTTGCGCTGTTGCTGGCCATCCTGTGTGTCGGGACCATCCTGATGCTTGCCGGTGCCATCGAACGGCGCATCGGGCGGCGCGGTCTCAACATTTTGAGTAAGCTCACGGGCTTGGTGTTAACGGTGTTGGCGTCGCAAATGGTGCTGACCGGCACCCGGGATTTTTTTATGCATCGCTGAGAAGACCATGACAAGGTGGTATTGGCTGGGAACGCGACCGGCTGCCTGGACGGCCACGGTCTATGCGTTGGGAACCGCCGGGGGATTGGCCCTCGGCGGTCGGCCGTCGTGGCCGTTGTGGGTCATGATCCTGCTCCCGGCGCTGCGGATGCTTTCACCCGTTCGAGACCGCATCTCCCCACGGGCCCTGCGCCTGGTCTGGTCGGCCGCGGTTTTTGCCCTGGGCTGGTTGCCGGCGATGCGCGCCATCGATTCGATGGAACGCGAACAGTCGCAATGGCGCCGCATCGTTCAATCCGGCGGCATCGTCAGGTTGCGTGGCAAGGTCTCGGAGAGGGCCCCGCCGCGTGCCGCGACCCGGGGAGAATATTGCCATCGCCTCACGATCGACAAACCCTGTCTGCCCGACCTGGAGGAACCGCAACGATTCGACCGCTCTTCCATCCGGCTGTACTGGTATGGTCCCGGCGGCGAAGGCGGGCTGGCCGCGGCTCCCGCCGTCGGCGAAACCTGGGAATTTTCGGGGCGCATCGACACACCGCGCCGTGCGCCGGCTTCCGTCCCACCCGCGGTCATGTTTTCGCGTTTGCGGGATTCTCATCGCACCGACACGGCATTCGCGCGCGCGCGCCGGCGGGTCGAGCGGGCGCGTCGCCAGGCCGCCGACCGGCTGACGTCCGGCACCCGTGACCACCGGGAGGCGGAAGCCGTGGTCCAGGCTATTCTGCTGGGCTACCGCGACAGGATTCCGCCCCGGCTGAGAACGATTTTCCGAACCTCGGGAACCGTTCATATCTTTGCGATTTCCGGATTGCATGTCATGGTCATCGCCGCCATTCTGGCGTTTCTGGTGGCCCAGGTGGGATTGCCGCGTCCCTTGTGGGTGGTGGCGCTGGGCCCCTTGCTGCTGCTGTACGTCTGGATTACCGGCAGTCAACCCAGCGCGTTGCGCGCCGGACTGATGACGCTGTTCTACCTGGCGGCCCCACTGCTGAATCGCCGACCGGACGCATGCAACGCCCTGTCGCTGACGGCGCTTTTTCTGCTGATCGCCGATCCGTTAAACCTGAAAAATCTGGGCTTCGTTTTTTCCTTTTCGATCGTGCTCGGACTGATCCTGCTGACCGACCCGATCGCCATCCGCCTGCGGCGGTGGCTGGGACTGGAACGCATGGCGGAAGACCTGCAGGCCATGGAGTCGGAAGCCGGGGGGACGAAGTCCCAGCCTGTCCGTCGCCTGCTATGGCACGGCGGAACGTACGTGACAAACCTGGTCGCCGTATCGGTGGTGGCCTGGCTGGTGGCCGCGCCCCTGACCGCCCTGTTCTTCCGTCGTTTCACCCCGGCGGCCCTGCCGGCCAACCTGGTGGTGGTGCCCCTGGCGTTTGTGACGATGAGCGGCGGAGCACTGGCCTTGATTGCCGGTTCCTTCTGGCAGCCCGCGGCCCAGTTCTGCACCCTTGTGACCCGCCTGGCGGCCGATGGCATTATTGCCACCGCCGAAATGGCGGCCTCCATCCCCTACGGAAGCTGGCGGCTACCTCAACCGCCGGCCTGGTGGATGATCCTGGGATGGTACCTGCTGCTGGCGCTGCTGGCCGTTCGCCTGCGACATTCCCGTTCCGGCTGAATGCCTTTCGCCTTGTTCGACTCCAGGACATGAGCGGTCCCCCGCGATTGCGCAGATCACGATTCCTTTTCCCTGAAGCTAAATCTGTATCCCTCTGCGTTCTCCGCGAATTTCTGGAACGCTGGCGGATTTTACAAAGCGGCTAGAAATACAAGTCGCGCTCGCCGGCGGCGATGCGCCGGTAGCTTTTCTCCACCTCGGGCCAGAACTTGGGCAACTCGTTGCGAATGCCCTCCAGCTCGGCGCGAATGATCGGCTCGCATTGCTCGATGGTCTCGGGGGAGGCAAAATCGTCCAGCCATTCCCGGAAGGTCAGCACGGCGTTGATCTTGCAGAACTTGCCTTCCTTGCCGGTCTTCAGCGCGTCCATGATGCAGCCGCCGGTGCGTCCGCAGCGATACCCCGCGGTGCAGAAGCTGGTGATGATGCCCCGTTGGGCCAGGTCGCGAATCAGTTGCTCCAGGGTGCGGCCATCGCCAAGAATGAACTGTTGCTTTTCAATGTCCTGGTTATCCTCCGCCGCATAGGCGCCGATCCCGATGCGCGTCGAGGCATCCATCTGGGTGATGCCCAGATCGACGCAACGGTCGCGCAGTTCCGGCGTTTCACGGGCGGTTACGATCAGCCCGGTATAGGGCACCGACAAGCGGATCGTGGTAACGGCATGCAGAAAATTGTCGTCCGAGAAAGGCGACGGCGGCTTCCCGGCCACGTCCGATCCGCTGGCCGGATGCAGGCGCGGCACGGAGATCGTGTGCGGCCCGATGCCCGAAGTGTAGCGTTCCAGCTCGCGCGTGTGCTGCAGGAGTCCCAGGACCTCGAAACGCCAGTCGTACAGGCCGAAAAGTACGCCCAGGCCAACATCGTCAATGCCCGCGTCGAACGCGCGGTGCATGCAGGTCAGGCGCCAGTCGTAATCGCCCTTGATCGTATCGGCCGGATGCATGTCCGCATAGGTGGCGTGGTGATAGGTTTCCTGAAACACCTGGAAGGTGCCGATGCCGCCCTGCTGTACGATCTTGAGATCCTCGATTCCCAACGGCGCGGCATTGACGTTGATGCGGCGCACATTCGCGTAGCCTTTCCGGGTGGCGGCCTTGACCGAATAAATGGCATCCAGGGATTCGGCGATGAACTCCGCGCCCGTATCCGGATGCTCACCATACACGGCCATGACGCGCTTGTGACCGTCGCGTCCCGCCATGGCCCGGGCCTCGGCCCGGATTTCGTCCATGGTAAGGGTGCGCCGCGACACGATACGGTTGGTGGCGCTGAACCCGCAATACCGGCAACGGTTGACGCAATAGTTGCTGATATACATGGGGGCAAAGGTGACGATGCGGTTGTTGTAGACCTTGTGCTTGATCGCCAGGGCCGTCGCTTCCATTTCCCGGCGCAAATCGGGGTTGCCCACCTGCAACAGGCAGGCGGTTTCGTCCGGTTCGAGAGACTCTATGGCCATCGATTTCGCCAGTATGTCGCGAACCCGGACGGGATCGGGCTCCCGTTCGGATTCCAGGACCGAATGAATCAAATCTTCATCGATGAAATCGCGGCCATGGGAATAATAGCGGGAGATTTCATCGCGCTTGATCACGCGTTCCTTGAATGAACGGCTTGTCGCACCGCTTGATTCTGGGCGCGGGGGTTCACAGGTTGTAGGCATCGAGGCTCTCCATATGTTTTGTCCGGATGCGCTCACCGCATTGGACCGCCGCGGAAGCAACATCGCTTCATCGCATGGAGACACAAACGCCCATCATGCCCGGCCCGGTCGACAGGGAATGAAAGCATGTTGGCACCCTAGGCTCAGAACCGGAGTTCCTTACCGCGGACGACGAACATTACCATAATGCCGCTCCTCCCACAATCGGATTTTTTTTTAGCGACCCCTACCGGGCGCTCCCCTGTGCCGTAAACAGCGGCATTCAAGCTTGCGACCGAATGGAGCGAAAGGTTAACATGGGCGCCATGAAGATTCTTGTGATCGGCGGCGGAGGCCGCGAGCATGCCCTCGTTTGGAAATTATCGCAAAGTCCGTTAACCCCAAAGATATTTTGCGCCCCCGGCAATGCGGGCACCCTTTCCCAGGCACACAACCTGCCCCTGGCGGCCGAGAACATCGAAGGGTTGACCCACTGGGCGGAACGCGAACGACCGGACCTTACGGTCGTCGGCCCCGAGGTCCCGTTGTGCGCCGGCATCGCCGACATCCTGCTGGAGAAGGGCCTGACGGTCTTTGGGCCCGGCAAGGCCGCGGCGCGCATCGAGGGCAGCAAGTCGTTTGCCAAGGATGTCATGCGCGCGGCGGGCGTGCCGACGGCCCGTGCGGAAACCTTCAACCGTGCTTCGGAGGCCATCGCGGCCCTGCAACGCTTTCACGGGCCGGTGGTGATCAAGGCCGACGGTCTCGCGGCCGGTAAAGGCGTGGTGATTTGCAACACTTCCGACGAAGCCCACGCCGCGATTGCATCGATGATGGAGAAACAGGTTTTCGGCGCCGCCGGTTCAAGCATCCTGATCGAAGAATTTCTGCAAGGCGAAGAAGCTTCCATCCTGGCGCTGGTCGATGGAGAACGCATTCTCTGCCTGCCCTCGGCGCAGGACCACAAACGCGTGGGCGATGGCGACACCGGTCCCAACACCGGTGGAATGGGCGCCTACTCCCCG
>CAZIUM010000042.1:0-17538 GCA_964542285.1 uncultured Lentisphaerales bacterium
AGACTTGGAGTCGTTCGTCACTGTATTTGTTCTCCATCAAAACGCCCTGGTCCTTGTAGGTTTTCAGCATGAAATGCGTAGCCGTCGACACCACGCCATCCATGGTGGCCAGTTTGCTGCCGACAAACTGAGCCACCTCACGCAGACCGTGACCCTTGACGAACAGCAACAGATCATAGCCTCCGGAAATCAGGAACATGCTCTGCACCTGGTCGAAGCGCCCGATGCGACGCGCCAGCTTGTCGAACCCGCCTTCCGGCTCGGGCCGAACATGCAACTCGATGATGGCGCGCACCTCGTCTTCCTCCGCAAGGTCAGGATCCACCACCGCCTGGTATCCCCGGATCACGCCCTGCTTTTCCAGGTCGGCCATTCGTTGACGCACGGCCTCCTCGGTTGTTCCCAACTCGCGCGCCAACTCCTCTATGGGCGCGCGCGCATTGCTGCGCAGCAAATCGATCAATTGCTCCATTTCATGGTCTCCGTTTCCTGCTGATGTCTCCATCATAGCGTAACCGATGTACGGAAACAATCCCGCCCGGACCGGAAAAAGAACCGCGTCCGCTGCATTTCAAGGTTGCTTTCTTTCGCCGTTCACGGTTGAATGTTTGACGTCGACCGTTTTCCCGCAAATCGGAGTCTTCTGGAGCATTCACCAGGCCATGCATTGTCGTCCATACGTTTCAATGCTTTTCTTGCCATTGTTGTTGTGGGCCTTCCTTCAAGGGGTTCCACTCGCGCGGGCGCAGGAAGTTGTAGAAACTCCTTTCCTGCGGCGTGGAAATTTTTCTTTGCGAGCAGTCGTCGATTCCGAGAAGGGGGCCTGCCTTGAGCTTGAACTGCAGCCGACCGGGAATTTACCGCCCCTGGTTCAAGAGTATGCGACCCTGTCATTGAAGAGGCCTCGAGAACTTCCAGGCCGCCCACACACCATCGGAGTCTGGGTACGGGGCAATTCCAACGGCGGACGCATTTATTTCGACATCATCGACGCCGAGGACCGGAGATGGCGTTCCAGCGGGGGCTACAACGACTGGCCCGGCGACCTGGCGGTCCATTTCGACGGCTGGCGGTTTCTTCAATTTGCCATCGACGCCGAGCGTTCACCGTTTCCAAACCTGTCCCCCGGTTTCCAATGGCAATCCAGCGGCGGCGGCACGGCCCCGGTGTACCCCATTCGGATTGCCGGCCTCACCGTCACCATGCATCGTGAAGCCCCCGATCCGGTCGAAATGCAGCCCGTCACACCGATTCTGCGGTTTTGCGACATCGGCGCCTACGAATAAGGCCGGCGGATCAACGCGCCATGATTGCCGTTCCCAGGGGCGGCAAGTACGTGAGTTCGCCTCGCGCGTACAAGTCTTCCAGCCACCATTGGCCAGCCAACCGTGGCAGACTGACCTGGGAAAACACTCCGACAATTTCAACGGCGTCGATAACGCGGAAGGTTGTTTTCTGCCGTGGGCGATACCCCGGGGCAAGTTTGATGTCCAGGCGGGTGCCGTCGGCGTAAAGAATTCCCGGCCCGCGACTGCCGGGGACCAGTCTCAGTTGTCCGTGTGCGGGAGTCTCGGGCCCTCCAAGCGCGATTTCGATCCTTCCGGTTCCAGGAACCGCGTTGGTGATCATCCCCGTGAACGTCAAGATCCCGCCCTGACTGACCCCCCCTGGGCGAAGGGTCCCTCCACGCAACAGAACCCGGCTCATCTCGACCGAACCGGTCCCTTGGATCAAGGCAAGGTCCCCCTCCAGATGGATCCGTCCATACCCCGGATGGGCATAATAATAATAGAAGCGGGCATCTTCCAGCGTCAACGGCCCTTCAAAATACATGTCGTGTGCCACGGCCCCGCGCACCTCGGCCCCCTTGAGATAATAAACAGCGGCATCGGCGGCAATTCCGGGGGTTCCCCCATGCGCTACGTTCGCGCGATAGCCGGGGCCCAAGACACGCAATTCGCCACCCGAGGTTATTGGCATGCCATGCGGACCGCTCAGAAACGCACCATTGGTCACAACGATCGACCCGCTGAGTTCGCGAGCATACCCGTAGCCCGCAAACAGGGCCGCCGGACCGTCCAGCAGCAACCGCGTCCCGCGCTCGAAAACGGGGTAATTGTTGTGCCAGAGAGCCGCATTGCGCAACTCGAGACTCGAACCCGCACCGCGCACCTGGAAGGGCCGCCTATACTGAAAATCGGGATTCACCCGCTCCACGACCCCGTTGGAGATGGTCAGTTTTGCCGGTCCGGCAGATGTACCAAGGGTGTTGACGGCGTCACGGTGCAGAAAATATCCGTTGCCCGTCAAGTCCCAGGTCACATGGCCAGCCTCCACCGCAAACTGGTAATTCGTGACGGGCCTGGACCAGGCAACGGTGTAGGCTTCGTTCGTCAGGTTGTACAAGACAATGTTATTGGTGCCTGGAACACGGCAGGGCGACCAGTTGAGCGGATCGTGAAAACTGCCCCCGTCGGGATTGACCCAGCTCACGTAACGGTCCGACGACAGGGACCATTCGTCCAGCAGGTCCATACGGTTGGCAGGAATGAAATGCGGGGGCGGCAGGTCCTGGTCGAAGCTGCGTTCATCCAGGCTCACGGATTGCACCGGCAGCGGGCTGACCAGGTAAACGGCACCCGTCCCCACCGCGACGGAAATCTTCCCGTTCGAAGTATTTCGGTGTTCCGTTCTGCCGTACAAGTCAACGACTTCGACTTGAACGTCTTGCCCGAAGTCGAAGGTCAGCCGGGCGGTGCCGCGTACCGTCCAGTTGGCATAGGCATACTCCGGTGTTTCCCGGAGGCATTGCATCTCGAGCGTATGGATAGACAGGGAGCCATTGTGCACCATCCGCGGACTTGCCGCCTTGTCCAGCACCTTGGTGACCGTGGCGATCGCGACATAGGCCGGCTTGGGATAAAGCAACGGATTGCGCTGAAGAAGGCCAGCCGCCCCCCAGAGGGTGTTGCCATAACTCCCCGCGGCATCGTCCAGCACGGCGGGGGAGATATGATCGAACCCATAGGCATGCGCCAGGAGAACATCGCGCACATAATGTTCCGCATGACGCCGGGGACCGAGAATCCGGGCGGCACGATACGTGAACTCGTAAGAGGCCGTCAGGGGGAGTTCATACCCATGCAGGCGTCCGATTTCACGACTGGCCCAGGCCGCCATCAGGTTGTGTTCCGAAATGCTTTCGGGCAGAAAGGTCTGTCCCGGGGTCTCGATCCCGATATAGTCGCAATAGCCGGGATCGAAGCCAAATCGAAGCAGATCGGCCAGGATGCGGATCGACCCGCCACTGTTGCCCGCAATGATTTTCAGCCCGGGATATTCATCACGGTAGAACTGCCCCACCCTGTTTGCAAGTTGGGCTTTTTGCCGACAACTTTCGATGGTTTGTGCGTCGTACTCCGGCTCCATTCCCGCCAGCTCCACGGGCATGGTGTTGGGATGACTCTCATGAAAGATCAGCACATTGTTGCAATGGGGATAGCGCACCACCAGATCGTCAAGCTCGGACCGTACCCTGGCACAAGCGGCTTCGAAATCGTCGAGGTCGCTCAACCTGAACCGCCAGCGGAAGGAGGACTGGGTCGTTTTCCAGGGCGCCATTTCGGCTTCGCTGTAGCGCAGGTTGACGGTTCTCCGCAGTCCCGCCTTGAAATGCAGCGGCCCGGCGATGCCGGGATCGGACACGGAAAGATGCGAACCGCCAAACCACCATACTCCGTAGGGCGACTCGTATCCGGCCTCGCGGGTATCGGGTCCCAGAAGGGCGAACGCGGCATCGTGTGACATGATGGTCCCGGTTCCCTGCTCAGCCAGTTCAAGCGACAGGTCGTAATATCCGACCGAATCCATCGCCAAGGACAGCGCATGGTTGGTCGAATCGCCGGCCGTCAGATCGAAAGCCGCGGATTCATGGCGTCTTGCGATGCCATCCATGTCGCGAATGGTCCAGGAAAGCACCGGGGTGCCATCACGCACCGCGCGGATTTCAGCGATCAGATCAGGCACCTCGTCGTTGTGAAAGATGTTTCCGGGTTCGGATTGATGCAGGCGAAGCTCGGCGGGAGCGCGCTCGAGCGTGACCCCGAAGACATGCGCGGCACTGGGGTCGCCGCTGGGTTTACGGCGTGTGTCCCACTGGACCCCGAGACTTCCGCGCCGCCCCAGGATTTCAAAATCCAGGTAAGGCCCGATCTTCAATTCCGCAAACGGGTCCTGCCGGTCGTCGGCCAGCAGTTCCAGCATGTTGCCGATCGGCAGATCGACACAGGCCAGGATCAGCGGGAGCACGATAACTTCATCATCCACCGACGGCAGGTGAACCTCGCCCACACAGGTCATGTTGGGCGGCAGCGGTTCGCCCTGCCGCGGAAGATTCACGTCGGCATCGGCAAAGGCAGCGCCACGACCGACCACCGACTGCCCGGCAAACCGGGTCAAGCGGACCGTCATGCGCGGATCCCTTTCAGGGTCTGGGTCAACGGCAAGCAGGACCCATGCCCGATGATAAAACGCCTGGGGGAGGGTCAGCATCTGAGACTCCGGCATGCCGTCAAACGTGGTACGCGACAGGTATTCATCGCATTCCAGCGCCCAGGAGCCCCGCATCTGGCGAACCCGCGCGATGTCGCCAGCCCTTTCCGGCGGGGCCACCAACATCGGCACCCCCTGGAGCCACTGTCGTCCCGGCGCAAGAGACATCTGCGCAGCACTCATTTTCCCGGATTGGGCCGCGGCGCCGAAATCAAGCACCTGGAATCGCGGGTCTTCATCGGGGCGCAGGGCTTCGATTTCCTCGATTTCAGCGCCATCAGGCAGTTGAAACCACAGCGATTCCAGTTCCGCGTCTGAATCGAGGCGTCCGGCATACCGGCGATCGATGTATATCTTCGCCCCTTTTTCATCCGGGACGGCTTCGAAACGTACGTCCACCTCATACGCGCCGGGCCCAGACAGCCATTCCGGCAGCAGCTCCCGTTGCTGATCCGTGGTGTACCGTCGTGGGCGCGGGCGAATATAGTAGGGAACCTTCAGTTGTCCGAAATAAAGACGTGCCGCGGGCAGATCGATTGTCCGGGATTCGCCGTCAACCGTCCATGTCATCGACTCGGGTTGCGGCGCCGCCTCGATGACGCAGGTGTCGGCGTCCGCCCACTCGAACGTGATGGTCATCGGATGGTTCGAACCGACGCGGAAGACCGCACCAAGGGGGGCATCCGGCGCGGAGCCGACCACACGCAGGGTCACCACGGCACGTGCCAATTGGATCTGGCATGCCAGGAGCCCCGCAAGACAAAGACACCCCGACATCCGGATTTTTCGCAAAGGCTCCCTGGCATTCATGTCATTTACGGAAACCATACCGCTCCACGGAGGGCAAATCGAGCCGCATTTCCGAATAGGCCCAATCGATTCCAAGCCGGTTGAGGTACCGCCAGTCTTGCAGAGCCACGGCATCGATGGGCCGAGGGAAGGACTGGCACAACCCATAATATTCGCGCCAGGTAATGTTATCGGTCACGCCCAGCCACCCGGTCAAGCGCGTCAATGTACCGGCATTCTCGGGATTCTCGGGATGCGTCAGCACCCGTTTGGAATTCTTGGCTATCGGGCAAAAAGAAATCTGAATGTTGGGTTCCACCCGGCAATGCGGCGGCGACTCCGTGAAAAATTGGCAACGGTCAGGACCTCCTTGCCGTACGTGTCGTGCAGATGCCTGGCGATGGGATTCAACCACCGGAAAAACTGCGTTGGCCGGGACGATTTATCGTTCTCGTCGATTTCTTCGATGAACACCCGCTGCAATTCCCGCAAGGTGAAGCAAAGCTGCGTCCCTCCCCTTGTTTCGCTCGGACGCGAGCGGCGCCCGTCTCTCAGGGGGTAATACTCAGGATGCGCGGCAAAATCCACCGCCGGGTGGGAATCCGGGGGCAGCACGATTTCGGCTATCGGCTGACCGCGGTGCGCTCGGGGCACCGTGCCCGTGCCCGACAACACCCCAAGCCAGCCGCAAATCAAGCCGCCAAGACTCTGCTTCTTGTTCATCATCGTTTCAAGATTCCATTGTCCCGTCAAATGGTTATTCGATTCGGATGATGTAGTCCGCGCCACACTCAAAGGGCACGTCGGTAGCGTCGGCGCGCCGGGCGAACAGCCGCAACACGTATTCGCCGGGTTCCAGGGGTCCCACAAGCACCTCGATCCGTTCTTGTCGCCGGGCCACGGGAAGAGAGTCTCCCGACCCTCCGTCGAGTGGCGTGAGGGTCGCGGCCACCTGGGTCGATTCCGGCGCCGACAGCACCAGTCCGCCGCGTTCGTTGCGTTCCAGGGCCAGTTGCGAGGCAAAGCCATTGGCCAGCTTCAATTCATGCCGGAAAAACGCCGGTTTGAGATTGGGCAGGGATTGAAAAGCATCCTTGTCGGGCACGGGTTGCTCCAGCAGTTGCCAGCGATCGTCCTCGGGCAGATGGTCGAAGATCATCTGCCGCGCCGGGGTGTCGAAGTAATACTCCTGCCGGGACCGGTAGGTGCGTTCTTCCTCGTCCACCTGGCGCGCGCCCCAGGTGGCATCCACCAGCCGCCATTGTCCATCTACCTCGACGGCGTTCCAGGCATGCTGGAAAGCGCTGACCAGATCGTCGTCCGGCGTGCCGCGATAGCCGCGCACATCCCCGATCAAAAAGACGGAATTCAGTCCCACGCTACGTGCCATGTCGTTGTAGAGCCAGGCGTAGCCGGCACAGACGGTTGTGCCGCGCTCGAGGACCGCGAGGGGATCGTGGGGGTTTGTGTAGGCGGCGCCTCCACCGACCAGATGCGCCCATTCCTGAACATCATACCGGATGTTGTCCGTCAGCCATCGATACAGGGTCCGGGCGCGGCAGGCATCGTCCGGGCAATCCGCCGTCAGGCGTCGCGCCAGTTCCGCCACCTCCCGCGGCACCGGACGATCGCGACTGGCGCGTAACCGCGTGAAGATGGGCAGCTCGTTCCCGGGCACCGCGGTCGGTGAAGACGGCGTGACAGAACCTCGGCTGGTGGAGGAGCCGCTGAGACCCCGTGCGGCCAGGGCCATCCGTTCCTCCCCGACCGGCGGTGGCGAATCCGCTTCGCCGGCGGCGGGGAACGCCCCGTCAATCTTCTCCAGGGTCCCGGCATTGTCCGAAAGGTCCGCGGGAAGCAGCCGTTGACGCCAGGCATGGGGCGCAACCTCCGGGGCAGCGGAGGCGCCGGATGTCGCGGACGCCTGTCGCGCCTCGTCTCGCATCCGCACCCCAGGACGCACCAGGCGGTTCCAGACCACCGCGGCCACCAGCAACGCGAGCAACATCAAGCCCCAGCGGCCGTAGGGTGGCGGTCCCTTGCGACGCGGCGTATAGGTCAGCGGCCGACGGGAGGCATGCATGGCGTCATTCCTCGATCCGCACCACCAGGGTGCGCATGGACGGATGAACCAGGCGGCGGTTCATCTCCAACAACGTCGGATAGTCCTGCGGCGCCACGATTCCGGGAGTCAAGCGCAGGTGGCGGCGAATTTCAAGAATGTCGTCTCCCGCCGCGTCCCGGTAACGCCGTGTGACGCATTGCAGCCGGCCCAGCCCCCCCGGCAGGGTCCAGTCGATATCGGGAGGCCGCATGGGCACCGCCGCCGCGCCGGCGGGCAGACGGATGCGCCACAGCCAGGTGCGCCGGCTGTCCTCGGTTCCCTGATAGGGATGGTCACGCCGGTCGCCCTGCAATCCCGGCAGGGAGAGGGCCGCGCCGGGCAGTGTCACGGTCAGGCTGTCGCCATTGCGCACGCCAAATCGCGTAGCCTCCATGCAATAGCCAAGTAAGCCGGGATAGGCTTGCAGGTCGGTCCGCGGTTCTTCCCGCAGCTCGGCCGCCTGGGAGACCACGGCCGCCTGTTCCATGAAATGACGTCGGCGCTGTTCGGGCGACATTTCGGCATAGCGGCGGCGGAACCCACCGCATTCCGCGCCGTAGTAGCGGTTGGTGACGGAGATTTGCGCACCGCCCCGCGTATCGAGCACCAGGCGCCATTCGGTGTCGATGCTCGTCCGCAGCCGTTCCGGAATGCGCACCCGGTCCGGTTCGCCGGACAGGCGCAGCAACGCATGCCCCTCGAACCAGGTGGCGCCGGGTTCGGCATACTGATCGCCATCGTTCAGATACATCGGCAAGGCTTCATCCCACAGCGACGAGGGCGAACGGCCCGGACGGAACAGGCGACTCCAGAAGCCGGGACGCCGATAGACCGCCACCAGCCACCGGTCCATCAAGTCGCGTTGCGGCACCTCCATCAAAGGGGATGTAACCCGCGGATCGCGGGAATCCCCGGCAACCAGCAGCGGATCGGCCTCGAGGCCGGCGGCGCGCAGCATGGCGGCCAGCAGCAGGGCCCGGTCCGCCTCGTGCCCATAACCCTCTTCCAGGGTTACGTCCACCGGTGAAAAAGGCTCCGGCAGCGCCAGGAACGAAGGTCCCGCGGGTCGGATACGTCGCATGACGTAATCGCGCAGAATGCGGGCACGGGCGGCGGAGTCCGTCCGGCGCGGTACCAGCTTGCGCGCAAGTTTCGTGGCCTCACGATCCTTGCTCATGGCCCGCTCCGCCGCCTGCCGCAGATGCTCGGCGTAATCCGGCCAATCCCCGCAGGACACCAGCACGGTTGGCAGGAACACATGCGCCGGCGGCAGGGATTCCTCGCGCGCCAGGGCGGGTTGCGGACCGACCTCCCAACGATGCAACACATGGGTCCCGTTGGTCCGGCAGCGGTACGTTGCCGGCGCGCCGGGATGTTCGATCCGCAAGGCCAGCGACAGGGGAGCCGAGAGCTCCAGGGACATAGCCTCCGAGGGATCGAAATGCCGCAGGGTGTGACGAAGCGAGAAAAAGGGCGCCCCCGTCTGGGTCCGCCGCCAGGAAACCGTCGTGACACTTCCAGTGGTCACACCGGGCAGCGCGACGACCCGCGTTTTGGCGGCAGGGTACCGCGGAGCCCCCCCGACCCACGAGGCATCCAGATCGTTGATCTCCTCGCGCTTGACTTGGTGAACCCGACCGTCGCGATTCGCAACCATCCCGATAAGCAGCTCGAGCGATTGCCAGGCGGGGTTGAACGGCAACTTCACTTCGGCGTGACGCTTAAGCCCCGCATAGGTCAGGATTTCGCGCACCTGGTGATGGGTGGTGGTCCAACGGTGCGGCGTCACCAGGTCCACCCGCATCGAATCGGACAGGATGCGACTGTCTTGCGCGGCCGCGGCGCCTCCGGGACGGAAGTGGGCCTTGTGCCGTCCGGAAAACTCCATTTGCTTGCGCAGTTCCTTAATGCCCCGGTATTCCTCGGGCGAGTATTCCGGCTGTTGTAGCAAGAACCTTCCGGAGGCGTTCAGCACGCCATTCGTGCCGTCGTACAGGCGTTCAAACACGAAGCCGACACTGGCGGCGGAGAGGTTGACCGGCAGGTGCAGCGGCTCGCCGCAGGCCTCTCCGACCTCCAGGGAAATGGCTTCCTCGACCCCGCAGGCAATTTCGGTGGCCAGCGGGAAACGTCGTTCCGGGAGTCCGGTGCTCCCGAGCAGGAAATTGGCGTACCCGATCGACCCCGACAACCAGGGCAGGTCCAGCACAACACGGTCGGAGCCCTGGGAGAGATAGCCGCGCGCGAGGCTCTCGAAGCGCACGCTCAGGGGCTGGTCCGTATCGCGCAAATCGGCGGGCATCAGTTCGAAGGAAACCAATTCCGCGCCCGCGAGCCGGGCCTTGACCAGGCGATCGAAAAATTGTCGGCGCTTCTCTCGTGGCAGGCGGGAGAAATGGCCACGATAGAGATTGTCATTGATACCTTCGAAAACCATTTCCGTTTCAAGAAAAAGGTTGCCGGTTTCATCCAGACGCCCCTGGCTGCTGACGCGCAACAGGTTGTCCTCCGCGGGCGAGACGGGCGAAACGCGCAATTTTTCCCCGCGCGGATGCGCCACGAGGTAGCTGCGGTTTCCGAGGTACGAGGGCAGCAACGCGCGGGCGTTCTCGTCCGTGGGGTCCATCAGTTTATATTCCCCGCCCGGTTCCGCCACCGCCACGATGGCGTGGTTGAAAAAAGTCATGGGCACATCGGGATCCAGCTTGGCCCCGGCGTGGATCAACACGGGGTAGGCCTCGAACCCCGCCAGTCGCAACATGGCCACCAACAAGGCCGCCTTGTCGCGACACACCCCGTGACGGTTGGCGAACGTCTTGGCAACGTCATGGGGTTCATAGCCGGGCGCTTCGTCTTCCGTGGTGATGCCCATGTAGCGGATGTTCTGCGAAACCCAGGTGAAAATGCGCCGGATGCGTGTCTCCGGCTGGTCAACCCTTGCGACAAGCTGGGTGACCACCTGCCCCATTTCAGGCGTCACGGTCTCCAGGCGCGGACGGGACAACTCCCAGTACCAGCGCGAAAGCGATTGCCAGTCGGGCAGCGTACTCAGCAACAGGCGTTGCGCCACGGTATGCGCCGGCGGCATGTTGGGCTCGGGAAACAGTTGCGGGACCTCGCGTACGTCCCAGCGGTGCAGGGTGCGTCCGTCGGGCTGGGCTTGCGCGGCATATTCCACCGTGTTGGATACCGGATCGCGCAGGCGCAGATGCAACAGCGGCAATTCCGGCGGCGCCGACACCAGGGAAGTCAGGCGACGGATGGGAGACGGATATTCCAACACCGAATAATCCGACCAGGCGTCGGGCACCCGTGCCTTGAGCGTTTCGCGTCGCCAGGAAACGGCGACGAGATCGCCGACCTCGAGATCGCCCAGGGCCAAATGCAGGACCTTGTGGTTGGGATCATAGATGTTGGCGCTCATCTGGCCCGTGTCGGTCATCACCCGCGAGGCCCGTGCCACGTCCACGGTGACGCAGAGGCCGTCCGGTTTGTATAGGACGGCCCGATGGACCGTGACGGTACTGTAGGGCAGCATGTACGTATAGGTCTGGGTCCGGGCATCCTGTCGGCCTTTTTCGGTCAGGATTTTGAACCATTCCTCGATTTCCGCCTCCCCCGTGCCATCGGACCGGAAACGTTCCCGCACCAGGCCGTCCACCAGGACTTCATGCGCATCGGGGTACTGGTTGGTATCGATCCCGACGGCCGCCGCGACAATCTCCTCGGGGTCCAGTCGGCGCTCCATACCAGACTCGGCGCCCCGCGCCGAGACACACCACGCCAGGGCCAGCGTCAGCGCGCAGATCCATAGCGCGGGCAATCTCCTCCGCCAGCCGTTTTTCGATCGCATCATTTTTCCATCCCGCAATGTTTTATTTCCCAGAGTTTGCAATATTTGGCAAAGGTTCCAAAGGCCACGGTGCCGGCCACGATCAAGCCGGGGGTGCCGTCCAGGAACCCCAACTTAAAGATGTAACCGCGAAAAAAGCGAAACAGCGGTCGAAACACGACATCCCACAACCGCACTCGATGACCTTCCTCGACACGGGTTTTGGCGCTGATGCTTGAAAACCGATTGATCGTGGCGATCTGGTCCTCGATGTCCGTGTAGGTGTAATGGTAGATCTGCCCCTTGAGGCGTCGAATCTCCCCCTCGACATACACCCGGTCGTGCGGCTCTTTGCCGCCGCAGTGGCCAAACTTTTTCTGGAACAGCCGCAACTTGATGTCGGGATACCAGTCTCCGTGCCGAATCCAGCGCCCCAGGTAATAAACCAGGCGGGGACATTCGAACCCATGCACCTCGGCAGGAATGGGGGTCGCGAACAAGGCCTGGACTTCATCGCGTAAGGCCGGGGAGATCTCCTCGTCCGCATCCACGAAGAAAATCCAGGGGCCGGCCGCCAGCTCGCTGATGTGCTTCTTCTGTCCGATATACCCCAGCCAGGCATGCTGGTACACCTGGTCGGTGTACCGACGGGCGATTTCCACCGTGCGGTCCTTGCTGAAGGAATCCAGCACGACGACCTCGTCGGCCCAAGTAACGCTCTTAAGGCAGCGTTCGATGTTGTCTTCCTCGTTGCCGGCAATGATGCAAGCTGAAATTTTCTGATCGGGATGTCTGGATTGCATAACGTGCATAGTGTAGCCGGATTGCATCCCGATAGACAACCGGCTTTCGACCGCCCAACAGCATTTCCAGCCACGAAACCAGCAAAAGGGACGAAACCGAAGGGCTTTGCGTAAGTCATTTCCGGCGAACAACTCCTGTCTTTGCTCCCATTGGAATCGCCGGGCGCAGGGATGGGGGTGATGCGGAATTGACACCGATCGTTCTTTTGTTTATCATTGCACTTGACTATCATGGGTGGTTTTGTGGCTGGCGTAGGAAATTAAATATTGAAAACCGGATTCTACGACTACCACGCTTGAAACCACGGCGCCAAATAACGCGTACGTTTTGATTGTAGTCACAAAGGGGTCAAAATGAACATCAAGAAGTTCCTTTCTTGCGCGGGCCTGACGCTGGCCTGCACCGCGGTTCAAGCGAATATCCTGCACGTCAACCCGTCGGGCGCCGGCATTGCCCCCTACGACACCTGGGCGAATGCCGCCCCGGACATTCAGACCGCCGTGGATTACGCCGCCGCCGGGGATACCATCCTGGTCACCAACGGAACCTATACGTCCACTTCGACCGGGTTTATCGTTACGATCGGCAAGGCTGTTACCCTGCAAAGCGTAAATGGACCCGCGGTAACGATCATCGATCCGCTGGTCGGCACGACCAGCACCGACCGGCACACCCTCTGGCTCGATGCGAACGCTTCCGGAGCCCTTGTCAGCGGCTTCACCATGCAGGGGGTGTATTACCGGGGTACCTCCTCCGCCAACAGCCCCGTGCGGCTCAATGCCGGTACGATTTCGAATTGCGTGATCCGGGCAAACGGAGTCACGGGCGGGGTCGGCGGCATCTACGTCAGCGGCGGATTGCTGGTGGATTCCGAAATCCGGGAAAATGAATCCTGGGAATGGCAGAACGGCCGCGGGGGTGGAATCTACCTCAACGGCGGCACCGTGGAACGCTGCCGCATCGTGGCCAACGAAACGCTTTGCTGGCGCGGCGGCGCGGGCGTCTACATGACCGCCGGAACCCTGCGCAACAGCGTCGTTGCCGACAACACCAACGATTACTTCCGGGTGAATTACGATCCGGCCATCTATCACGGCGGTGCCGCCGGCATTTTCATGAGCAATGGTACGATCGAAAACTGCACGATTACCGGCAACGACTGCCGGGGAAGGGGCGCGGGCATCTACGCCTCGGGCGGATCGGTCTGGAACAGCATCGTCTACGGAAACACCTCGCGCTACCGCTGGCCCATCGACGAATGGAATCTCTACGGTCCGGCAGCGGTCCGCTACAGTTGCTCGCCGTACCTGGGGGCGGGGGACGGCAACGTGACGAACGATCCGGCCTTTCACGATGCCTCCGGAGGGGACTATCGGCTGCTTCCGGGTTCTTCATGCCTCGACGCGGGGACCAACCTCCTCGATTTCGCCGAGGATATCGATCGCACGGCACGTCCCATCGGCGATGCCTGGGATATCGGAGCCTACGAGAACTCCCTCTCCGGCGATCAACCCTTTACCTGCAATTTCACGGGCACCCCCACCGAAGGGGTGACGTCGGCGACGGTCGAGTTCACTTCGCATTTCGCGGGGGCGAACACCAACATCACCTGGTACCGCTGGCAGTTCGGCGACGGACAGGAACAGTCGGGAAGTTCCCTGGGTACGGTTTCCCACGTATATTCCCCCGGACGGTATGATGTCACCCTTACGGCCAGCAACAGCGTGAATGAGCAG
Source organism: uncultured Lentisphaerales bacterium (assembly GCA_964542285.1). Lineage (GTDB taxonomy): Bacteria > Verrucomicrobiota > Kiritimatiellia > RFP12 > JAAYLN01 > CAZIUM01. Next base: position 13,817 of record CAZIUM010000042.1, read on the forward strand.
GCCGACCTTACGAAGGCCGCCTACATTGTCGTGAAACCGACCGTGTTGTACGTCAGCACCAACGGGACCCATACGTTTCCCTTCGACACCCCCGCCAAGGCGGCCCACGACATCGCTTCCGCGGTCGAGGCTGCTCCACCCTACGACCATGCCGTGGTCGAGGTCGACGACGGGATATGGGAAATGACGGAGCAGGTGGAAATCGACAAGGCGCTGACCGTGCGCAGCGTCAACGGACCGACCAACACCACCACGGTCGTTCCCGGCCAGGTCCGTTCCTTCTACCTGTTCCATCCCGATGCCGTGGTCGACGGCTTCACGATGACCACCTCCGGTAACGGCAACCACTTGATGAACGGGGCTGGGGCCCTGATTGTCCAAGGCACCGTGACAAATTGCATCATCCGGGACATCGTGGTCGGGGGCCGCGGCGCGGCGATCTGGCTCGCCGGCGGCCGGGTCGTGGATTGTCACATCCATGACAACCGAACCTACGAATGGCAGTACGGGTACGGCGGCGGGATTTACATCGAAAGTTACACCCACTATGGTGAAGCGCTGGTCGAGAACTGCCGCATCGAGCGCAACGAATGCCAGAGCAAACTCGGTGGCGGGGGAGTATACATGCAGCGCGGCACGGTGCGGAACTGCCTTATCGTTTCGAACTCGGCCACCTACAATGTTCCTGACAAAGGATTCGGCACGGGAGGCGGTGTTCGCATGCAGGGCGGACTCCTTGAAAACTGCACCGTGACCCGTAACTTCTCCATCCAATCCGGCGGCGGCGTCTACATGGGTGATGTCTCCACCGAACTGGTCAACACCATCGTGTATGACAATACCGTAATGCTGGCGGTGGAAGGCGAGCGCAATCTCTACAACATCGGTGGATCGATCAACTACAGTTGCATCGCCCCGCTGCCGGCGGGAACGGGCAACACCGATTCGAGCCCCCTGTTCCAGGCCCCGGACATCCTGGATTTCACGCCTCAGACCGCTTCGCCCTGCGTGGATTCGGGGCTCAACGCGGATTGGATGGTCGGCGCGGTCGACCTCAACGGGGATCCGCGTATCATCAACGGCACCGTAGACATGGGTTGTTACGAAGCCCCCGATCCCTGGAACGGTCCCCTGGTGGCCGGGCTCTCGGCCGAACCTTCCTCCGGGTTCATCAGCCTGGATGCCGTGTTCACGGCCGAACCGGTGGGAGCCAACACCAACATCGTCAACTACACCTGGACCTTCGGCGACGGGACCGGCGTTTCCGGCGCGGACAAGGCCGTCGTCACGAACACCTATGCGGCGGGATATTACGACGTGACGCTCGAGGTCAAGAACGATGCCGCCGAGGTATCTTCGATCACCCGCTTAAATTACATCAAAGTGGCGCCCGCGATTGCCTACGTAGCCACGAACAGCACTCCGGCCCCCCCCTACCTGAGCTGGGAAACCGCCGCGAATACCCTCCAGGACGCCCTGAACATTATGGGACAGGACGGCGAAACGGGACAGCATACGATCCTCGAGGTCGGACCGGGGACCTATTCCATTGGAGCCGAACTGATCCTGACCACGAACACGACCATACGGGGCGTGGCGGAAAATCCGGCCGACGTCGTTCTCCAGGGAGTTGGAACCTCTTCCCGGGTGCTCACCCTGTCGCATCCGGAGGTCACCCTGTCGGGTCTGACGGTGGCCGGCGGTTACAACACGTCCCACCTATATCACGGAGGCGGGATTTACATGTCGGACGGGACGGTCAGCAACTGCCTGATCCGCGACAACCTGGCCGGAGGCCGGGGGGGGGGCATTCATCTCGCCGGCGGACTCGTGACGCACACCACTTTCCGGGACAATATAGCCAATGAATGGAATTACGGATATGGGGGCGGGTTGTTCATCTCCGACGGCCTGGCGGAAAACTGCGTCTTCGACGCCAATGAGTGCAACAGCAAGATTGGCGGCGGCGGCATTTACCAGGCGGGCGGCACGGTGCGCAACTGCCTGCTGATGCGTAATGCCGGAACTCAGACGACGGTGGACAAGGAAAGTCCCGGTGGCGGCATTCGCATCGCCGGGGGGGTGTTCGAAAGCAGCACGGTGGTTTCCAACACGACCATCCTGAACGGCGGCGGCATCTACCAGACGGGCGGCACGGTGCGCAACGTGATTTCGTACGGGAATCATGCGCTTTCCGGCGCCCAGGACTGGCACAACCCGCTCGCGACGGTGACGCATTGCCTGTCCCCGGACCTGGTGCATGACCCGGACGGAACGGGCAACCGAACCACGCCGCCAGTATTTGTCGATGCGGAAGCATTCGACTTCCGGCTCGACCGCGGTTCGCCCGGTCTGGATGTCGGCGTGAACCAGGACTGGATGGCCGGCGGGATCGACCTGGACGGCAACCCGCGCCTGGCCGTGGGTATCTGGCCCCGGGTCGCACCCCAGGACACGGTCGACATTGGCGCCTACGAGCTCGTGCTGCCGCCCCAGGGGACCATGCTCATCTTCCGGTAAGCCCCCCTGACCGCGCTTACCGCGCCGGCAGGGGCAGAAAGCGCCAGGCAAAGGCAAACGGTTCCGGCCGCAGCTCGTACCTGGACAGAACGCCGGGGCCGCAGCTCTGGGAGCCGATGCCGGTTTGCGCCAGGTCCAGATTGAGAGTGAGGTCGTCGCGCGGCGTCAGCTCGTGCGGATGCATCGCACGTTCGAGGTCCAGGGTGTCGTACCGATGCAAGCTGAACCCGAAGGGCTGCGCCGCCTCGACCCGCAGACCGGCGCCATCCGTACCGAGGGCTTCGACCCAGCGAGTCTCGTAACGGTTCCCGTTTTCCTGCGGCACCACGTAGTCGGTGAACAGATCCTCGAGATCGCCCTCCCAGAGGCCGAAGCGCGTGCCGTTCAACGCGTCCGGGTAGGATTCCTCGAAGCCGCGTCCGTACCAGCGCGCGGCGCAAATCGCCGGCGGCAGGCGCATCTGCAACCCGATCCGCGGCCAGGTGCAATCCCATTCCCCGACGGGCCGTCCCGTCACCGCAAGAGATAGTGCGCCTTCGGCATCGACCGAATAGCGATATTCGGCCTCGACGCCAAACCGCACGTTCGGACCGCCCAGGCGCACCGGCACCACCAGTTCCGGTGGCGCGCCGCGACGTCGGGACAGTTCGATCTCGCCCAGGCGCACTCTCATGTCGTGCAACCCGTGGTTGCGCCAGGACTCCTGCGCGCGTTTCCCGATGCCCTTGCCGTCGTTGCTGGTGGGAGCGCGCCAGAAGTTCAGACAGGGTCCGCGAGCGATCACGTCGCGCCCGGCCTGACGCCAGGCCGACACATGCCCCCTCGCCTTGTCGAACGTCATCTCGAAATCCTGTCCTTCCCAGGCAATTTCCCTGGCGGTCTCGTGAACGGAAGGCGAACGCGCCAGACCGGCATTCCTCACGGAACGGGGCTTGAACGTGCCCGAACGCAACCGGAACTGCTCCCAGGCCACCTCGTGTCCGATGTCCGCCCACGGGGTCGGCGCGGCAAGCTGGAACCTCACTTCCAGAAACATCTCGCGCCCATCGGCGGGTGGGCAATCGCAGGGCACCGCCAGAACTTCCGTTCCGCCGGGAGCCACCGCCGGCAAATCCAGCGTTCCGCCCTGCACCGGGATGCCATCAGCCAGAACCTGCCAGTTCGCGACAAATCCTTCCAACCCGCTGAAAGCCTGGCAATTG
>CAZIUM010000043.1:0-17301 GCA_964542285.1 uncultured Lentisphaerales bacterium
CATTCGACTCGGCTTCGACCTGCTGGCGTTGACCCAGTTGGGTTACGAAGTCGACTTTCTCACCCTGCCGCTGGGCAACGATCGTCCCATGGAGGGCGTTCGCATCGTGAGGGCGCCCAACCTGTTCTTCGCGCGCCGCATCGCCATCGGGCCCTCCCCGCTCAAGCTGGCCTTCGACGCGATCATGCTGCCGATGGCCATCGGCATGGTTCTGCGGCGACGCTACGCCGTGGTTCACGGGGTAGAAGACTGCGGCCTGATGGCCCTGCTGGCGGCGCGTATCGGGCGCGCGCGCATGATCTTCGAGCGCCACTCCGACCCGGCCGGATACCGTGGCGGCAGGGTGCGCAACCTGGTCATGTCGCTTTATGCGGGCATCGAACGCTATGTAATGCGCCATGCCGACGTAGTTATCGGTACCGGTCCGGGACTGGTCGAGCAGGCCCGCGCCATCGGCCGCGCCAGCCGGGCCTGCATGATCCCGGACATCCCGTCCTCGCTGGCCCAGGCCACCCCCGCGGGCATCGCCTCGATTCGTCGGCAATGCCGCCGCCATGAAAACGACATCCTGATCGGATACGTCGGTTCCTTCGCGATCTACCAGGGCATCGACCTGCTTTTCAAGGCGATTCCCATCGTGGCCGCGCGCACGCCCCGCGCGCGTTTCGTCATCATCGGCGGAACGCCTGGAGAAATCGCCGCGCGAAAAACCGCATTGGCCGACGCCGGTTGCGAATCGGCGGTGACGTTCCTGGGCTTCGTCGAGCCGGATAAGCTGCCGGATTATCTCGCCGCCATGGACATCCTGCTGTCGCCGCGCATCGCCGGACGCAACACCCCCTTGAAACTGCTCGACTACCTCAAGGCCGGCGCGGCCATCGTCGCCACCGATTGCGAAGCCAACCGCCTGATCCTCGACGATTCCCTGGCCCGCATGACCCCCCTGAACCCCGAGGGACTCGCGGAAGGCATTCTACACCTGTGCCACGATACGGAACACCGGAGCACCTTGTCGCGTCGCGGCGCGGAACGGCTCGAAAAACGGCACAACTTCCCCGATTTCAAGGATGCCCTGCGCAACTGCTACGATTACCTCACGCAGGAATCGTAAAAAATGGAGGCGAAGTTTTCCCGGCGCAAGGCGCCGAAAAGCAGAAGACAGAATTCAGAATTCCGGAGTCAGTTTGGCAGGGGAGGATGTTCTCCCTCCAAGACGGTAGAGTAGAGAGGGGGAGATCGGTCCGATCGGACCAATGGGATGGGTTGGGATCGCGCGAGAGACCCGCGCGCGGCCCCTCAACCCTCAACCCTCAACCCTCAACCCTCAACCCTCAACCCTCAACCCCTCCCCTTGACATCGGTCGTCCGAAGCTGTATTATCCCGTCTCGAATTACTTTTTCGGGGCCATGGCACTTCGGCCTCCGCCGCGGCCATCGCCCTCCCGACCGGAACCTCATGCACAACCCCAGGCAAAAATCACCGGAAGTATCCCCTGCGCTGCTGGAACGCAGCATGTTGCCCCTGTGGCGCCAGATTTACCAGGAATTCACGCTGCGCGGACAGAAATGGGGCCTGCCGTTGAATGTCAGCATGACGCTGGCGCATCTCTACATGCACCCGGAGGAAGCCGAACCCTCCCATTTGGCGGAGATGACGTTCTTCCCGCGCCAGACCATGACTTCCGTGCTTGACACGCTGGAGAAGCGCAAGCTGGCCCTTCGCACGCCCCATCCCCACGACCGCCGCCGCAAGCTGATCGCGCTGACCCCTCCCGGTCGCCGCCTGGGACGGCGCATTATCCAGGACATGCTGGAATTCGAGCATGCCGCCCTGAAGACCATTCCCGAGGACTCCAAGGTCGCCTTTCGCGAGTTGGTTTCGCGCTATGCGGATGCCCTGACGTCGCAAAATCCATCCCTGCATTCGATTTGAAAGGATTTTTTTTGATGCGATCGACAATCTGGTTTTTGATGACGCTCTGGATGGTGGTGCTATGGCTGGGCAGCGGCTGTGCCCACTTCGATCCCCAGACCGAACGACGCGAACAACACGAAGCCTTCACGAATGCGCTCTGGACACTTTCGGCGCCCCTGCGGGAACGCCCCTTGTCGCTGGACGACTGCATCAGCATCGCCATGACCAACAACTACGAGGTGCGGCTGGCCGACCTGCGCGCCGAGCTGCGGCGTATCGGCAAGAATGTGGCCTTCACGGCCTTCCTTCCCAACGTGGCCGCCAAGGCCGGCTACAGCGCCTATTCCAAAACGCCCAATCCCATGACCGAAACGCGCTATTCTTCCGCCAGTCTCGAGATCGGCATGCCGATCTTCATGCCCGCGACCTGGTTTCTGTTCGCCTCGGCGCGGCACGGTCATGCCGCGGCCGAAATCGAGGCCTTTTACGTGCGACAGAACATCGTGCTGCAAACCTCCATCGACTATTTCGAAGTGCTGGTGCAGCAGGATACGGTGACGGCACTGGAATCTCAACTGCAGGCGACGCGGGAATACGCCGGGCGCATCGAAGGCCTGGCGCGCGAAGGATTCTTTCGCGCATGGGAGGCGGACCAGGCGCGTTTCCAGGTCGAAACCAGGCAGTCGGAACTCAACCGGGCCCGGCGACGTTTGACCGTCGTGCGGGGCGAATTGCTGACCGGGCTGGGACTGCCGCCCGACGCCCCGATCGCGCTTTCCGGCGATATCGGGGAAGGCAGCGCGCCCACCAACGCCCTGCCGGACCTGGTCCTGCGCGCCCTGGAACGGCATCCCACCCTGGCACTGGCCGACCGCGAGGTGGTCATGAAGGAACATGGGGTGCGGCAGGCTTTCTGCGAATTTTTGCCCACCCTGTCGCTTTTTTCGACCGGAAACTGGACCGGCAACGACCTGGCCGAACAGGCCTCCTACTGGCTTTCGGGTCTCCAGGGCATCTGGGATCTTTTCGACGGACTGGCCAACGTGGCGCGCTTCAAGGCGGCCCAGGTCGAGCGCCGGCAAAGCGAACTGCAACGCGAATCCACGTTCCTGACGGTCATGATCCAGGTGATCGCGACCGAAGCCGCCTGGCGCGACGCCGCCGAGGAAGCGGCGCTGCGCGGCCGAGCCCATGAAGTCGCCGCCGCGCGATATGCCGACTACGATGCCCGCGCACGGGAAGGCCTCATGCCCCTGAGCGAAGCGCTCGATGCGCGCTCGGCCATGGACCTGGCGCAACTGGCCCTGGTGCGCGCCCGCTACCAGGAGCGCATTGCGCTGTCCAACCTGGCGTTGGCCATGGGCGCAACCCCCGTTCCGGAAACCAAGGACCTGCCATGAAAAACAGCACTCTTCTTCTCATCCCCTGTGTCGTCGCCCTGCTTGGCGGCTGCGGAGGCCACGACATCGCAGAGACCGAACGGAAAACGCCGCCGATTGCCGTACGCACCACCGCGGCGGCGCCACGTCCTTTCGAACGCCGACTCACCGTGCAGGGCACGTTGGAGGCCAAGCATTTCGCCAACGTAGCGGCACGCGTTGGAGGCAATCTGGACGCGATCTGGGTGGACGAGGGCGACCGCATCGTCGCGGGCGAAACCGTCCTGTTCCAAGTGGACCCCGCGAGTCTTTCCAACCAGGTGACGATGGCCAAACAGGCCCTGGCCGTGGCGCGCTCCAACCTGGCGGTCGCGCGGGCCGATACCGAACGGATCGACGCCGAAGCGCGCAAGGCGGCGCTGGATTTCGAACGCTATACCCGCCTGCGCAAGGAACAACGCGTCAGCGACAACGAATACGAACAGGTCGAGACACTCCATGCCCAGGCCCAGGCCGCCGTGTCGATGGCGGCGGCACAAGTCCGACTGGCGCAAAGCCGGGTAGACCAATCCGCCGCCGCGCTGGAAATCGCCCGCAAGGACCTGGCCGACACGCGGATTCTGGCGCCGATTTCCGGCGTGATCTCCAAGCGCCTGGCCGAACCCGGCGAGCAGGTGGCGGTGGGGCAGACGGTGCTGGTGGCGATCGATCCCACCGTCCTCGAGGCGGCGGCCTTTCTTCCGGCCCAGTACTACGACGACGTGCAACCCGGCGTGACCAGGTTTCGCCTCGGCTTCAACAACCGTGACGCCGGCATGCATGCCGTCACCTACCGCGGTCCCACGATCGACATCCGGCTGCGCACTTTCGAGATCAAGGGCCTCATCGACAATGCCGATGGCCAGGTCGTACCGGGCGCCATGGTGGACATGACGCTGGTGTTCGACCGGCGCGTCAATCTCGGTGTGCCCCGCACCGCCATCCTCTGGCGCGAGGGCAAGCCGGTCGTTTTCGTGCTGCGCGACAACCTGGCCCGCATGCAGGCGGTTGAAACCGGCTACCACAACGACGCCTGGACCGAGATTCTCTCGGGACTGTCGGAAAACGACCCGGTCGTGATCGAAGGCCAGACGCAGTTGCGGGATGCCGACCCGGTAAGCCGGCCCTGATTTTTCATCCTTTCCCTTTCTGGAGATCGTCCATGTTTCTTGCCACCGCTTCCACCCGGCGCCCGATCGCGATGACCTGCCTGCTGATCGCCTTGATCTGCTTGGGGCTCAATGCCTATCGCAAGATGTCGATCGAAGACATGCCGCAGGTCGACATCCCTTACGTCACCATCGTAACCACCTGGATCGGTGCGGCGCCGGAGGATATCGAGAAGGATGTCACCAAGCACATCGAGGATGCCGTCTCGGGGATCGACGGTCTCAAGCACATCGAATCGTCCAGCCTCGAAAACGTCAGCCAGGTGGTGCTGGAGTTCAACGTTGGGATCAACGTGGACGTGGCCGCGCAGGACGTGCGCGAAAAGGTCGACGCGGTCCTCGGAGACCTACCGGGCGACGCCGAACGCCCCGTGATCCAGAAGGTCAACATCAACGCCACCCCGATCGCCAACATCTTCCTGGGCGGCGACGTTCCGGTGGACGACCTGTACGACTACGCCGACAACATCATTGCCGATCGGTTCGCCACCGTACCCGGCGTGGCGGAAGTGCAGGTGATCGGCGGCAACGAGCGCGAAGTGTGGGTGGAACTGGACCGGCGCCGCCTGGCGGCGTCCGACCTGACAAGCTTTGACGTAGTCAAAGCCCTGCAGGGCGCGATCCTGTCGCTGCCGGGAGGACGTGTGCGCGAAACCGGCAGCGAATACAGCGTGCGTTTCGACGCAGACTACGACGACGTCGCCGACATCGCGTCTCTCGAAGTGGCCACCCGCGACGGCCGCCGGCTGCGTCTGGACGACCTCGGACAGGTGCGTTTCGCCACCGAGGAAGTTCGCCAACGCGCGATTCTGAACGGCGCCCAGGGCGTGGTGCTTAAAGTAATCAAAAAAGCCGAAGGGAACACCGTGGCGGTGGTGCGCGAAACGCGCCAGCGTTTCGAAGAAATTGCCCGGGCGCTGCCCGGCGGGATGGAGTTAACCTGGGTTTCGGACGAATCCGCAAACGTGGTTTCCTCGGTTAATTCCGCGCTATCGAGCGTGTTGCAGGCCATTTTGCTCTGCGCCGCGGTTCTGTTCGTTTTTCTGGTCAACCTCCGCACGACGGTCATTGTCTCGATCACCATGCCGGTGACGGTGATCGTCAGCCTCTTTTTCCTGAACCTGGCCGGGCAGTCGCTCAACACCGTGACGCTCCTGGCGATCGGGCTCTCCACCGGCGTGCTGGTCGCCAACTCCATCGTGGTGCTCGAAAACATCGTATCCAAATTCGAGACGATGGACGATCACTGGGAGGCGGCCCGCACCGGGGCATCCGAAGTGACGGTAGCCGTGCTGGCATCGGCCGGGACCAACGTGGTGGTGATGCTGCCGCTGGCCATGATGACGAGCATGGTGGGGCTGATGCTGAGCGCCTTTGCCGTCACGACCCTGATCGTCAATGCCACCTCGATCCTGGTCAGTTTCACCCTGACGCCGATCCTTTGCGCCATGATCCTGAAACCGGCCTCCCAGCGCAAAAATAATGCCTTCGCGCGTTTCGGCTTACGCTGGAACCGCGGCTTTGATCGCTTCGCGGCGCGCTATACCGCCGTGATTCGCGCCCTGGCCGGCCACAAGTACACCAATCTGCCGATCGTGCTGCTGTTTGTGCTGGCCTTCCTGCTGACCATGAAATTTGGCGGAGGACAACTGGGGTTTAGTTTCTTCGAAACCGACGACCGCGGACGAATCTTCATCCGGGTCGAGCTGCCTCCCTACTACGACCTGGAAAAGACCGTGCAGCGGCTGATCGGCATCCAGGAGCGGCTGGGCGGCGTTCCCGACCTGCAGCATGTGCTGACCACGGCCGGCAAGGCCGAAGCCTTCGGCGGCCAGGCCAACGAAGGGGTTTACATGGGACAGATCGAGCTGTTCTTCATACCCAAGACCGAGCGCGACTGGTCCATCCAACAACAACTGGTCGATATCCGCGCATTGCTGGCCGACGAAACCGATTGCATCGTTTCCGCCTCGGTCCCGGGAAAAATGGGCGGACAGAGTTTTCAGATCGACTACAACTTGATGGGAGACGATCTCGCGGTGCTCGAGAACACCGCACTGAACATCCGCGACGCCACCCGCAACCTGCCGGGCGTCGACCAGTTGGACTCGACCGTGCGCGATCCCAAGCCGGAACTGCGCATCCTGCCGCGACGGACCATCCTGGCCGACATGGGACTGCCGGCGGCCAACCTGGGTTCCATCCTGCGCGCCAACATCGACGGGATCGAAGCGGCTTCCTTCAAGCGCGGCGACCGCACCTACGACATCCGCGTCAAGCTGGCCGAGGAGGATGGACGCGAACAAATCCGGCAATTCCTGCTGCCCGGTGCCGAGGGACGCCCCATCCCGCTGGAAACCGTGGCGGAAATCGAGGAAACACGCTCCACCATCCAGATTTACCGTGTCGACAAGCAACGCACCGTCAAAATCCTGGGCGACATCATCCCGGGGACCACCATGAGCGAGGTCGGAGGCAGGGTGCTCGATACCATTCGCGAAGGGGGATTGTTGCCGCCGGGCTATCGGCTCGACACCTCCGGCATGAGCGAAATGATGGCCGAGACGCTGGCGGACTTCGCGGAAGCGCTGCTACTGGCTTCCTTTCTGACTTTGCTGATGCTGGCGGCGATCCTGGAATCCTGGAGCCGTCCGGCGCTGGTGCTGCTGACGCTGCCGATGGGATTGATCGGCGTGATCGGATCGCTGGTCATGACCGGTTCAGCCATCACCATCCTGGTGTTGCTGGGCCTGCTGATGTTGATTGGCGTAGTCGTGAATGCCGCCATCCTGATCGTGGACAAGACCGCGCAGAATTTGAAGGACGGCATGCCGCGCCGCGATGCCATGCTGGCGGCCATGGAAGACCAGTTCCGTCCCGTGCTGATGGTGGTACTGGCCTCGGGCCTCGGCATGTTGCCGATTGCCCTCAGCACCGGCATCGGGTCCGAAAACCGCGCCGGCATCGGCATCGCCTCGGTTGGCGGCATCCTGGTGGCGGGAGTGTTGACCCTGACGGTGCTGCCGCTGATCTACACGCTCTTCACCCGCAAGGTCAGAGAGTAGGCGCCGAATTCTGACTTCCGCGCGCGGGTCACCCGTACGGTCATGGGTGTTGACTCTTGGGCGCCAAGCCCGGAGTGTCGAATGTCGAACGTCGTCCTGTCTCCTGAAGACCCCGGGAAGACAAGCGTCAAACCACGTTCACCGCGGCGCCCTGCTTGCGTGCGGACCGATGGGCGGCCTCGCACAGCAGGACATTGCGAAGTCCATCGGCGGCGTCAAGCGGGCGCCCCGCAAGCACCGAGCGCGCATGTTCGTCGACCGCCCCCTGGTAGATGTTGCATTGCCGGCCGGGACGAACCACGCGGCGCCGTGAGCCGTAATCGGCCTCCAACCGGATCGGGTAAGGTTCGCCCGCGTGACCGGAAAGCTGGAACATGGTGCCGTAGCCGCGCGCCACGCCCCGGCTGCCGTAGATTTCGTAGCCCAGATTGGAAAGCGTTCCCACCGGGCCGCCGCGCGGATCGCAGAACGAAACCTGCAGGGTCACGGTCATCCCGTTGCGCAAATCGCATTGAACCAGTGCGCCGTCCTCCACCTGGATGGCCATGCGCTTGGGATAGTAGACGGCGCGCAGGGTTTGAATTTCGCTTCCCAGGATAAATTCGGCCAGGTAAAAACAATGGCTGGCCACGTCCCCGATCGGGCCGCCCATTTCGTCCGCGTCGGAGCAGCGCCAGGAAGCCGCCTCGGACGGCTCGTAGCCGAAGGCGAACTGCATATGAAAGACGGCATCGTTGACTTCCCCCAGAACGCCTTCGGCCACCCATTGTCGCGCCTTGCGATTCAAGGCGTTGTGCTTCATCATGTGGTCGACCGACAGGCTCAAACCGCGACGGCGCGCGGCCTCGACGACCCGGCGGGCATCGCGCGAATTGGGCGCGATGGGCTTTTCGACCATCACGGCCTTGCCGGCCTCGAGGGCGCGCAGGGCCAGTTCGGCATGCGTACGGTTGTTGGTGGCGATGAAGACCGCATCGATGTCGTCGTCCGCCAGGACCGCGGCCGCGTCCGCGTACCAGGCCAGCCCCAGGCTTTCCGCCGCGCGGCGACGCCGCGGATTGACGTCCGTCGCGCCCTTTAAAACGGCCCGCGTCAGGGGTTTGAAACGGTCTCTGTCCAGGGCAAATCCCTCGCGCGCGATGCGGTTTTCGGCAATGCCGCCGAAACCAATCAAGGCATACTGTACTTTACGTATCATTCTTCTCCATCCTTCCAACGGTGAACTGCTTTTCCTAAGAATTCCGCCCCGATTGTGGAGCGATCTCTGCTATGGCGAGGGACCACTCGTTTTCACTCCCTCGCCCCGGCCATTGCATTCCCATGTACCGCCAGCGACGGGCGCGACGCAAACCAGTCCGACACCTCTCTCCCGTAGTCCTCGGTCCGCCGGCAGACACGTACCCGTTTCCAGATCGTCCCGCCCCCCTCGAAGGCGGCATGCAGGTAAGACCACAACTCCTTCATGCGTCCCAGCCAGGCGGCCGGTCCCGACAGCTCGCGCCCGGCCTCGACACCGATCTCGTCGATAAAGGCCTCGATGACTTCCAGGGGCCGCTCCGGCAGCCCGTCTCCCTGGATGCGGCGCGGCAAGAAGGGGTCCGCCAGCGCGCCCCGGCCCAGCATCCAATCGCGCACGGAAGGGAATCGCTCTCGCAAGGATTGGAAATCATCCGTGGTGCGAATGTCGCCATTGTAGCGAACCCGGTGACGACTGGCAGCCAGGCATTCTCCGAAGGCCCTTAGATCGACCCGCCCGTCGTACATCTGCCGCGCCGTGCGTGGATGGATGGTAATCATCTCCAGGGGGGAATCGTTGAGAACCGGCATGCGTTGCAGCAAGAGGGTTCCGTCCTCGATTCCCAGCCGCACCTTGATCGAAAAGCCGCCCGGCATGAGCGCGCAACCAACCTCCAGCATTTCCCGTAAGCGACCCGCGTCGCGCAACAACCCGGCGCCACGCCCCTTCTTGACCACGAACGGCCAGGGACAGCCTGCGTTCAGATCACACCGCCGGTAGCCCAGTTCGCGCATGCAATGCAGCAGCACCTCCAGTTCCGCGGGCGATTTCCCGATCGCCTGCGGAACGAGCGGCAGTGCTGGATTGTTCTCCGGCAGGATGTCCGCCAGCGCGGACGGCTTGATGCGCCGGCCCGCGCGTGTGGCAATGAAAGGCGCCACGGCTTCGGTGAATCCGCCGAAGTGACGCATGTACACCCCGCGGAATCCGTGGCCGGTGACGCCCCGCAAGGGGGCCAGCGTGATGGGCAGTTTATCGTTCACGGACCTTTTTTCGTTTCTTTTGACCGACTTGATTTCGCCGAGCGGGGCATCCAGCATCCGCGTCAGTCGCCGGCCATCAGGGGGCCCAGCCGGATCGAACGCGACTGCGCCGGCACCATGTCGGTGACGTACACCTGCCACTCGCGCATGGCCAAGGCCACCCGCGTCACCTTAATCGGGAACTGCACCCTGCCATCGCCGTCGCCGCCCCGGGAAGACCAGTCGCGACGCGGGGCCGCCTGCGTAACCTCCAGCCAGTTTTCCGCATCCTCCGCATGCGCGCCGGGAAGCTCCTGGGAAATGAAACGCCAACCGTCGAAGGCAATGGCGGAGGTATGCGCCACCTTGTCCCGGTCCCAGTAATGCGTGGAGGACCGGTACTGCTCGCCGTGCGCATCGGTAAATTCGAAAAAGACACGGCCCCAACAAGAATTTCCCTTAACCCAGAGACCCAGCCGGCGCACTTCGCGATCGATCGAGCCCGGATTTCTGGCCTTGAGACATAAATTATGCGATGCGATCCTGGGAACCTCCGGTTGGGACTCCAGGGTCACTTCCGTTACGCCTCCCCGTTCCTCATCCCGCACCGGCGCCAGGGTGAACCGGCCGGTTACCGATGGCCGTCCTCCCGCGCGAATTCGGGGAGCATCCGCTTCCACTTCCCATTGCGCGGGATCGTCAAAAGACGCAACCGTCACGGGATGGTTCGGGCCCGGATCGTCGTGAACCGGAGCCCCCGGTTCAACCTCGGCAACCGGGACGCCGGTTTCGAGATAGACCGGCGAGGACGACGCGACCAGTTCGACCTGTCCGTTCCTGTCGGGGGTCAACGGAACCGTGTTTCCCATGCCGTCGGTCAGCGAAAGGTCTGCCGCGCCGGCGCCGTTCCCCTCGAGGGTCAGCGCCACGGGACGCCGTCCGAAAATCGTCCAGACCGGGTATACCCAGCGATTCTCTCGGCGGAAGGCCAGCACGTACAGGGAACGGGACCCGGTTTCCAACCAGCCCCGGTACTCCGCGCGGTCTAGCAGACGGGTCATCGTGGCCCAGGTCGCATAGGCCGGCTTGGGCGAAAGCAGCGGGTTGCGTCGCAGGAACCCCCCGCCGCCGTAGATGGTGGCGTTGTAGGAATCGGCGAAATCTTCGGTCGACCCGATATTGATGCTCCAGTAACCGTACGCCAGGCATTGCAATGCATCCCGGATGTAGTAATCGGCCTGCTCGCGTTCGGTCAGTCCCGATCCCCGCTGGCTCCCGCGGGTGATGTACTCGTAGCCCGACGAAACGGGAATGTCCCCATAGCCGTAAATGCGCTGGATTTCGCGAATCCACCAGATTTCCTGCGTATAACTGTGTTCCGGCTGTCCTTCGGGAGTGGTCCACCCTGAAACGCCCTCGATGCCGATGCAATCCATGAACCGTTTCGGGAATCCATGTCGCAGCAACTGCACGATCAGTGGAGAATGGGTGTTGCCGACCGTAAGCTTGATGTCGGGATACTTCTTGCGATACCAGGCGGCCCGTTCGAAGGCGCGTTGCAGCAGCGCATCCAGTTCTTTGCGTCCTTGCGGGGTCAGCTCGGGCTTGGGCTTTCCCAGCAACTCGGGATAAGGATAATCCTTTTCGCGTTCGGAGATTCCGTTCTCGTGAAACAGCATGCCCAACCGGATGTTGGGATTGCGTTGTACGAACTCGTCCAGATCCTGCTCCGTTTTGACCCTCCCCCAGGGCACCATGCTGAAACTGAGATTGTAGGGCGCCAGGTCGCTTTCCTTGTACCGGCCGGCGCCGGAGGGGGACAGGTGGCGCATGCCGAGGCGTTCCATCAAGGGGCCCATCACGGCCAGGTCGCCGCTGGTGCCGTGAATGCCGCAGAACCACCAGGTGCCGAAGGGCGATTCGGCGCCCGCGCGGCGCGTATCGGGCGGCAAGAGCACATAGCTCGTTTGCTGCCGCCAGATTTCCCGTCCGGACGGGTTCTCGACCACCTTGACAACGATATCGTGGTAGCCCATCCGCGACGTGGACAAGGGGATGACCGCATGGGCCATACCCGCCCCGTCGTCCCTGCTCGGAACCGTCACGCGCTGCGCACCCTCGGTTTTATGCCCCTTGTAGTCAACCCGTTCCCACTGAAGCGTCACATCCGCGGCCTGCTCGCCGGGGGTGTTCAGGCGCACCTCGAAGCGTGGATTTTCCTCCCGGTAAAAGACATTCCCGGGCACGGGCGACTCGATCGCCACATCCACCGGGGCGCGCTCCAGGGTCATGGCGAGCACATGCACGGCGCTGGGCGGCCCGATGGGCTTGCGGCGTGTTCCCTTGAGACGGATGGCCTTGGTCAGCTCGATTTCCCAGTGCTGCGTGCCGCGTCCAAAGGCCGGAGCATCGTCGGACAGCAGATCGGCCACCACGCCCACCTTGAGCGGCACGACAACCCGGTACACCGGCAGAAGACGCGTCCCCCCTTCCGCCGCCGCGTCCTGCATGCGAAGGGTCCCCACTCGGTGAACATGCCTCGGCAGCGGGGATGCGTCCCCGATCGGCAGACGAATCGTACTGTCGGCAAAGGCTTCGTCGCAGCGGCCCCCGCTGTCGCCGTAATGGCGGCCAAAACGCGTCAGCCGCAGCGTCAGCACGGGAATCCGGTTGGTGGCCGGATTCAGGACGCACAACAGGTGCGCGGCCACAAAATTCTCCTTCGGAACCTGCAGCACGATCGATTCGGGGCAGCCGATAAAGGCATTGCGGGTGGTGTCGTTGTCGCAGTAACCGCCGCCGGCAGCCTCTTCGAGCCAGCGGCTGAGCCCCACGTCGAGGTTCATCCCGGCAGTGCCATAATAAAACGGCACGGCGTCCACCCGATTAAGCGCGTGGGTCTGCAACCCCGACACCTCCGAAACGAATCTCGCCGGACCCGGTCGGGCATAGGCCGCCAGGTCGAGGGGCAGGAAGGACGCTTGCCGGAGCGCCGGTGTTTCCCAGGCATTCAGAAGCTCGTTGCCGGCCGCCAGCGTGACGCTGCACGCCTCGGCGAAATTGCCATCCGGCACCCATCCGAGATGGCGCCCATCGAGCCAGACCGAGATGCCCTCCGTTGCGTGCTCCAGGCGCAGCGTGAAGGGACTCGTCAAGGCCGAGGGATAGCGGTCATATTCGGCGGCCACCGCCTCGCGCTCCGGCGGCAGGTAGAAATTCAGGCTGGGCCTGGTGAAATACGGCAACTTCCAGCGGTTGTCCGGAAACGCCACCGTAAGCATGCGAAAGGCATCCGGAGTGGACATGCGCGCAAAGGCCTCCGGACTTTTTTCCTGGGCCTGCCGGCCGCCCAGCTTCCAGTACTCGTTGATGGGAGGAGGCCCGTGGCGACGGACCAGCTCCAACCAGGCGACGCGCCCCAGGGTGAGACGCCAGGGTGCGTTCGTCGTCCCGAGCCGCCCGACCAGGTGCAGCGCCCGCCCAGCAGGAGGAACGGCCAGCCGCACGGTTTCCGGCCCGGCAACGACGGCACCCGACGGAGGCGCCTGCCCAATCTCCTTTAACGACGGAATGTCCGCCAAATCCGCCGCAACGGCAGTCCGAACCACGCACCCAACCACCATCCCCAGCAAGACGGCCCTGAAATTTTTGTTTCGACCCGGCATTATTCGCATCATGAATTCCATCTCCTGTATTCCTGCATCGTGATCCCGTTTCTCGCATTACGCTTCATCATACCAAGGGAATTCCCCATGCTTGCGCATTCGATCGGCGCCTGCTTGAACGCCGCGCCGGCAGGGAAATTCATCCACGTCGTACGCGTCCGCCCGCATGGTCATTCTCCCGCCACCAGTCCGGAAAGACGTACCGCCCGACCCACCGAGTCGACCATGCGATCGACATAGACCTGGCGATCACGCAGCGCCACGACGACGCGCCGGACGGTCAGAGGATGCCGTACCACGCCATCCCCGTCGTAGCTCCAGTCGCGGTCGGTCGGACCGTGATATCCGCCCGGGTATCGCTTGGGCACGGCCAGCGAGACGAAGCACCATCCATCGAAATTGATGGCACTCCGGCCGCGCCAGTCGCTGACATCCCATCCCGATCCTTCGTCGGAGGTCGAAAAATAACGCTCCCCGTCGGCATCCTCGAACTCCCAGAAAACCCGTCCCCAGCAGGAGTTGCCCTTGACCCACATGCCGATCCGTGAGACTTCGCGATCCAGCGTCATCGGGCTTTTCAGCGTCAGCGAGAGATAACGGGCATAGAGATCGGGCACGCCGGGTTGCGACTGCAGTTCCACTTCCGTGCAGTGGCCCTTTTCCTCGTCGACAACCGCTCGCACCGCGAAAACCCCCTGCGTATAGAGCAGGTCGGCGGCGTAGGTTTCAAGGTAGATGTCGCGCCGCGAATCGATGGACCACCGCGATGGATCGCTGAAATCATCGATCGGCAACGAGGTCTCCGGCGGACGCTCGTCGTATTCGGGGCGTTCGGCCGCGGCAAATACGACCGGCCGATCACTCACGAGGTAGCCCGGCGCCGTGTGTGCGCAAACCGAAACAAGCCCGTCGGTCGGCACAAGAGATTGCGTGTTGCCCATCGAATCGGTCAGGGAAGGCGAACCTCCCGTGACCCGGAAAGAGATATCCCGCCTCCCCCGCACCGTCCAGACGGGATAGACCAGGCCGCCCGAAGGCCGCTCGAACTCCAGGACATAGAGTCCGCGCGACCCGGTATCGACGGCCCGTACATACTTCGCGCCGTCAAGCATCGCCGTCATCGTCGCGTACATGACATAGCCGGGCTTGGGGGTCAACCGCGGATTGCGTCGCAGAAAGCCGCTGGCGGCATAGATGGTGCTGTAATAGGAGTCGGCGCTGTCGTCGGCCAGACCGATGTTGATGCTGGGATAGCCGTAGGCCAGAGCGTGGATGGCATCGCGCACGTGAAATTCGCCTTGTTCCCGCTCGGTGAGCGCACCCGGCTGCGTGCAGCGGGCGATGTATTCATAGCCGGACGAGACCGGCACATCCTCGTACCCGTACAGCCTGCGCATTTCCGACAGGAACCAGACCTCCTGCAGTGCGCCCCGTCGAGGCTGGCATTCGGGGGGGTGCCAGGCCCCCACCCCCTCCATCGCAAAACAGTCGACCCATTCCCTGGGCCAGCCTTCGCGCATGAACCAGAGCGAGATTCCCGATGGACTGTTTCCGAAACTCAACCGCATCCGGGGATGTTTTTCGCGATACCAGGTTGCGGCCTCCTCCGCCTCCTTCCAATAGCGATCGAAAACTTCCCGACCGCGCGGGGTCATCTCGGGTCGGGGACGCCCCAGCAGTTCCGGCGGTATGGCCGTCGTGCCGGGAATGGCTTTTTCATGAAAAATCATTCCGAAACGAATGTTGGAATGGTTCGCGAGCAGGGCTTCGCGCTTGGCTTTGGGCCAGTTAGCCATGCTGTACGAGAGTTTGTAGGGTTCGAGTTCCTCTTCGGAAAAGGGACCGGGACAGCAATGACGAATGCCCATCCGCAACAGAAGCGGCCCCATCCAATCGAGCCGGGAACAACCGCCATGGGTGCCGACAAACCACCAAACCCCGAAGGGGGATTCGTCCCCCGCCTGCCGCGTATCGGGGGGTAGAATCGCAAAGGACGTCGGCTCGCGCCAGATTTCCCTGCCGTCCTCCATGATCGCCGTGACCACGGCATCGAAGTATCCCAGGCGATCCATGCCCAGCGGAATTTGCGCCTGGGCGCGACCTCCGCCACGACCACTTCCCGGCACCGCCACCACCACGCGCCGCTCGGTCTTGTTCCCGTCGAAATCGACGATCTCGCAGACCAGGGTCACGGTTGTGGGAGCGTCCTTTTGATTGACCAGTTCCACGTCAAAGGCCGGTTGCTCGGCGGCGTAAAACACGTTGCCTTTCACGCGCGAGGAGACCGTCACGTCGATGGGACTGCGTTCGAGCGTCAGGCCGATGACATGCACGGCACTGGGCAGCCCCAGCGGCTTGACGCGGCACGATTGCAGGTTGAAGAAATGCACGGCGGTGCGGATTTCCCGCGTCAGTTCCAGGTCCCAGTGATCGTTCCGTCGCCCGAACCCGGGCGCGTCCTCGCCCAGCAGATCGGCAACCTGGCCGGTTTTCAGCGGCACGGAGACAAGATATACCGGCAGTCTGACCTTTTCTTCCGTCGCCTTTCCCCATCGATTGTGCCCGGACAAGCCGGCATCGACCTCGCCAAACACCCGCATGCCGGCGGGCCATCCGTCCGCGGAAGGGGCGGCGGGAAAACGGATTTCCGTGTCGCCGACAGCCTGGTCGCTGCGACCGCCACTGTCCCCATAATGGTTGCCGAAGCGGGTCAGGCGCAGGGTCATGGCAGGCACCTTGGCGGGATCGGGCTCCACCACGCACAGCAGGTGAGCCGTCATGAAGTTTTCCTTCGGCAGCCGGACGATGATGCTTTCGGGATTGCCGTCAAAGGCGCTGCGTGTCGTGTCGGTGTCGCAGAAATCGGCGGGGTCGATCTTTTCCTCGAGCCAGCGGCTGATGCCGACATCGACATTGCCATGGACTGCGTCCACCCGCATCGGAACGCCCGCGACGTCCCCGACCACCGCGGCGGGAACGTGGGGGAGCCCTGAATCCAGAAGCAGCTTGCCCGGCCTGGCATAGGCGTTCAGATCGACCGTCAGACAGGAGCCGACCCAGAGAGCGGGGCACTCGACGATCTCAGGCCCCCCTCCCGCCGCGTCCCAGGCGATGACGCCGCCCGTCAGAGCCTCGGAATTGATAATGGCCCCGATGAACCGTCCGTCCAGCCAGGTTTCGATACCCTTGGGCGTGCGTTCGATGCGTATCGTGAAACGATGGTCGAGAACCGATCGAAACAGGTGATACTTGTCCATAACCTGACGCCGCTCGTCGAACGCCGTCTTGTCGGCCAGGCTGAACATGAAGCGCCCACGACGCGACTCGTCCACGTAGAACTTCAAATCGGGACGAACAAAATAACGCTGAACGAACGGCTTTTGCCCCGAAACGATCCAGCGGACGTCCATGGCGCCCTCCAGCGGGTCGGTCGCACTCAGGGTCAGCGTTGCGGATGACGGTGCCTTCGCATCCTCCAGCATGATTCGCCAGGATGCCCCGGAACGTTTGAGTTGCCCCGCGATCGTCACAGCCCGGCCAGGTGCCGGCAGGGCAAAGGATTGCTTTTCAATGGCCGGTGCGCCGGGGACCACAATCGGCCCGAGCATCGCCACGCACGCGCTTAACGCCTGTTTGGTTGTCATTGTTGCTTTCGTTTGAGTTTTCGAGGGTACGACAAGCCGCGACTTCGAAAAAAAATACGCCACCCCTGGCCATTTAGATCATAGGTTTTACCTCTCGAAACGCAACCGAAATCCGCGGCATTTCCAAAAATGACGGCGGCGACCAGGATAGAAGCGGTCCATGCCC
>CAZIUM010000044.1:0-17171 GCA_964542285.1 uncultured Lentisphaerales bacterium
TTCGGCTACCTGAACGTGGCCGACAAGAACGAGCCGGTCCAGCCGCACCCCGAGGAGTCCAGGGCCGTGGTGCGCATCTTCAACCTCTACGCGACCGGCCAGTACACATTCAAGAGCCTGGCGCAGAAGCTGGCCGACGATGGTTTCACCTACCGCCCGAGCACGCCGCGCTTTTGCCGCTCGTCCCTGTCCCACATCCTCAACAACCGGTTCTACGCCGGAGAACTGCACCGCAACGGCAACGTCCACCAGGGCAAATACCAGCTCCTGATAGACCGGCAGACCTTCGATACGTGCCAGGACATCCTGAGCGGCAAGAACCGGCGCATGTCTCACCAGGCCCATCTGTTCTCGGGCGGGCTCATCCGGTGCGAGCATTGCGGGTACGCCGTGACCGGCGAGCGCATCCGCCGGAAGCTACTCGACGGCAGCGTCCGTGAGCACGTCTACTATCGCTGCGCGAACAACAGTAAGCCCGACGACCACCCGCCGATGCGTTGGCGCGAGACGGAACTGTCCGAGATGTTCGTGGAGGAGTTCAAGACGTTCGTGATGCCGACGGAGATCGCGCAGTGGTTCCGCGCCAGCATCCAGACGGCGTTCGCGGACGTGGGCGAGCTCCTGCGGCAGAAGAAGCAGGCGCTGGCCAAGCGGAGGACGGAGCTGGTCGGCATGCAGGACCGCCTCTTGAACGGCTACCTCGCGGGGGCCATCGAGCAGACGGTCTTCCAGGCCAAGGCGGCCGATCTCAAGGTGGAGATCGCCAAGGTAGAGGAGGCGCTCGCACGCGCCACCGTGTGCGATCCTGACGCGCCCGTGCGGGCCTTGGCGCTATTCGACTTCAGCCAGCAGCTCGTGAACGTATGGCACCGTTCAAACTCGGAGGAGAAGCGGCAGGTGCTGGATTGCGTCAGTTTGAACCGTACCGTAACGGCCACAACTCTTTGCGTTACAAAGAGAAAGCCGTTCGACTGGATAGCCGAACGGCCGTTTTTGAAAAATGGTCGGGGCGGCGGGATTCGAACTCGCGACTTTCAGCTCCCAAAGCTGACGCGCTACCAGGCTGCGCCACACCCCGATGGCCTTGTGGAAAGTGAACAGCAATGTAGCGTACATTTCCCATGGGCTCAATCGAAATCTGTTTTTCCGGGGCAGGGCGTCGGGGTCAGTTCCGGCGCGTTGATGCCCCGTGGCGCGGTTTCGACCGGCTGAAGATCGGGAATGTCGTCGGTTGAAGCCGCGCCCAGGTCCTTGAATCGTCTGGCTGCGGGCAGAACCCTGGTTTCCAGGGAACCGATGGCGCCATTGTACGACTGGTTGGCTCGTTCCAATCCCCGTCCGACTTCGGCCAGATGCCCCGCCAGGATTTTCATACGATCGTAGAGATGACGCCCCAGTTCGCTGATCTCCTGCGCGTTGCGTGCAATGCGTTCCTGGCGCCATCCGTAGGCCACGGCGCGCAGCAAGGCGATCAGGGTGGTCGGTGTAGCCAGAACAATCCGTTGCGCCAGCCCGTCTTCAATCAGGTTTGGGTCCACATCCACGGCGGCAGCGAAAAAGGATTCTCCCGGAATGAACATCACCACGAACTCCGGGGCTTGCCCAAATTGCTCCCAGTAGGCCTTGGAGGTCAGCGCATTCATGTGAGCGCGTAACTGGGCCGCGTGCCGCGCCAGGTGTCTTTGACGATCTTGCGCGGATTCTGCGTTGGTTGCGTCGAGATAGGCCTCCAGCGATGCCTTGGCATCGACTACGATTTCCCGTTCGGACGGCAGTTTGACAATCAGGTCCGGTCGCTGGCGACTTTCGCCGGCAGCCGTCACCTGTTCTTCAAAGTCGCAATGCGAAGACATCCCCGCCAGCTCGACGACTCTACGCAAGGTCATTTCGCCCCAGCGCCCCCTGACCTGGGGCTTGCGCAAGGCCGTCACAAGGTTGGCGGTTTCCTGACGCAGTTCCTGCTGGCTTGAGGCCAGCAATTTGAGATGCTCGTTCAAGCCCGAATACGCCGCCTGGCGACTTTTTTCGAGAGACTGGACCTGGAGATCGAATTTGGCCATCGATTCGGCCAGCGGTTTCACCAGGCCTTGAATGGCCTCCTGGCGACGTCCCAGGTCGCCCCGGGCTTCGATCAAGGCTTTGTCTAGCGTTTCCCGTGCCAGTTTCAGGAAGGCCGCGGTCTGGTTGTTCAGCGTGTCGCCGGCCAGGGCTTTAAACGTGTCGGTCAGCTTGGTGCGGGCCGTATCCAGCAGTTGTTTTTCCTCCTGCAGACGCAACGTGGTTTCGGCCAGTTGCGTTTCGGCCTTGGTTTTCCATGCCCGTTCCCGGCTCAACATTTCCGCTTGCTGGAGCAAATCCCTCGACACTTTGTCGTTTT
Organism: uncultured Lentisphaerales bacterium; assembly: GCA_964542285.1. Classification (GTDB taxonomy): domain Bacteria; phylum Verrucomicrobiota; class Kiritimatiellia; order RFP12; family JAAYLN01; genus CAZIUM01. The sequence continues at coordinate 2,378 of CAZIUM010000044.1, forward strand.
GCGCGCGCAGCTCGACGATCGTGGCCTCCTGTCCGGCCAGTTGACGCGAGAAGGCTTCGATTTGATTCGAAAGATGTTTTCGAACTCGTGCGGACGCCATCAACCAGGCGGCCGGTGCGCCCAAAACGAATCCTGCAAAAAAATACCCTATGTAGATTGTTTCCATGTTTCTCCGAAGTTTAAGACCGTGATTGCAGGGCGTCGAACGTGCAACAACGAGCCACTGACATTGAACAACGAACCTCGAAGCGAAGCAATCAAAATGAACGGTTGCGGTGCTTGCCACGACGGGTTCATTCTGCCACAATAATCGATACGGGAGCCATAAATTTGGGCAGGTAACGTATGAGAAATTTAGCGGAATGTCTTCAGTGGAAGGTTAAATTGGATCGCATGGTCGGCGGGGCCGTCACGGCCACGGTGCTGATTGTCTATCTGCTGACCCTGTCTTGGGGAGTTTTTCCGGGAGTTTCGGCTTCGCTGATGGTTACCTATACCGGATTGGAACCCATGGTGGCTCCGGCGCACCCCCTTTGGGGCCTGTTGGTCAAATGGCTGGGCAGTGTCGGTTCCGGCAACATTGCCCTGACGTTAAATCTATTCAGCGCGTTTTGCGGCATTCTGTGTGTCTGGCTGGTGTATGGACTGATGTCCAAGTTGTTGTTCGCGGCGGTTGACGATGCGGACGACACGGCCGAAGCCCGCGTGCTGGCTTCCGTCATGGGAGCTGCCGTTGCCGCACTGGCATTGGCGTTCAGTGTGCCATTCTGGATGGTGTCGACCCGTTTGCATTACCAGTCGTTTGACCTGTTGCTGCTTCTTTGTGCGGCTCATCTCTTCATGGCGTATGTGCGTAGCGGGAAAACCTTTGTGGCGGCCCTTTTTGCGCTGTTTTACGGCATTGGCATCGTCGAAAGCACCATTTTCATACCCTTTGCTCCGTTGTTTGTCGTGTATGCATTCGTTGTTTGGCGCGGCAACGACGACATTAAGCTCGGGCGCATTTTCTTGCTGGGGGGGCTGGCATTGCTGGGCATGGGACTATTTCTGTTGAGTGCCCGCCATTTTTGCAAAACCGCCGATATTTCCCTGCGTGGATACGAAGGCTATTGGGACGTGGTGCGCGTCATGTTGCGGGATCATGCCCGTGCTTTGCGGTACGCGTTGCCGCGAGTGGGGTGGCTTTTGATTGTGCTGCTCATCGTGGTGCCCTGGTTGGCTGCCCAACTGATTGCCCGCCGCGCGCTTAACGAATCGCGGCAATGGAGCGACTACGCCATGCACCTGGCGATGACAATCATTGTTTTTGCCATCCTCGGCAATGCCCCGGCCTCTCCCTGGGGATTGTTGGGCGACCGCGGCGGGTTGCCCGTGATGATGTACGCGCTGGCGGCTACGGTGGCTGGATACCTAACCGCCTACTGGTATTTGCTGATGGCCAACCGCAAGTTGATGCGGGTTCGCGATGTACGCGTTTTGCGCATCCGGATGGGGGTTTGGATGGGGTACGCACTGGTTTGGCCGCTGATTGTCGTTGTGTTGGCCGCCGCGGTCATCAATGGTTTTCAGTCCAGCGGACATCGTGGCGCCTTTGCCGATCAATGTGCCAATGTACTTCTCGACAAGCTTGAAGGACGCCCCTGGCTGATCAGCGATGGACTGCTGGACCACCATTTGCGAATCGAGGCAAATCGCCGCGGTCAACCGCTGGAATTGATTGCCCTGCACAAGAACGACAATCCCATTTACATCCGGCAGGTCAAAAAACTCATCGAGACGGACAAGGAATTCTCCGGGCTGGATCGCGTTCGCCTCAAGAATGCGGCCGACCTTGGCATCATGTCCTTCGTTCAGGATTGGATTTCCGTGGCGAGCAATCTTCACCAACGCATTGCCGTGATGAGCGCGCCGGACCTGCTGGTGGGCGCCGATTGGGTTGTGGCGCCGAATTATTTCTGCTTCGTGGGCGTGTCCGATTTGGCTTCGATGAAGCAACGCGATTTCCTGGCAGAGTACCAGCCCTTCTGGGAGCGGATGCTCGCGTCCTTGCCCTCCGGGCGAGGCAAACGCGACCCGATCTCGCGAAAACGGGCTGCTTTACGCCGGCAGATCGGGTTTGTGGCCAACAACCTTGGCGTGCTGCTCGAAGACCTGGGACGTCCGGTTGAGGCCTACAACGTTTATCGGCAAGTACGCACGATCGATTCCGAAAACATCAGCGCCTTGCTCAACATGGCGGAGATGCTCAATCGCGATCCGGATTTCATGCCTGGCGAGAAGGAAAGCGTCGAAAAGGAACTCCGTCATTTTGTGGCCAACATGGCGGGACGTCTGCCAGTATGGTCCTTGTCGCGCTACTATGGTTATGTTCGGTCTCCGCTGTTGTTTGCGCAACTCGGCTGGACCTGGGCACTTTCGGGACAGCCTGGCATGGCCATGGCAGGCCTGCGGCGCGCCGAGGCCATCTCCACCACCTCCGCTTCGCGCACCCGTGTGCGCGAGGCCATGGCGGAAATGCTTCTGCAGCAGAACGAGGAGGAACGCAGCGAGGATATTTACGCGGACATTCTGAAAAGCGATCCCATGAATCAGCGCGCCCTGGTGGCCATGGCGCGCATCGCCACGCGGCGCGGCGCCTTGGAGAAGGCGCGAGAGTGGATGGAGCGGGCCCAGCAGGCCGGGGTCGACCGCAGCATGCTGGCATTGGAAAGCGCCGCCATGTTCCTGGCCGCGAACGATCCCGAGCAGGCGCGGATTGCCTTGACGGAGATTACCGAGATGCAACCCAAAAACCTCCAAGCCTGGGGCTTGCTGGCCGTGGCCATGTTGCAAATGAAGGATTATGAATCCGTGGAACGCCGGGTTCTGCCGCGGATGGAATCGGTGGCCGGAACCCCGGATCATTACTTGGTACAGATTACGCGGGGACACCTTGCATATCGCAAGGGGATCGATACCGATCCGGACAACAAGGAAAAGGTCAAGGCCAGTTACCGCCAGGCCCGTGATGCCTTCGAGCGTGCTTCCGTGTTGCGTCCGGGACTCCCGATGCTGGTGGAATGGATTCTCCGTCTGGACTTCCTGCTGGATGACAAATCGGCGGCGGAAACGCATGCGCGACAGTTGTTGCGTCAGAACCGCGACCACGGGTTTGCCAACTACATCATGGGGTCGCTCATGTTGGGCCGTGGCCAGCGGTCGGAAGCGGAAGACTATTTGCGCCGGAGTGTCAGCGTTTCCCAGTCGCCCGCCGCCCTGAACGACCTGGCCGAATTGTTGAGGCAGAGCGGCGATTTCGCCGAGGCCGAACGCCAGGCGCGCGCCGCCATCGAATTGTCGCCCGATTTGTATTTTGCCTGGGATACCCTGGGAACCGTCCTGGTGGAAACCAAGCGGCTCGACGAGGCCGAGACGGCATATTACAAGGCGCTGGAAATTTACAAGGACGACCTGCGTGTGCATTTGAATCTGGCCAAATTGCTGCGCCAGAAGGGCAACCTGGTGCGGGCCCGTGAAATTGTGGCCGAAATCCTGCCCCGCAGGGCCGAACTGCCGCCCGCCGAGCAGGAGGACCTGGCAAAACTGGCGGAAGAACTAACCCCAAGGCGCCGTTGATGAATGTTTCCACTCCAATGAATCGATTCGTACTGTTGGTTGCGACCGGCTTCGGTCTGGGACGAGCGCCTGTGGCGTCGGGAACGTTTGGCGCCATGCTGGGGCTGCCCCTGGCGCTGGGGTTTACGGCCTTGTATCGGCAGATCTACTGGCAGATCGGCATTGCGTTGGTGTTGACGTTGCTGGCGGTGCCGATCTGCGGCTTTGCCGAGCGTCACTTTGGCGCCAAGGACGACGGACGCATTGTAGCGGATGAATACCTCACCCTGCCGATCTGTGTGATCGGGATGCCGATTCTTTCCATGATGCGAGAAGGCCGGCTGTTCGCCGGCCTGGTGCTGTTGGGATTGGCTTTTGTCGTCAGCCGTGTCTGCGATATCCTCAAGCCCACTCCCGCACGTCAATCCCAGCGCATTCCCGGAGGATGGGGGATCGTACTGGACGATTTCTTCGCGTCCGTTTACGCGCTGGTATTGACCTGGGGAGCCTGGAACCTCTTGACGCGTCTGTACCCGGCGCTTACATAACGCGTTCGACGGTAATTTCGGGATCGATGCTCTCGCGCAGCATGCGTTCGATGCCGCTTTTGATGGTCATTTGGGCATGGGGACATCCACTGCAGGCGCCCTGCAGCCGCAGGTGCACGACTTTCCCCTCGATCTTGATCAGTTCCAGGTCGCCACCGTCCGCCTGCAGCATTCCGCGAATGTCTTCCAGTTTCTGCTTGATTTTTTCGTCCATCTTTAGTCCTATGAATGTGTCATGAAATGCGTTAGTTTGTGAGAAATTCTCGCAAAATGCAAGTCTGGATGGAATGTCATGCAAAGAAAATGGTTTGGACCCCTGCGTGTCTGCCTGGTGGGGGCCTTGATGCTGGGCAGTTTCAGCACCACGCATGCCGTCGCAGATGGTCAACGTTTTGCAGCGGAGTTGCTGGCGCAATGGAGCGAGGTCGACGAAAATGTGGTCTTTTCGCCCTATAGTATTTCGGCGGCGCTGGCCATGACGGCATCCGGTGCGCGCGGTGAAAGCGCGAAGCAGATCGTGCAAGTTTTGCTGCCGGGGACGACGAAAGAATCCATTGCGGACCATTTCGCCGGGGTCGAACGGCGGCTAGAATCGGCGCGCGCCGATTCCGAACACCTGGCACTGGCCGTGGCGAATTCCATCTGGCCGCAGGATTCTTTCCCGCTGCATCCGGAGTTCGTGGACACCATCCGGAATGAATTTCGGGGAGAACTGACCCCGGTCGATTACATCAACGCCACCGAAGCGGCACGGGTGGCCATCAACGACTGGGTCGCGCAGCGTACCCACGACCGGATCGAAGACCTGATTGCTCCCGGCATCCTTAGTCCGGCCACGCGCCTGACGCTTGTCAACGCGGTGTACTTCAAGGGGTTGTGGGCCGAACCGTTCGATCCCCTGCGCACGGTGGAAGCCCCATTTCACCAGGGGCCCGATCAACACCCCATGGCCAAATTCATGCGGCGCCAGGACAAGATGCGCTACGCGCATGTCGATGGGGTGGAAATCCTGGAACTTCCCTATGCCGGCCGACGTTTTTCCATGCTGGTGCTGTTGCCTGCGCCGGACATGAAACCGTCGGAGCTGGCGGAACCATGGCGTTCGGCGGGACTGGACCGGTGGATCGCTTCCCTGGAGGAACGGGACGTGGATTTGTGGTTGCCGCGTTTCAAATGCGAGTGGATGACGGAGTGCACGCCTACGTTGCAGCGCATGGGAATCCATAACATCTTCGACGCAGCTCGGGTCGATTTGTCGGGGATTGCCGGCCGGCCCGGCGACCTGGTGGTTTCGGCCGTCGTTCACAAGGCCTTCATCGAAGTTGTCGAAAGCGGCACCGAGGCAGCCGCCGCGACGGGCGTGGCAATGCGGCTGACCGCTATTGTTGAGCCCCGGCCCCCGGTGGTGTTTCGCGTGGATCGTCCCTTTGGTTTCCTGATCCGAGAAAACCGATTCGGCACGGTGCTGTTCGCCGGAATGGTGGTCAATCCTCGATCGCCGTGAATTCCACCTGCAGGGCGGTTCGCTCCGGGTGGCGCACGGCGAACGGACGGGCCACACGGTATCCCGGAATCCATGCCAGTTCATCTCCGCATGCCAGCAGGGGCAGATTGTTGCGCTGATCGCGCGATATCTTGGCGTCAACCAGGATATCCTGCAGCTTGCGAGAACCGCGCATGCCAAGCGGGGCGATCTTGTCGCCGGGAAGACGCGTACGAAGCACCAACCTTTTCTGATCCAGTGCCGCGGGATTCAGGGAACAGCGGGCCGGGAGCCGGCCGATGGGGCCGGCCTCGCGGACGATTCCGGGCGCCAACCAAGTGTGCGCTTCGATGCCGATGGCTTCCAACCGGCAGCTCCCCGGCACCGGCACCGCAACCGAGACCTGGAAGGCATCCCGTACGGCCGGAACCCATTTCAGCAGGTCTTGATCGCACCGCAGCAATCTTCCCGCCGGCAAGGTCATCTGCCAGGGTGTGGGGTCCTTGAGACGTTTTGCCAGGCTTATCACCACTGCGAATCCCGACGTGGACGGAGTGTCGCCGCATTCGAGCAACCAGGCCCTCAGCACGCGTCGCTGCATGGCCGGATGCAAGGATTGCAAAGCCCCTCGGGGGAGGGCGCCTCCGGTTCGATGTTGACGCAGCCATTCGTCCGCCATTTGGCTGAGCAGATGATCTTCCGTTTGTAAAATTTCGACCGATTTCAATGCTCCGTCCATGAAATTCCGGCCCAAGGCCTGGTTTAGCCCCGGCAAATGCTCCAGGCGCAGGGCATTGCGCGCAATGCGCGTGTCCCGGTTGCTGCCATCTTCGCGCCATGCGTGCCCCTGTTGTCGCAACCAGTTTCGCAGGGCTTCGCGACGGATCGTCAGCAGGGGGCGGATCAGCCGCAGTTTCCCTTGGGGCATTGCGATGATCGACTCCGGCCGCAATCCGGCCAGTCCGGCGGCCCCCGCGCCTCGCGCCAGGCGCAACAACAGCAGTTCCGCGACATCGTCGGCCTGATGGCCGGTGGCGATGGCCGACAGTCGATTCCGCACACAACAGTCATGGAAGAATTCCAGCCGGGCCTCGCGCGCCGCCATTTCCGGAGAGAATCCATGACGTCGTGGTTTGGACGAGGCGCGAGCCGAACGGCTTTCCAGACCCATGGCGGCGGCCTGCGAACGCACGAACTCGGCGTCCTGCGCCGATTCTTCCGCGCGCCATGCGTGATCGAAATGCAAAACCAGCGCCGTGATACCGCGTTGACGGCACAACGCCGCCATCAGATGCAGCAGTGCCATGGAATCGGCGCCGCCGGAAACCGCCAGTCCCAGCCGGTCGACCTGGTTCAACAACCCATGAATTTCGACCTGACGGATCACTTGGGCGGTTAACGGTTCACCCGTCTTCCCGTGAGGGTTCAATTGGATTCACCCAGGGCCTCGCTGCGCGCTTGCCGCATGATGTCCGCGGCCTGGTGCCATGTTTCCATCGGAAGCTCGTCATCGGCTGCCGTCAGAATGCCGTCCACGTGGTCGGGAGACTTGATGCCGACAATGGCGCTGGTGAGGGCCGGATGGCGCAAGACCCAACGCACGGCAAACTGGGGCAGCGTCAGCCCCAGTTCCTGCGCCAGCGGTCGCAACCGATCCAGCCCCGCGTTGATCCTGGCGAAGGCCGCCCCATTGAAAAATTTGTCGCGGGCGCGTGAATCGGTAAACACATGATCCGCTGGATATTTGCCCGTCAGCAAGCCGCGATACAAGGGGGAATAGGCGATTACCCCCATGCGTTGTGCCAGGCAGTAGGGCAGGGCGTCCTGCTCGACCTGGCGCATCAACAGGCTGTACGGAGGTTGCAGGCAATGGATGTCGAAAAAGCGACGGTACATGCGCATCTGCTCGGGGGTCAGGTTGCTGACTCCGAACCAGCGCACCTTGCCTTCCTTACGCAGGCGCAGTAACGCGGCCGCCACTTCCTCGGGCCGGGTCAGCGGATCAAAGCTGTGAATCTGGTAGAGATCGATTCGATCCGTACCCAGGCGTTTCAGCGAAGCCTCGCAGGCCTGCAGGATATAGTCGTGCCGCGTGTCCGGTAGGCGCGTGTCATGTGTGAAGTTCCAGTAAAATTTGGAGGCCAGAACGATCTTGTCGCGCAGGCCTTCGCGCTTGAAAAAGGCGCCCAGGCTTTTTTCGGCATGGCCGTTGCCATACGCGTCGGCGGTGTCGAAGAAATTAATGCCGTTTGCGATGGCTTCACGCAAGGCAGCCTCCCAGGGTTTGAGCGGCACGTCTCCCCAGAAGTGAGGCGAAAGCTGCCAGCTTCCGAAGCAGATTTTCGATACTTTCAGGTCTGTTTGTCCCAATTGTCGGTATTGCATCACGATCTCCTCCGTTAGGGGTTTTAAAATGCAGGCGAACACGGCCGCGTGTCGTTCCATGCCGCCAAGAATTGGTTCGGAAAGCGGAACTTTGGAACGACCAACGTCAAACATTCAACCGCGAACGCTGAACGATGGCAATCAAAAAGGATTCCCCGGCAGCAAAAAGAATCGTTCCGGACGATTAAATATGGTTAGCTTTTGACGGACCGTAATGACGGTCGAACTCGAAAGATCCCTCGCCAAGTTCATCCTCCGCGTTGCGCGGAAGAACGTTGCGCGCCTTGGACGTCTTGCGCAGGGATAGTAGATGATCCGTCACGACGGATCGAACCCGTAAAAGTAGGTTTTTTATGATGGAAACGAAAGATTTCAATCTCTGGGTATTTGGCGACGCGCATGTTGGCACGGACTTGAAGCGTGGTCGCGAGAGTCTGTCGGAAGCGTTGCGCACATCCGAATTCGGCGGCGACCGTGGCGGACCGTCATTCGACTGGAATATTGCGATCGACGTGGGGGACATGTCCGGTGGGCAATCCGTGCCGGACGACGAGGAAGGCCGGGAGATCGTGCGCCAGTTCGGGAATCTCAAGCGGCATCGACGTGAGGACGTATACAGTGTGTGCGGCAATCATGACCGCAGCGGACTTGACGAGCCCGAGGCCTGGTGGTGGCAAAAATGGATCGATCCCATGGGCGAGCACTCCGCCACCTCTGGAGTGCATGCATCGAAGAGACCTTACCGGGTCGAAGGTACCTGGGAGCGGTATGCCTTCCAGGTGGGCAATATTCTTTTCCTGATGATGAGCGACATCAACGAACCCACCCAGAAAATCGGTCGCGGCGACCTGGGCGGAAATCCTGCCGGCGTCGTGAGCGGAGAAACGTTCCGGTGGTGGTGTGAAATGGTTCGAACCCATCCCGATTCCATCATCGTATCGGTGCACCATTACATGTTGAAAAATACGACTGTTGCGTCCGGAGAATGGGAAGGCATGACCCGGGATGAACAGGGTTGTTGGCAGAGCGGCTATCATGGATACAAACCGCTGGGAACGCCGCGGGGAGCCTCCTATCTGTATTATGTCGACAGCAAGCCCGACGCCCAGGCATTCGAGGGGTATCTCGCGGACTCTCCCGGGGCGGTCGATCTCTGGCTGGGGGGACACACCCATACGCACCCGGACGATTCCCATGGCGGGAAGACGCATGTCGAACGCAAGTGGGGCGCCTGGTTTGTCAACGCGGCCTGTCTCAGTCGTTATCACGGCGCCACCAATGTTCCCATGAGCCGTTTGCTGACGTTTCGTTCCAACCATGACGAAGTTCGGGTGCAATGTTACATGCATACCGATGAATTCCTTCCCCAGGGGTGGTATGGCCCGGCAGAAAGGCGCATCCGTTTGACGCGGCCTTTTGCGTGGTAACCCCTCGAGAATGCTACCATGATCCGCCGGAAGAGCTCGTGAAGGATGGGTGTACGAGTACGCGTACGTCAACAGTTGGCTTGTTGCGTTGGAAATTGTTCTACGGTACGATTTCCCGTTCTTGGTAGTTCCATTCGCGCAGCCAAACCCCGGCTTCCCGCGCCATGCGAATCAACTGGGCACGGCGATCTTCGTCGATGTGGCAGGTGATCAGGATTCCCGCGATTCGATACTTATCTATCAGGGCCGGGACGTCTTTTAGGTTCCCGAAGACGGTGAAGCCCTCGACGATGCGGTGGCGCAGGTTGATGTTGTCGTCCACGATACCGACGACCACTCTTTCCTGATGGCCGACATTGGCCACGATGTCGCGCTGGAAGAGGGAAAAGCGGTTGCCGCCACCGTACGCCAGCACTCTCTCGACAACCTGCGCGTCGATCAACCGTTGTCGTTCAAGGGTCGCAAGGAGGTCGGTCAGGATTTCACGCGCCATGCGGATGCCGGCGACCGGGAAGGGAATGCTCAAGGTAAAGATGGCCGCCTGGCGGGACCAGCCGGGCTCCCGAACGTCCAGGAGAATCACCAGCGCAAACCCGATGACGCCTCCCAGCATCAGGGATAGAACCAACACGGCGTAATCGCGCAACCGAGCGTGAGTCCATGTGCGTTGATAGGCTTTGGAGAGAATCATCATGCCCATGACGGGAACCACCAAGAGCGGGGCAATGGTAACCAGCGCATGTCGGGATGCTGGTAGAAAGGCGAGTCGGCGGCTCCAGAACCAGATCAGGGTCAGCGAAACCAAGTCCAGAAGCACATAGATCGGAACCGTCAGCCGAATCGAGATCGGTGTCCGTGCGGTCGAAAGCAAGGCGCGTCCCGTATCCCAGAGTTCCACGCGCGAAAATTGTCGGGCAAGAACGTAGGACACGAAAATGAAACCTAACATCACGATGCCGGTGGAGCGTGTCTTGAACAGCAAGCCGGTGACGGCCACGGTGACCATCAGGGTGCTGAGAGCATAGAGCGCCAGAGCCGCTGAACGCTGCGTCATGCCCCTGGCCAGGATGCGGTGATGCAAATGTTCCTTGTCGGCCTGCATAACCCGCACGGCCCGACTTCCTTCGCCGGCCAGCGTCGGGATGGCCGCACGCACGGAGCGGCGCCAAATGGCCAGAACGGTGTCAAAGAGCGGGACGCCGATGGCCAGCAGGGGAACCCCGATCGAGGCCAGCATTTCGGCCTTGCTGGCCGTGTAAAGGGGAATGGTAGCCAACAGCAATCCCAGAAACATGCTGCCGCTGTCGCCCAGAAAGATGGAGGCCGGATAAAAATTGTAGCGTAGAAAGCCAAGACAGGCACCCGATAGGGCAATCAAAGGCAACGCTTCGCGCGAATACCCCCGCGCGAAAAGGCAGGCCGCCAGCCCAAGAGACCCGATCATGGCCAGTCCGGAGGCCAGCCCATCCATGCCGTCGATCAGGTTAAAGGCGTTGATGATGCCCACGAACCAGATAATGGTCAGAAGAAAATTTAAACTTTCAGTGGGTTGAAACCACAGTACGCTGTCCAGGCGGGCCCCCGAGCCGTAAAGCAACACCGCCACCATGATTTGTCCCGCCAACTTCAGCCATGGTTTCAATTCCAGGATGTCGTCGAGCAGCCCCACAACCAGCAACAAGCCGGAGGCGGCCAGAAAAATGGTGTGCCAATGGGGGCCAAGTCGTCCCAAAAGCAGCCCATGGGACATCCGTTCGACGATGTATAGCGAACCGTGAAAAGCGATGAACACCGCAATGCCGCCACCCCGGGGGACTGGTCTGGCGTTAATGCGCCGCTCGTCGGGCATGTCCACCATGCCAACGAGTCCGGCAAGCCACCGCACGGGGGGCGTCAGCAGCAACACCAGCACCGCGCTGATGCCGAATACCAGGGAATAATTGATCAGGTCATACATGGTGAGCAGGCACGTAGTTCGATGCGGAACTCATAATTCGGAACGGCCTTTATGCGCAAGTGACGCCGACTTGGGATTCAAACGCAGTTGCGGATAAAGCTCTTTCAAAAAAGCATGCAGGCGGGTTCTGCTTTCCGGGGTGTTGAAGGGGATGTCGGCGGTAATCGTCACCATGCCCCAGCGGGTGACGCGGTTCTCGAAAGCGCGAGCGCGAGCGCTGATCAGGATCCGGATATAATGAGAGGCCGTGTCGTGCCGCGAACTGATGAAAAAATACGCCTGTCCCATGGGATAGCCGCTGCCCAGGGTGGCGCTGCGGCGTACATCCACCAGTTTCACGTCCAGATCCTTCTTTTCGCCAAGTGGGAAGGAAACGGTTTCGGAATGTTCCATGAAATAGCCTTGCGCCGGGAGGCACAATTCCGGTCGATGAATGCTCTGCCGGCTTTCCCCGTTGATGACGACCGTGACGCGGTAGACGCCGCCGAGGGGTTCATGGTAGTTACGCTTGAGAAACAGCGTGTCGGGGGGCAGCACGGTATGCTCGCTCAAGGAAATCGTATGCATGGGCCCGCCGCACTGGGGACAGACGGGAGATCGATTCTCGAGGCTGAAATCCAGGTCTTCAAGCCATGTCAGGCATTGTTCGTTGTGACAGAACCACGGTTGCGATCCACGCATGTCGCCAATGTTTTCGGGCAGGTTGCGGACCAGAAAATCCTGTGGTTCCACCACCGGGTCCGGCATCTTGTTCAGGGCGATGCCGATCGCCAGCATCGCCAGGGGCAGGCCAAGAAGGAAGCCAAAATGATGGGGCCGGACACGCGTTGCGCGAATCGGAAAATCCGAGGACGGCAACGGTTGGGGAATGGGGGATTTCGATCCCAGGCGGGCGATCCAGGTCCCGGTCTGCATCATCAACAGCGTTCCCACCAGGAAGACCAGGTAGCCAGAGTAGTCATGGTAAAATCCGGTACCCGCCTCCTGGCCAAAATATCGAGCCACCACCGCAATAGTGAAAATACGAGCCATGTTGCCGATCACGGCCAAGGGAACGGAGCAGGCAAACAACAGCCATTTCTGCCACAGGTGCCGTTGGGTCATGTACGCATAGGCGGCGGTAATCGCGGTCAGGGCGAAAATGGAACGCAGGCCACTGCAGGGGTCCGCAACATCCAGGCTGAATCCTTCGCCGGCCAGCGAGCGCAATCCCGTACCGATGCGCGCTACCGGGACGCCGATGCCATTCAGCACGGCGTTGGAGAGCATTGCCGTAAGAAGTCGCAGACGGATCGTAAAAACGTCCAGGAAACCCAGCGGCACTGTGAACAGCAGGAACACAACAGGAAAGGCTGTCAAGCGTGCCATGCGGCGGCCCCAGAAGGCGTAGGTCAGGCTCCACAACAAAAAATAAACCGCCAGTTGCGACAGGCGCACCTGGCCGCCACGTTCCCCCATCCAAAGGACAAGCAGGGCCGGCAGACTGATCAGGGCGCCGCCCCATGAGGGGGGGCCGACGGAGGCACGCAACGCGGCACGGCGTCGCCACAGCAGGTAGAGGCTGAACAGGGGCACCACCCATCCATGTCCCATGTCGTCCTTGGGATAGCGGAAAACTCCCGCCAGCCACTGCATCATGGGCATGGCCAGCCAGGCGAGAATCGCCAATGCGACGACATGGGCGCATGCGCGACCTTTGAACGTCAGTCGTTCCTTGTGGATGGAAATGTTGTCTGACATTGCTGGCGTCCCCGTTTTCAAAATCCCGCGAATCTCTTCGCCCAGGCTTTTCGTGCGTTGGCCAGGCTCAGGCTAGGCGGGCGACATGCGCACTGCAATTCCCTGGTCATGCAGATAGGTTTTGAGCTCGCCGATTCCGATGACGTTGAAATGGAACACGGATGCCGCCAGCAGGACGGTGGCCCCCGCATTGACGGCATCCTTGAAATGTTCAAGCTTCCCAGCGCCGCCGGAGGCCACGACCGTTGCGCCCGTGGTTGCGTGGATGGCGCGGATCAACGGCAAGTCGTAGCCCATGCGTACACCGTCGGTTGACTTGCTGGTGGGCAGCAGGGTGGTGACGCCGAACCCCGCCACTTTTTGGGCCCAATCCACGGCATCGTGTCCGGTGGCGGTGCGACCGCCGTCAATAAAGACCTCGTAGCCTGAAGACATCGCGGGGTTGCGCGCGGCATCGATGGCCACGATAACCCGTTGGGCACCGAAAGCGGACACCATTTCGCGAATGACCTCGGGGCGTCTGAACGCCGCGCTGCTGGTGGAAATCCGGTTTGCGCCGGCCTTCAGAACGGCTTCGGCCGTGGCGGCATCCCCAATGCCACCGCCAACCGTGAAAGGAATCGTGGCCACCTTCGCCACGCGACGAACCACCTCCAGCAAGGTGGATCGGCCTTCGACCGTGGCCGTAATGTCCAGCATGGCGATTTCGTCCGCGCCCGCGCGACAATAGGCTTCGCAGCAGGCGACCGGATCGCCTGCGTCGCGGAGATCGACAAATTTTACGCCTTTGACGACGCGGCCCTGTTGCATGTCAAGGCAGGGCATAATGACAATCGGTGGTTTGGAGGACATGGGGGGGATTCCGATGAAGTGGACGAATTAAGAACTAGTTGTTCTGATGGATGTGCACATCCTGTTGCGGGAAGGGAATGGTAATTCCTTCCGCATCGAAGCGTTTCTTGATGGTTTCGTTCATGTGGAAAAATACATCCCAGTAATCGGCGGTCTTGACCCAGGGGCGAACCGCGAAATTGACACTGCTGTCGGCCAACGCAAGAACTCCGATTGTCGGAGCAGGGTCCTTCAAAACCCGCTCGTCGGCTTGCAGAATCGAATGCAAAATCTTGTTGACCTTGTCCAGATCGTCGCCATAGCTGACGCCTGCGACCAGGTCGACCCGGCGGCGAAATTTGCCAGGGATCCCTGCAGGGCCAGGCCGACGGCCAAACCGGCAGCGCCGAGGATCGCCACAAAGGAAGCGGTTTGGATTCCCAGTTGACCCAATGCGGCAACGATGATAAAAGCCAGCAGGATCGAATAACACAAAGTGCTGACGAACCCAACCAGGGTATCTTCCACATGACTTTTGCGCAGCATTTTGGCAAGCAGTGAACGAATGCCTTTTGCGATCAGTTTTCCCACAATCAAAATGGAAAGCGCAGCGACGATTTTGAGACCGTATAAGGTCAACCAGGGTTGAATTTCTTGCAGTATTTGTTCCATTTGTTCATCCTCTTGTGTCGGGGTTATAAAAATAAAACATCATTATAGCAGAAAAGTGAAATCATCGGAAAGCCCTCGATTTTTTTCATCAGTCAAAAACCGGGGTGACTTGACAAAGTAAATGCGCCCCCTGGGGAGTGGGAGGGGCGCGGTAAGT
>CAZIUM010000045.1:0-16799 GCA_964542285.1 uncultured Lentisphaerales bacterium
CCCCTCAACCCTCAACCCTCAACCCTCAACCCTCAACCCTCGCCCCTCAACCCTCGCTCCTCAACCCTATCACGCCCCGCGCGCGGCGCTGAAGGGCCTCTAAAACCCATCCCGCCATGGTGGGCGCGACCGGCTGCGCACCCGAAAATCATGGACAAAACCGGGGCTCTCCCGCTAAGCTAATCCTTCCGACATGTATCTTGAGTTTTTCCAGTTACGTGAGTTTCCCTTCAACATCACGCCCGACCCGAAATTCCTTTATTTCGCGGCCAGTCACCGTGCCGCGTATGACCATCTGCGGTACGGCATCTTGCAGCGCAAGGGCTTCATCGAACTGACCGGCGAGGTCGGTTGCGGCAAGTCCACCCTTTGTCGCGCGGTGCTGGAAAATTTCGGAGCGGACATCCGTTCCGCGCTGATCCTGAATCCATGCCTCAACGGGGCCCAGTTGCTGCGTGCCATCCTGAGCGACTTCGGCCTTAAAACTTCCCGACATGACCGCCTATCGCAAATGGAAACGCTGAATGCCTTTCTGCTGCGCCAGGCCGAAGCCAGCCGCATCGTCGTCCTGATCATTGACGAAGCGCAGGACATGCCGCCACGAACCCTGGAAGAGGTGCGCCTGCTCTCTAATCTGGAAACCACCCGCCAGAAACTGCTCCAGATTGTCCTCGCGGGGCAACCGGAACTGAAAAAACGTCTGGAATCTCCGGCTTTGCGCCAGATGCGCCAGCGAATTACCGTGCGGTATCATATCCCCCCCCTGGCCGAAAACGACGTCGCGTCCTACATCGAACACCGGCTGCGCAAGGCCGGCGCGCCCCCGGAAGTAACCTTCGATGACGGCGCCCTGGCCGGGGTGATCCAATATACCGGCGGCATCCCGCGCCTGATCAACGCCCTGTGCGATTATGCCATGCTGGCCGGCTACATGGCCGGCACGCGGCGCATTACGGCCGACTGTGTCGCGCGGGCCGAAGCACAACTGGAGGGGGTGGAGGAATGAGCCTGATCGAGGAGGCCCTGCGACGCCACGAACTGCCGCCTTCGCCCCGGGAGCCCGCGTCCACACCTCCGCGGCCGCCCCAACCCGGACAGCGACGGCCGGCCGGGGCCCTGTCCCCCTGGAACGTCGCCGCCATGCTGACCGGTGTTTTTTTCCTTTTGTTGACCCTGATTCTTGTCACGCTGCGCGAACGCAAAACGCCTCCCGGACGTTCGGTCTCATGGCCTCCGCGGGAAACTCCGCCCCCTTCCGGTCACGTTCCGGCGATCCCTTCGTTCCGTCCCGCGGAGCCCCCAACCAACAGGGAATCGATTCGCCCTCCGGACCCGGTCGTCTCGGATCCGCTCCAAACGACTTCCGTCACGCCTCCTGTCGCGACCGCACCGACGGCAACCGTCGCCCGATCGTCCGCGCCGGAGCCCATGCTTCCGGACGTCCCCCCTTCCGCATCTCCTGCCACCCAACCCGCCGCATGGCCTTTGTTTTCGGTCAAGGGAGTGGCCGTCGGCGACAACAACCTGGTGATGCTCGATACCGGCGAAATGCTGGAAGCCGGAGAGCGCAGCCGCACCGGCGCTCGCGTCGTGCAAATTCACCCTCATGGCGTCGTCTTCGAATGGAAAGGGCAAACCAACCTGCTGCGCAAAGGGGAGTCTTCGGACAAACCCAGCTTTTAACGTAAAACTCAATGATCGTTCTACACGCATCCTGGATGTATGGCCGCCTGCACTTGTGGGGCGAAAGCTCGCCCCGCCACAAATTTTTGCGCAAAAGCCGTGCCGACCTGGTGACGCGATCGCCGTTCGATATTGACCGCCGTTCTCTGGCACAGACCCTGATTCTCATTGCGGGCGGTCACGCCGCGGCACGCGCCGCCCATGCCCGCCCCGGATATGCCTGGCTGCCGAGTTCCGCGGGACGGCCACACCCCTCGCAGGGCGTTTTGCTGCCCACGGACCGCCTCTGGCCGGACGCAGACGCCCCAACCTTGCAACCCTGGCGCATTACCATGCTGCCGCTGAGTTGGATGGAACAATGCGCCCTGTTGGCGTCCTGTTCCTCGGGTCCAAGAATCGGTCCAAAGGTAATGGCCGGAAGGGATTTGATGGCTTGGAGCTTGTTGTGGCGCTTTGCCGGTGCGATGGTGGCGCGCCAGTCCTATTTGCCGGATTTGTTAGAGGTCGCGCCGAAATGCTTCGAAAGTCGTTGGACCCCGGTGTTGGATGGGGCCGAAAACCCCCGCCTCGAACCCATTCTGCGCCGTTTGCCTCCCTGCGTCGGTTGTCTGACAACCCGTCCGGATCGACCCCCGGACAGGATCGCAAGCCGGGAGGCTCGCCATGCGCTCGGTCGCGAGTATGTCGCGGATGCACTCGATCGCCTGGTTCGCACCGGCGCGACAACCCCTCTCACGCGCGCCCATGCTCTCAAAGGGTTGTATTCGGGAGCCCATGCGGCCTGGATGGCTTCCTTGCGGGGCGATGGTCGACGCATCCGCTGGAAAAACCCCGAAGACCTGCGCGCATTGGCACGGGACTTGACCCGATGGCGCCGTCCCTTGTCGCTGGGTTCCGATTCCGGTGTCCGTCTTCTGCTGCGTCTGACGGAACCGCTGTCTCGCGCCGGTCAGGGTCCCTGGCGCCTACGATGCCTTTTGCACCGCGCGCATCGAAATTCCCCCCCGCAACCGGTTTTTCCTATGCGAACGTTGCCGCGGAAACACCGGGAATATGCTCTCACGGCTCTCGGACAGGCCGCGTCGCTCTGCCCCTCGATCCGCGAAGATCGATATTCCGAAAAGGATGCTTGCATGGTCCTCGATGTGGAGGAAGCCTATACGTTTCTAACCGTCCATGCTCCTCTTC
This sequence comes from uncultured Lentisphaerales bacterium, assembly GCA_964542285.1. Taxonomy (GTDB): domain Bacteria; phylum Verrucomicrobiota; class Kiritimatiellia; order RFP12; family JAAYLN01; genus CAZIUM01. Next base: position 2,872 of record CAZIUM010000045.1, read on the forward strand.
TGACCAGTTCCGGATTCGATGTCGACCTCCCCGAATGGTGGACCCGACAACAACAAGCTCCCCCCCTGCAACTGGTTGCAAAACTCGATCCACCGGCAATGCAACCCGAAGCTTCGGAAAATGTGGGGTTGGATGCCCTGGTGCAGGTCAATTGGTCCCTGGCACAGGGCGACCGAACCGTTACGCCAAGGGAACTGGACGCCCTGCTGACCGCCTCCGGTCCCCTGGTACGCCTGCGTCGGGACTGGATCGAAGTGGATCGCAAACGCCTGACGGAATTGCGTCACTTGTTGCAAGAGCGCGATCGAATTCCCCTGCGCGAACTGATGCGCATGTTTGTCGGCGCCGTCAAACCGGCCGGGCTGAAAGTCCGCGTTGCCGGAGATTCCGATTCACGCCCCGTCAACGCCTTGCTTCAAACCTTGGAAGGCGAAGCCCGCCTGGAACCTCTGCCCACGCCCAGCACTTTTAATGGAATCCTGCGTCCCTATCAACAACGGGGGTTTGCCTGGAGCGCGTATTTGTGCCGCTGGGGATTGGGCGCCTGCCTGGCGGACGATATGGGGCTCGGCAAAACCATCCAAACCCTGGCGCTGCTGGCGTATCTGCGCGAACAGGGCGAACAACGACCGGTTCTGTTGTTGTGCCCCATGTCCTTGATCGGCAACTGGTTGCGTGAGGCTCAACGCTTTACGCCCACGCTTGCGGTCCTGTCGCACCATGGCCCCGGCAGGGTGTCCGGCGAAATACTGGCCGATGCCGTAAGCGACCAGGCCTTGGCGATCACCAGCTACAGCACCCTGCTGCGCGATTTTTCCACCTTGAGTCGCATTCACTGGGCGGGAATCGTCATCGACGAAGCGCAAAACATCAAGAATCCAGCCACCCGGCAATCGCGCGCCGTGCGCGCGTTGAACGGCGATTTCCGCCTGGCCCTGACCGGAACGCCCGTCGAAAACCAGATGGGCGACCTCTGGGCCCTGATGGATTTTCTCAACGCCGGCCTGCTGGGTTCGCGCGCCGACTTTCAAAACCGATTTCAACGCCCGATCCGCACCGGCATCGACAGGGGCGCCCGCGCCGCGTTGCGGCGGCTGACCGCACCTTTCATCTTGCGCCGGCTTAAAACCGATCCGAGCGTGATTACCGATCTCCCCAAACGTATCGAAAGCAAGGTCTATTGTACCCTGACGCGCGAACAAGCCTCGTTGTATGCAGCCGAATTGCGCGCCCTCGACGAACGCCTCGACGCTCTCTCCGGACGCGAACGGCGCGGTCTCGTCCTGGCCACCCTCACCCGGTTGAAACAAATCTGCAACCATCCGCAACAGTTCCTGGGAGGAACCGACGACCTTCGAGGGCGCTCGGGAAAACTGGACCGCATCGCCGCCATGGTGCGCGAAATTCTGGAAAGCGACGAAAAGGCCCTCATATTCACCCAATACGCCACCATGGGGCGCTTGCTTTGTGCCTATCTTCGGGAGCACCTTGACACCGAAATTCCCTTTCTGCACGGGGGAGTACCCCGCGCCGCGCGGGAAGCCATGGTGGCTCGTTTCCAGGCCCAGGAAGGTCCCCCGTTGTTCGTGCTCTCGCTCAAGGCGGGAGGAACGGGTCTTAATTTGATGCGGGCCAACCATGTTTTCCATTATGACCGCTGGTGGAATCCCGCCGTCGAAAACCAGGCCACGGATCGTGCGCATCGCATCGGCCAGCATCGAACCGTGTTCGTTTACAAGCTTATTTGCGCCGGAACCCTCGAGGAGCGTATCGATGCCATGATAGAGGACAAGCAATCGTTGGCCGACGACCTGATCGGCGCTGGAGATCGCTGGCTGACCGAACTATCGAATCAACGGTTGCGCGAGGTGCTGGCACTGTCACTGGACATGTCGCAAACGGAGAACCGCGGCAAACCATGAGCAAAGCCAGAAAATTCGAACCCCGCATTCCCCTGACGGTCAGGGGCGGCATCCGAGCGCAAAGCCGCCGTGGCGGCTTTGCGCGCCACTGGTGGGGCCGTCACTGGCTTGAACTTCTCGAAAGTTTTCATCTTGGCGCCCGACTGGGACGCGGACGCGGATATGCCTATGCGGGCCAGGTGATCGCTCTGTCGATCTCCGCGGGTCGGGTTACCGCCCAGGTGCAGGGGGGAGCCGATCGAGCCTACGACGGCATCCTCGCATGCGATCCTCTCGACGACGCGGCCCATGCCCACCTCGTGTCGTCCTTTCGAAAGCGTCCTCTGCTGCTGTCCCGCCTGCTCGTGCGCGATTTGCCTCATGAAGTCGAAACCTTGTTTGCCGAAGCGGGAACGTCGCTGTTTCCTCCCGACCGCTACGCCCTTAAAACCCACTGCACCTGCCGTGACTGGGCCAATCCCTGCAAACACCTGGCGGCAGTGTTTTTTTTGCTGATCGAAGCCTTCGACCAGGACCCCCTCCTGCTGTTGTCGTTCCGTGGCATCGAGCTGGATGAATTACTCGACAGTCCGGCTTCGGATCTGGGCGCAAAAAAACAAAAAAGTCCGGTTGAAAACACTTCTTCCACGGAAAAATCCTTGACCGAAGCCGATTTCTGGGGACACAATGTTCAACTCGAAGAACCGGATTTCGGTCCGTCACCGATCGAAACCGCGCCGGACGCCCCGCTGACGCGACGGCTGGGTTCGCTGCCTTTCTGGCGCGGCGAAGAACGTTTTCTCGACACCATCGGGCAAGCCAGTCGCCGTGCCGTGTCGGTTGGCTGGCGTGCCTGGGCCGGAGAGAAGATGATTGCATCGCGCACTACAACGATCGTCCAAGGACCGCCCTTGCACCGCCACGCCCAACGTCCGCGAATGGAAACTTGATCCGGCTTTGTGTGGGTACGTGAGTGCGTGGGAGTTGGCAAAGTTAAGGAAAACCCAGGGTTAAAAAGCAAAGGCCATCCGCGTTCGTGGACGGCCTTCAGAAATTGAACCGAACCCCGGCGCCTTACTCCTGGGCCGTGTGCCATACATCCACTTCGTTGGTCATGATGCCCACAACCACCTTGGTGTACATGTAGCGCGGCCGCGCATCGAAAATGCCGCCGCCCTTGTTGACCCAGACCGCGCGCGCATTGCCGAAAGGCTTGGCTTCGGGATCGAGCGTCAGACGCGTGGAATCGTCATCGCCCGTAGCTCCCTGGATCGTCGTGTGCGTGGAGGAAAGATTCTTGCTGAAGAGAAACGGCATTTCCCCTGGCGTGATGTCGCTGACGACGCCCACGTGCCAGGCGATGTTTTCGTCCGAAAGCGAAGCGGTGTTTGCTACCGGCACGCCCTGTACAATCAACGCCTCGGGCGTCAAATCCGAAACCAGACGCGCATCGGCGTCCCGCACGATGGTATTTTTGTTGTCGCCGTCCGAAAGCAGGTAGTTAAAATAATCCACCGATGTATTGATGTTTTCCGAATCCTCGAGTTCCTTGGGCCAGAGGGATGGAAAACCCAAGGGTTCGCGTTCCATGTTGGCGGAGGTAATCGCCAGCCAGATGCCGCGTCCCTTGTTTTTCATGGCGGTGGCGCGCGCCTGATTCATGGCCGAAGTAATGGCGGGAAACAGCGCGGCGGCCAGAATCGCGATAATGGCGATTACCACCAGCATTTCGACGAGAGTGAACCCTTTATATTTTTTCTGACGAGCCATGATCATGCACCTTTTTTATAAAAATAAAATCGCTTGTTACAACTGCATTATGTCACGCGAGCGGACGGTCGGTCAACGCCTTTTTTAATCGATTCTGAGTGGCATCAAGACATACAGGAAAGGAATGTCGCACTTGATCAATGCGGGACCATGCGCGCTGCTCATTTCCACGTAAATTTCGTCGCTGCTGAGGTTGCGCAGGGGATCGATCACGTACTCGGGATTGAAAATTACGGAAATTTCGGGTCCGTTGTACTTGATCGGTAAAGTTTCCCGGGCTTCTCCGATCTCCGGCGTTTGCGTCAGGATCGTCAACTGGTTGTCGTGGAAGGTCAGTTTGGTGGCATTGGACTTTTCGGTGGTCACTAGCGACACGCGACGCATGGCATTCAACAGGTCCTCGCGCCCGATCGTGACCCTTTCGTCGCATCCGGAAGGAATCACCTGCCGGTAGTTGGGATAAACCCCATCGATCAGCTTGGTGCTGAGCATGGTCTCGTTGAATTCGAAAATTGCCTGTCCCTTTTGAGAAAAAATGCGCAAATCCCCATCCTCTCCCAGAATATGCAGTAATTCATTCACGGCCTTGATCGGCAAAACGATCTCCACATCCATTTCGGGTGGAAATTCGGCTTCCTGTTCGACCAGGGCCAGGCGTTTTCCATCGGTGGCCACCATGGTCAGTTTGCCTTCCTTGAACGCCAGCAGGACGCCGTTGAGAACCCGGCGGCTTTCTTCCTGGGAAGCGGCATAGAACGTTTTTCTCAACATCTCGCGGAAGGTGCCCTGATCGATGCGAAAACTGCTTTCCCCTTCGGCCCGTGGCACCGGCGGAAAATCGCGCATCGGCAACCCGATAATCTTGAAAAACGACCCCCCGCTGCGCAAGCTGGCCACATCCTCCTCGTCCACGTCGATTTCTATTTCTTCGTCCGACAATTCTCGCACAATGCTGACCAACCTCCGTACCGGCAAGGTGGTGGCCCCTTCGCTTTCCACCTGGGCCGCCACACTGCCGCGCACACTGACATCCAGGTCCGTGGTGATCAACTTGAGCTGTTCTCCATCGGCTTGAATCATGGCATTGGACAATATCTGCAGGGTGCTGCGCGGTGCGACCACGTTCTGTACGCGTTGCAGGACTTCAAGCAACTTGGTTTTGGAAATTCTGAATTTCATCTTGATGAACTCCGGAGATGTAGTGGTGTTAAGTTAAATTAAAAATCCAGTTTTATTATGCATGTTTATAAACTCGGGAACAAGGGAAATAAATGCTTAGAAATCAAGGCTTTTGATAAGGGACGGGGCTGTTGAAGAAGCGTTGACAATGGAAGATAAAATCTCTTGGATGGCGAAAACGGAGAAGGGTGGCGTAGGTTGTCAGGGGAATGTATACAGGCAGGCACCAGCATTTGTTCAGGTTGTTGACAGGGTTGTTCACAATTGCAGCGAGACGGGGTCCTGGCCCAGTTTGCGTACCACGGAGCGTACATTCTGGCGAAGACCGTCGTCGACGCTGATGCGGTTTTGAATGGAACGGCAGGCATGCAATACGGTGGCATGCGTTTTGCCGAAGGAGGTGGCGATTTCCGGCAGCGAGGAGCGGGTCAGCCGTCGGCACAGGTACATGGCCACCTGGCGCGGGAGAGCCACGGAACGAGGGCGACGCTTGCTGGAGAGGTCTGAAAGGCGAATGTCGAAATAGTCGGCGACCGCCTTCTGAATGTCGTCAAAATGGATGTCGTCCTGTCTTTCCTTGTCGAGCAGATCGCGCAGGAGATAACGCAGGGTATCCCGGGTTAGCGGTTCCTGGCTCAGGGAACTGTAGGAGATGGCGCGAACCAGGGCTCCCTCGAGCGAACGAACGTTGGATTTTACGTTTTCGGCAATGAATACTTGCAAATCTTCCGAAAGGGGCGTTTTCGAATTGGATTGCTTGTATCGAATGATAGCCAGGCGGGTTTCAAAATCGGGACATTCCATCTCCGTCACCAGGCCCCATTCGAAACGCGAGACCAGGCGCCGTTCGAGCCCTGAAATTTCGCTGGCCGGTCGATCGCTGGTCATGATGATCTGTTTTCTCGCGTCGTACAGGGCATTAAAGGTATGAAAAAACTCCTCCTGTAGCCCCTCCTTGCCGGCCAGAAAATGAATATCGTCCACCAACATGACATCGACATTGCGATATTTGCGACGAAAATTGACCGTACTGCGGTTTTGCAGGGCATTGACGTATTCGTTAAGCAGGGCTTCACTGGAAAGGTACGCAACGGTTTTGCCGGGTTTTTCGAGGACCCGGTGTCCCACGGCCTGGATCAGGTGGGTTTTGCCGAGCCCGGTTTGTCCGTAAATGAAAAGCGGATTGTAGGCGCGTCCCGGGGCCTGAGCCACTGCCAGGGCCGCCGCATGGGCAAAACTGTTGGAGGGGCCGATGACAAAGTCGTCAAAGGTAAAAGAAGCATTCAGCGACGATGAGGAAGGATCCGCGCGGTTCGTGGTGGACTTGTTGCGCCGGGGTTTGGTTTTTTCCGAAGGTGGAGATCGCCGGGGGTTGAGGATGGGCGCCTCAACCACAAAGTGCAGTTTGATATCCGGGGAAGCCCCCGCGCTTTTCAAGGCGTTGAGAATCAGCGGCTGATAATTTTCCTCGATCCACATCTGGTGAAAATCGTTGTCGACTTGGACCAGAAGAACGTTGTCTTTAAAATTTTTGGGTTGAATGATGGCAATCCAGCGCGAAAAAACATCTTGTTGCAGAACGGTTTTGAGCTGTTCGCAGGCTTGATTCCAGAGTTCGGTTGCTTCCATGACGAAAATTCCATAAAAAAAAACGAAAAAATCAAATCGTCCGCTCGATGACCTCCCGGGAAGCGGAAAATGCACGTCGGGGTGCAATGGGAAAATCACATATTGGACACGAGAAGACAAGGGAAAAGAGTAGCAAGGTTGTCAACAGGTTGTTAACAAGGAATTTGTTTTGCTCAAGTACTTGATTACCATACAGTTGATCCGTTTATATTCCCTGTATAAACCCCCGGGAGCCGCAACTTGTCTTCACGGGGGTTTTGCAAGCCGACGAGGGCAAGGGAAAACAATATTTTAGAGTGGTCTGCGTTGTTTTAAGGGATGGCATCAAAAAGGGTTGTTTTTAATGAAAGGAAAGCATTAATGAAAAGTTTCAAGGGGCCGGCGTTGATCGTCATGACGGGAATGGTCATTCAAAGCGTTGGGTTTGCCCAGGAACTGGGCCCCCGCGGAGCGTTTGGCGACGAGAAGCGTCCCGTCCAGGCCGCGGACCAGTGGCGGCGCGCGAGAATGCAGCCGCGCGGGATGAATCGGGAATCCATTTTGTTCCGCATGCTGATGGATGAAGGCTTTGTCGGCCAAATTGGATTGACGCCGGACAAGGCGGCCGGTTTGCGTGACGGCATGCGAAAAGTCCAGGAAACGGAAACCGGGTTGCAAGAAGAGCTTAATAAGCTGTTGTTGCGACAGGCGGATGTGATGGCCGGGTTAATGAATGACCGCGAAAAAAAAGACGACGAAGCCATGAAGCTTGTTTATGAAATTGGCGCCTTGCGCACGGAAATCGCCAAGCTGGCAATCGCGCGAATTCTGATTTTGCGCGAATTTATGAGCGACGATCAGATTGCCAAGGCACGCGATGCGATGCGCGAACGCTTCGAGCGCATGCGGCAGTCCCGCGAACGCGGAAATCGCCCCGCCCGAAGGCCGCCGCGTCCCGCCAAAGACCGGGAGGATTGACATCTTGGGCCGGAAAGGGCGCTGAGGCCCTTCGCCGCCGCGCGCGGGTCCCTCGCGCGAAACTTGGGCATTGGTTATTGGCCCGTTGGATATTGGAACTTGCCGCGCCTCGCGTGTCGCGATCCCGATCTCCTCCCCCATGCCCCCACACCCCTTCACAGAGAGTCGGCAAGATCAAGTTGCCGATTCTCACCTCCGCGCCGCAACGTTTCGATTGAACTCGTCGCGCGTTCCGGCTAGTCTAGCGGCCATGAAACACGATCATGCCACGAAGGTTCCCAAACATGCCTTTGCCCTGGTCACGGCGCTGACCCTGGCCAGGGTTCCCCTGGTGATGCTGGCCATGACCGGAGCCGTCTGGCATGCGTACGCGCCGCGTTCCGGTCTGCCCTGGGCCAATCTGGTGTTGTTGATCGCGGCGTCGTTGACGGACCTGTTCGACGGGATGCTGGCGCGCCGCTGGCGGGTGACCAGCGTTTTCGGAGCCTTGGCCGATCCCTTGATGGACAAGGTATTCTACATTGTCGTCTTTCCCGTCCTGACGTTTTTGCTGGCGCGGGAAGGTGCGGCGGAACGCTCCCATGCCGTCCTGATGCTGGTATTCACCGTGTTTTACCTGCTGCGGGATCAATGGGTGTCCTTTTTGCGGGCTCTGGCGTCGGGGCAGGCCGACATGCGGGCCAACTGGATGGGAAAACTGCGTACGGCCATCAGCTTCCCGATCGGGTGCCTGCTTTACCTGTACCTGGGGTTTGACTGGCCCGGTCGCGGCTTGATGATGGGGGTCGAAGTCTTTGGGTTGACGATCAACCTGCTTTCGATCTACGTGTACACGGCACGGTACGCGCCCGCGCTGCGCAACGCCCGCGCCAGGTCCGTCTGACGAGGTTCTTGCTACAGTTCGCTCCAGCCACCGTAGTGGCTTTGCCAAACGGCGTCGATTTGTTCCTGTTGTTGCGCGGGAATGGACCATTCCGGGGGGTCGAGAGGGGCTTCCGACAGGCGTGTCAGGAAGGCGGCCGCGGCGTCGATGTGGAGCGCCATGGTCCGGGGACAGACGCGGTCCGAAGTGTTGTCGGCGCGGTGGTGGTAAAAGACGCCGGTTTCGCAGTTGCAGCGCCGCAACCACAAGCCGGGAACGCCGGCGGCGGCAAAGGGAAACTGGTCCGTGAAGGGCACCACGGCGCGCGACGGACGGAAGTAGATGTCGGCGGCATTCATTGTTTCGGTCAGCCATTGTTCGCATGGCGCGGGGGCGTTGATCGTCACTTCCGTCCATCCCAGCAGCGATCCGAAGCTGTCGAAGTTGAACATGAAGCGTCCGTGGCGCTCGATGTCGTCACGATGGCGCCGGACATACTGGGCACTGCCCACCGATAATTGCTCCTCGGCTCCGAAGCTGACCAGGCGCAGCGTGCGACGCGGACGGCGCCGTGAAAACAACCGTGTCAGTTCGAGCATGGCGGCGCACCCGACGGCATTGTCGTCGGCGCCGACGGAGCCGGCCTGGGTGTCGTGATGGGCGCCGACATAGAGCGCGCCGGCTTCCGGGTCGCTTCCTGGAATTTCAGCGATTACATTTTGCGAACGGCTGTCGAGACGCCCCCCGCGCACGCACAGCCTGGCACGGGTGGCGCCGGCCCGCTTCCATTCCCAGGCGTCCATGAAGGCCACGTTGACGGTGGGATGCGCACCCATTTCCCGGACGTAGGCGGGAAAAAGTCCATCCGCCAGGGGTTGTTCGCCGGGATAGCGCGTGTCGACAAACAGCAGAAAGGCGGGCCGCGCCGCCATCAGTGCCCGGTAGGCTTCGCGGGTCGCGATATGACATCCCAGGTGAACCACGGCCCTACCGGTCAGGTGGGAAAGATCGGAGCGTCGATATTCCGTTTGAGAGGCGAAATACACCAGCGGAGCCTCCAGCGTGGCGCCGTCGGTGGACGGCGCGCCACCGAAGAGCGAGCAGGGAAAGGATTGCCAGGTACCGTTCACCATGACATCCAGCGTTTCGCTCTCCACGCGTCGCTCCCATACGGGAAAGTCTTCCAGGATGGTGGAAACACCGTGGCTTCGACATTGCCGGGCGATGTAGTCGGCCGCGGCGCGCTCGCCGTCCGAACCGGCCAGCCGCACCCCGATGTCCTCGGTCAGCACCCGCAGGTGTTCCCGCATGGTTTCCGGATCCGCGGCGTTTTGTCGGTTGGAAGGTTTCATGAAGCAACCGTGGAATTGCCGGCGTGGTTGTTTTCCTCGGACACCGCCCGGAAATAGGCGATCGTTTTTTGCAGACCTTCGCGCAGGGGAACAAGCGGTTGCCAGTCGAGCAGTTCGCGCGCCAGGGCGATGTCGGGGCGACGGCGGTGCGGATCGTCGCGCGGCAGCGGACCGAAGGTCAGGCGGCTTTTGCTGTCCGGAAGGAAGGCCAGCACCTGTTCCGCGAGCTGACGGATGGTGTATTCCTCGGGATTGCCGGTGTTGATGACCGGGACCAGCAGGTTGTGTCGCTCGCAGAAGGCGTCGATGACGCCGCGATCGCGCTTCATGAAGGCGCGCATCGCCCCGATCAGGTCGTCGACATACTGGAAGCTGCGCGTCTGGGTTCCCTCTCCATAAATGGTAATCGGCTCTCCGGCGAGCGCCTGCATGATGAAATTGCTGATGACGCGTCCATCGTTGGGGTGCATGTTGGGTCCATAGGTGTTGAAGATGCGCACCATGCGCACGTCCACCCCGTATTCCCGCCGGTAGTCCGCCGTCAGGGTTTCGGCGGCGCGTTTGCCCTCGTCGTAGCAACTGCGCAGTCCGATGGTATTGACATTTCCCCAGTAGGTTTCGCGCTGCGGATGTTCCAGGGGATCGCCATAGACTTCGGAGGTGGACGAATGCAGGACCCGGGCCTTGGTCTTGAGCGCCAGCTCCAGCACGTTCAGCATGCCCACGAACGAAGTCTTGATGGTTTCGACCGGATTGCGCTGGTAATGGATGGGCGAGGCCGGGCAGGCAAGGTTGTAGATTTCGTCGAACTGGCCCCAGAAAGGCTGGGTGACGTCATGCAGAATGAAGGTGAACCGCTTGTCGGGCAACAAGTCGTAGACATTGGCCTTCGCGCCGGTAAACAGGTTGTCCAGCACCGTGACTTCGTAATGGTCGCGCAGCAAACTGCGGGCCAGGTGGGAGCCTATAAAACCGGCGCCGCCGGTGATCAATGCCTTGCGAATCGTTTTCATAAGAATTTATTTGCTTGTCGCGAAGAAACCCTATCCTTGGGAATCGTGGTAGATCGAATATTTGACCATTGAACCTCGAAAGGGACTCGGAGGCAATCATATTTTAGGTTTCTGGTTCCTGAGGTCGGAATGCAACGTGGTTGCATCCCGGAGAATTCGGAATCCAGGAGTCCTGCGCGGGGGTGAGAGACGGCGTGCCACGGCCGCTTATAGGCAACCGTTGCCTCTTTCAATCGCGATCGGGATTGAACGGCATCGCTTCTGCGATTACCATTACAACAACGACCGATTGCCGATCCGAACGCGGCATTCCGGAGTCCGGAGTCTGGAGTCCTATTGTAACGCTATTGCAACGGGGGCTTGTTTTCCCGGACGAAATCTGATAGACAGTAAAGCATGCTTTCAGGTTTTTTTGACCGTCTCGTATCTCGTATCGACAAGATCGACCCCGAAAGCCTGCAGACGCATGTGCGCCGCATGGCTCGCGAGCGCGGCTTGCTCGAAACCATTTTCCAGTCCATCCAGGAAGGAGTGATGGTGCTGGACAGCGAAAATCGGCTCAGCTACGCCAATCGCGCAGCCGAGCGGTTGCTGGGGTTCGATGCCGAGAAAACGCGCAACCGGGTCCTGTCGCGCCTGATGCGAGAGCTGGACTGGGAGCACCTGACTTTTTCCGGCCGCGACGAGGAATGGTCGCGCATCCTGAGCCGCGAAATCGAGGTGACCTATCCCGAACACCGCTTTCTGAATTTTTATGCCGTGCCTTTGCCGGAGCTGGAGCAGGAGGATCGCGGACTGCTGATCATTTTGCGTGACATCACGCGCGATCGCGAGCAGGAGGCCTCGGTGCTGGAGGGCGAGCGGCTGAACGCCGTCAAGCTGCTGGCCGCGGGCGTCGCGCACGAGATCGGCAACCCGCTTAACGCCCTCAACATTCATCTGCAATTGCTGGGCCGCGAAATGGAGTCGCTTCCAGGAAAGCAGCGTGAACCGTTGTCGGAGCTGGTGGATGTGGCGCGCAAGGAAGTGGATCGGCTGGACGCCATCATCACGCAGTTTCTGCGGGCGATTCGTCCCACCAGCCCGCAATTGGAATTGGCCAGCGTGACCGATCTGCTGCGCGACACGTTGGGCTTGATGCGCACGGATATCGAAAACCGCCGCATCGAGGTGACCGTATCCCATGCCGCAACCGTGCCCGATATCAAGGTGGACCCCCGTCAGATCAAGCAGGTGTTCTTCAACCTGGTGAAGAACGCCCTGGATGCCATGCCCGACGGCGGAACCCTGGATATCGATTTTGCCGTTGGCGATCGGTACCTGACGATCGATTTTCTGGACAGTGGCGAAGGAATCGCCACCGAAAACTTTGGGCGTATCTTCGAACCCTATCATACCACCAAGACCAAGGGCACCGGCCTGGGGCTGATGATCGTTCAGCGCATCGTGCAAGAGCATGGCGGACAAATCGAGGTGTCCAGCAAACCGCAAACGGGCACGCGCATGCGCATCATGCTCCCGCTGGTCGCGCAACGCCTGCGCATGCTGAATCCGCCCAAAACCGAAATTTCGGGCACGGAACGGGCGGGCGTGCCACACACGACCGTGAAACCGGTTCGAGCAAGGAAAGGAAACGCGTCCGGCTCCCTTTGAAACCGTGGGGAGCGGCGAGTTCGATGCGATGTCAAAAACAAACACTGCCGGTGCATTGCCCGTCGTCCTGATTGTCGATGACGACAAAAATACGCGCGAAGGCCTGCGGCGCGCGTTGCGAAACCATTATCGCATTCGCCTGGCCGAGAGCGCCGAACGCGCCCTGGAGGCCCTGGCCGACGACGGCGTGGACGTCATGTTGACCGACATGCGCATGCCGGGAACCGACGGCATGGCCCTGTTGCGTCGCGCCCAGGCAAGGCATCCCGAACTGATCTGCATCATGCTGACGGCCTATGGCAGCGTGGAAACCGCCGTCGAGGCCATGAAACAGGGCGCCTACGATTTTCTGACCAAACCGGTGAACCTGGATCATCTCGAGATGTTGATTGCCCGCGCGTTGCGCTCGCGCGACGTGGAGCACAAGAACCGGGAACTCGAACAGCAGCTCGACAACAAGTACGGGCTGGAAAATTTGATTGGCGGTTCGGCGGTGATGCAGCCGGTCTTCGATACGATCCGCCAGGTGGCGCCGACCCAGGCTTCGGTGCTGATTACCGGTCCCAGCGGCACGGGCAAGGAGCTGGCGGCGCATGCCTTGCACCGGTTGAGTACGCGGGCCAGGGGTCCCTTTGTGGCGGTGCATTGCGCCGCATTGTCTGACAACCTGTTGGAAAGCGAACTGTTCGGACATGAAAAAGGAGCCTTTACCGGGGCGCAGTCGCGTCGCAAGGGGCGCTTCGAACTGGCCGACGGTGGGACGCTTTTTCTGGACGAAATTTCCGAAATCGATCCGTCCGTGCAGGTAAAACTGCTGCGGGTGCTCGAGGAGCGTTGTTTCGAGCGCGTGGGCGGGGACGAGACCGTGGAAGTCGACATTCGCCTGATCGCCGCCACAAACCGTAACCTGCGGACGATGGTGGACGAGGGCACCTTTCGCGAGGATTTGTTCTTCCGCCTGGACGTCGTGAACATTGCCATGCCGCCGCTGTCCGAGCGTGGCAGCGACATTCCCGTGCTGTGCGATCATTTCATTCGCGAGGTCAGCGCCAAAAACGGCAAGCCGGTGGACGGCATCACGGCCGATGCCGTTCACCTGTTGAGCGCCTACGCCTGGCCCGGCAACGTGCGCGAGCTGCGCAACACGATCGAAAAAATGGTGGTGCTGGCGCGCGGGACGCGTCTGACGGCGCGGGACGTGCCGGCGACGATTCGCGAAGCGGTGCGCGGGACCCAGGGGGGACGGCGCAACGGTGTTCTGCTGGCTGAGGGGTCGCTGGCGGAAACCGAACGCCGCAAAATCCTGGCCGTGCTGCGCAAGCATGGCGCCAACCGGACGCGTGCCGCGGTCGAGCTGGGCATCAGCCGACGCACGCTGCACCGCAAATTGCGCGAGTACGCGCAGCAGGGCTTGCTGCCCTCGGATTTGGCCGGCGACGAACAGGAAAAGTGACCTCAAACGGGCGTTGCGGCGCGAAGCGCCGAACGCAGAATTCAGGAGTCACAATGGGAACGGATTTCGTCGCGGATATTATCTCCCGCGGAGGCGCGGAGGCGCTGAGGCAGGAGGGCGAAGGGATCGCGCGGGAAACCCGCGCGCGGCGGCGAAGGG